>JAFAIN010000208.1 GCA_019236695.1 Acidobacteriota bacterium | reverse complement strand
CGTGGTGCTGGCCGGCGAGGCTCCCGTGATGGTGCTGTATTTCCCTGCAGAAAGACCGCCTCGGAATCCATCCGGCCCTTCGCGGAACATGCGCAGCAGCGCCTTTTCCTGCCGGGCATTGAGATGGCCTTTCAGCCGGTCGAGCAGCTTCGTTTTGTCGATCAGGAACTCCACCAGAGCGATGGTTCGGCGCTGTGCTTCGATGGCGACACCGGCAAACCACATCAGCCAGCGCGTGATCTCGTTTTCCTTGTTCGCCGCTTCCAGTGCTTCGTAATAGCTCTTGCGCTGGGCAAGAATCGTTGCCGCCAGCGCGGTGAGCGTCGGCTGGCCAAGGCTTTGCGCCAGAGCTTTTTCAGCGATGGCGCGCCCCAAACGCCCGTTGCCGTCCTCGAACGGATGGATGCTCTCAAAATACAGGTGCGCAATCCCCGCCCTCGCCAGCGCAGACCGCGGTTCTTCGCGCCGAGGCGCGGTTCGATTGAACCACGCAATGAATCGCTCCGCTTCGTATGGCACGCGCGATGACGGAGGCGCCTCGAAATGAACCCGTGGTTCGCCCATCGGGCCGGAAACCACTTGCATCGGCTCCGTGCCGGTCCGGTAGCGCCCCACATCTCTGAGGTTGCGGCTCCCGCTCATCACCATGGCATGCCAGCGGAACAGCATTTCGCCGGAGAGCGGCTCGGCAAACGACCGGTGCACGTCAACCATCATCTCCGCAATGCCTCGCTCTGCAGGCCGGATGCGCCGGTCCTCCGTGGCCAGGCCTAGTTGCTTGCGGAGCGAAGACTGCACACTTGCGCGATCCAGAATTTCGCCTTCGATTTCAGAAGTCGACACTGCTTCCGTGCTCATGGCCTCAACAGCAAGTTGGTCGTGTTCCTGTTTCCCGAGGTGCCGGATGGAGCCGACGAAGACACCTGCACTGACAAGAAACTGCTTCTCCGCAGCCTCAAGGCGTTCGCGATCCCAACGGAAATTGGGCCAGTCCCTTCTTTCCCAGTTCCAAGCCATGAGCGATACGTTATTCTTCTATCGCTCACATTATCGCATGGTTGTGAGCGATAGGATTTTGCGGCTATCACTCTGCGTTTAAGTGCGGCAGGCCCTGGGCCAGGTAGTCTGAGACGGCGAATCGAAACGTTGGGCCCTCAGGCTGCTTTCCGGCCTCGGCCCTTTTTCGTCGCGGGATGGGCGGGGCGGGCGTGAGTTTCGCTCGCGGTTTGCGCGTGTTCGACCCGCTGCGCCGGCTTCTTCTTCCCGGTCTGCTCCAGGCTCTTGCGCAGCGCTTCCATCAAATCGACCACCGGCGCCGGTTTCCGCGGCTTCTCGACCGGCGTGACCTCTTTGCCTTCGAGACGCGCCTGAATCATTTTCTTCAGGTTTTCTTCGAAGGTGTCGGAATACTTTTCCGGATGGAAATCGGAGGCCAGCGCCTCGATGAGCTGGTGCGCCACTTTTACTTCCGCGTCGCGCAGTTCCACATCCGGGCTGCCAAAGTTCTCCACGCGCCGCACTTCGTTTTCGTAATACATGGTGTGCAGCATCAGCCCGCCCTGGTCGGGACGCAGGATGACGGTGTACTCGCGGTTGTGCATGGTGAGTTTGGCTATGGCGAAGTAATCGGTTTCTTCCAGCGCCTTGGCCAGCAGCGCGTAGGGGCGCTTGCCGGCCTCTTCCGGCATGAGGTAATAGGAGGATTCGAAATAGACGGGATCGACCTCGGCGGCCTTCACAAATTCCAGGATCTCCATGGCCTTGGCCGTCTTCGGTTCTATCTTTTTAATCTCATCCGGCTCGAGGATGACGTATTCGCCTTTGCGGTATTCGTATCCCTTCACGATGTCGCTGCGCTCTACCACCTTCTCTTCTTCCGAGCACACCAATTGCTGCCGGATGCGGGCGTGGTCGTCGCGGTGCAGCATGTGGAACGAGATGCGCGAGCCGCGCGCTCCCGAAAAAAGCCGCACCGGCATCGAGATGAGCCCAAACGTGAGATAGCCGGTCCAAACCGAAGCAGGCATGGAAATCACCCCGGGCGGCAGCTAGCCGGGCCAGGGTCCCCCTCTCTGTTACGATGCGGGCGGCCTAAGCCTGTGCCGCCATGAAAGCCGCCCCCACAACCGCCATGGGAACTAAAGCACGGCGCGAGCAAGCCGGGGTGCTGGTTTCCGCAACCCTGCTGGCCGCGTTGCTTGCGGTGAAAGTCCGGCCGGAACTTGCGGTGACTGCACACGAATTCGAAGCGGCAACCCTGGCTTGCGCCGCATTGGCCCTGGCGGCTCATCTGGCGGGCGGCCTGAGCCGAGGCGGCGCCTTTGCGGCATTCGTTGTGGCTTTCACGCTGTGGATAGGGGCGGGCGCAATGTTCCTGCTGCCGCTGCTCATGACTTTCATGCTCACCTGGCTTTCCACCACGATCGGAAGAAATCGCAAGCTCAGGCTCGAAGCCGAAGAGCGGCACGGCCGCGATGCCCTGCAGGTGCTGGCAAATAGCGGGGCGGCCGCGCTCGGGGCAATCTTCCTGCGCGGAGTGTGGGCGCAGTTCGCGATTGTGGCCATTCTGGCTGAGGCGGCAGCCGACACGGTGGCGAGTGAAATCGGCAAAGCGTTTGGAGGCGCGCCGCGGATGATTACGTCGCGGCGCAAGGCCGAGCCGGGCGCAAACGGCGCCGTCACCTGGGTTGGCAGCGTCGCCGGTATAGCCGCTGCGCTGTTGGTTGCCGCGTGCGTCACTCGAACATGGCCGGAGCTGTGGCCATTCGCGCCGCTCGCTGCCCTCGCCGGCGTTGCGGGCATGTTGTTTGATTCACTGCTCGGCGCGACCCTCGAGCCCCCGCTCAATAATGATGCGGTCAACTTCCTGGGCACGTGCTTCGCCGCCGGCTTGAACTGCGCCCTGTTATGGAAGCTTCACTGATGGTCGTCCCAGGGAAATCCGGCTGGACGCCCGATCAATCGCTGGATGGCTGCATTGCTGCATGGTTGCACTGGAGGCCGCAGCGCAGTAGGCGCGCGCCCCACACGCACTTTCGCACTCCCTTCTTTGAGCTTGCGCTGCCGCAAACGACGGCTTCATTCGACCATGGTAACGTCGGGTAACCTGCGCCATCGTGGCCAGGGCTGCGTCTAAAGGATTGGAAGAGCTCCGGATTGGAGTGCGTGAGGTGCTTATGTGCCGTGCTGCCATGCTTGCTCTGTTGTCCTGCTGCGCCATGTCGCGTGGATTCGGACAGGTGGTGATAACCGGGGGCGGCGGGCCGCAGATCGCCACACCCGAAGTTCACTTCGTAACCCTGATGTCCTCGCCGGTCGGAATCACGGATGCGGGCCGCGCCGGAATCTCCATTGAGAATCGCATCGTCATGCTGGAGCCCCCGCCGGCGTCAATTTCCCTCCCGGTAGTTTCCAACCCGGGTGTGTACGTGGTGCCCGGCATTGCCCGTGAAAGGACTCGGGCTTTCGAGGAGCATAGCACCGGGCCGGCCGCGCCGGCCGCGGCGCCCGCCGTGGGCGTACCAGGAGCGGCAGGACCGCCGCTCGCCGTGATTGTTTCCCCGGGCGCCCCGCATCAACCGGCTTCACGCGTATATTCCAACTCCGACATGCAGCGCCTGCAATCGGATCCGCGCGCCCATATCAGCATCGTCGGCGATAGCGGTCAGAGTGGCGGCACGGCGAACTAGCGGCATGGCTGCATAGCTGCATCGCTGCATAGTTGCACCGGGGCGCATAGCCCGCCCCGCTCCGGCCGAAAGCTGAAAGCTGAGAGCTTCCATCTCGAAGCGATAAACTGTTCCCCGCCAGCCGAGGTCCCCGGAAGATGAGCTCCCCTGAAAACCGCAGCGGCCTGCGCCGCGAGATGGGCTTTTGGGATGTTCTGCTTTTCAACATTGCAGCCGTGCTGGGCCCGCGGTGGATTGCGGCTGCGGCGCACAACGGCGTCTCATCGCTCAGCCTGTGGGCGCTGGCCGCTCTGCTGTTCTTCTTTCCCACAGCGCTGATCATTGTCGAGCTCTCGACCCGTTTTCCCAATGAAGGGGGCTTGTACGTCTGGACCAAGGAGGCGTTCGGCGACTTTCACGGATTCGTGGCCGGCTGGTCCTACTGGGTGTACACCATCTTTTATTTTCCCGGGCTGCTCCTGGCCAGCGTTGCCATGTCGGTGTACATTGGCGGCCCGAAAGCAGCGTGGCTGGCCGACAATCGTCCTTACCAGATGGCGGCTTCGCTCGCCCTGCTGGCGATCGCGGTTGGGCTGAACCTGGTAGGGCTACATATCGGCAAATGGCTGCAGAATGCCGGCGGAGTCGGCACCTACGTCCCGCTCGTAATGCTGGTGGCCGTGGGCGGAATTCTGTGGTTGCGGCATGGCTCGGCTACCGCGTTCACCTGGAGCGCGACCCTGCCGCGCTTCAATTTCGATACGGTAAATTTCTGGTCGCAGATTGCGTTCGCGTTTACCGGGCTGGAACTGGTGTGCGCCATGAGCGAGGAGGTGCGCAATCCGCAGCGCAATTTCCCCCGCGCCATCTATGCCTCGGGCGCGTTGATCGCCGCCATTTACATCATGGGCACGCTGGCACTGCTCGCCATCATTCCGGCCGGCAGCGTGAATGTGCAGAACGGAGTGTTCCAGGCGCTGGGCTCCGGATCGGCCGCCATGGGATTGGCGTGGCTGGGCATCATTGCCGCGCTGCTGGTCACCGTGGGCAACGCCGGCGGCGTGGGCTCTACGGTTGCCGGAGTTGCGCGTGTGCCGTTTGTCGTGGGGCTCGACCGATACCTGCCGCAATGGTTTGGCAAATTGCATCCCAAATGGCGCACTCCCTACATTGCGATTCTGGTGCAGGGAGCCATATCGGCAGTTGTGCTGCTGCTGTCGCAGGTGAGTGAAACGCTGCGCGGCGCTTACCAGGTACTGGTAGATGCGGCGATCCTGCTGTATTTCCTGCCCTTCCTTTATATGTATGCAGCGGCCATGCGGCTGGCCTTCCGGCGCGATCGGAATCAGAATCCGGGTGCCGTGCTGGTCCCGGGAGGAAAGGCGGGAGTCATCATTGCGGGCGGCCTGGCATTTACCATCACGGCCTTCGCCATGGCGCTTGCGCTGTATCCGACCGCCGATGTGGCCAACAAGGCCTTGTTCGAAATCAAGCTGGTAGGGGAAACCGCAGGCTCGGTGCTGATTGGGCTATTCCTCTACTGGCGCGGGGCGAGGGGGAGTCATAAGCTTTAAGCTTGAAATAGGCGATCGCCGCGGCTTTGGCCGATGGCTTGTGGCTTATGGCTTATAGCTTACGGCTTATAGCTTCCTTTTCAGCGATTTACGGTTCCGGCAACCAAAGCTGCCGAATTTGTTTCTAAAGTTTCTTTCGGCCCTGATATCTTTCCGGGCGGCAGGCACAACCGTGGCCCCGCGCCGCCTGAACGCCAGCCGGCTCCGAGTATCGCCGGGGCGTGCTGCGGGGAGTGGAGCTTGGCTGCAAAGACAACGACGGAAAAGGTGACAGCATCCATCGTGGTACGGACTGCGAAGGCCAAATTGGCACCCCAGAAGAAGACCGCGGCTCCGGGACTGACTGAGGCTGAAGCAATCCAGCGCGCGCAGGCAGGAGATGCGCAGTGCTTCGAAATCCTGTATGGGCTGCACAAGCGCCGTGTGTACTCGCTTTGCCTCCGCATGACGGGCAATACGGCTGAAGCCGAAGACCTGACGCAGGAAGCTTTCCTGCAGCTTTATCGCAAGATCGCGACATTCCGCGGGGAATCGGCTTTTTCCACCTGGCTGCATCGGCTGGCAGTCAACGTGGTGCTGATGCATCTGCGCAAAAAGGGCCTGCCCGAGGTTTCACTCGAGGAAACCATGGAGCCGCAGCAGGAGGACGGGCCGCGAAAGGATATCGGCTCGCGCGACAACGTGCTGGCCGGCTCCATCGATCGCGTAAACCTGGAGCGGGCCATCGAGAGCCTGCCGCCGGGCTATCGCATCATTTTTGTGCTGCACGATGTAGAAGGGTACGAACACAACGAAATTGCCGAGATGATGGGTTGCTCAATCGGGAATAGCAAGTCGCAGTTGCACAAAGCGAGAATGAAGTTGCGCGATCTGCTGAAAATCACCAGAGCCGAAAAGGCCATGAGACGATAGCGGAGGCGCCTGGCGGGGGAACAAAAACATGAACTGCTCAGAATTTCAGCGTGTGCTGCCGGAGATTATCGAAAGCGGCGGCAACCAGGAGCAGGAGGCGCACCTGGCCAACTGCACCGTGTGTTCCGACCTGGTACGTGACCTTCGGTACATTGCCGAAGTGGCCAAATTGCTCGTGCCCATGGAAGATCCCGACCCTCGAGTGTGGGACGGCATAGAAAAAACGCTGGAGCGCGAAGGCCTCATCAAGCGCAAGCACATGACCCGCTCCGCCGGCCGGATGACGGCCAGGATTGTGATGATGGTGGCTTCCATGGCAGTTCTGCAATGCCTGCAGCAGGTTCTTCGCGCCTGAACCTCGTCCTGTCAGCAGCGGCTGGCGTGGTTCCGGCCGCCTATTCTTATCCCAATCCGCGGCGCCGGGCACATGCCACTTTGCCGGTTACACATTCCACTTTTGACATTCTGAGGGGCGTGCCGTTGGTAACCTCCTCCTGCCTTCTCCACCGCCGGCGTGCCCCATTCCCGATGCTAAACTCCTGACCGTGGCCGGGTTGGACCGCGAGCAACACATCCGACCTGGGCGCCTCCCCTTATGGCAGCCGACTCGCGAACCGGCCAGGCGCTGCGCCAGCGCGGCATCCGGAGAATTTTT
>JAFAIN010000343.1 GCA_019236695.1 Acidobacteriota bacterium | reverse complement strand
GTACCAGCGCAGGAAATCCGCAGCCCCGCAAAACATTGCGCCCAGGATGCACCCCACCGCGCCGGCAACTCCGGCGATCAGCGCCCATCGTTCCGCGCGGTACCAGCCCTGCGGCACGGCGAATCTCACATCGCGTATATGGGCAGCGCCACTCAACGGCTCAACTCCTTCCTTGCGGCCGGCGGGCTCACCGGGTTCTCGGGGATGATGTCGATCACGGCTTTCGCCTCCCCGCGGCGGGAGCACCGGGCTTCAGCCCGGTGAGTCCGGCCAGCAATAATGGCGGGCTTCAGCCCCGGTCCCTGTCGTCGCAGTTGGGTAGGCCGCAGCAGCACGGCTCGGGCTAGGGCTTGCGCCGTTTCCTCAGGCGGCTTCGTGGGTTGCGGCTGCGAGGGTTCCGGGCGCGGAAGCATGGGCGGCGTGTTTGTGCCTCCGGGCTGCATCTGCTGGCCCGGCGGCATTGCCTGCTGCGGGTTTACGGGCGCCTGCGGATTTTCGGCGCCGCCAGCCGATTCGCGGCCCAGGCTCGAGCCTTCACCCGCCGAGGCGGGCGTAGCGCCGCGCTCTCCCAGAACTCCGGAAGGAATGAACGGCACGATGGTGCTTCCTGAGTTGGAAATCCGGTCGCGCATGTTCTCTGGAACATCGGCCGCGTTGGCGTTCTGCGCAAGCTGCAGCGCCCGGATGAAGGCAGCAATCGCCCAGCGGTCCGAAGGCGGCACCTGCTGCGCATAATCCGGCATGGCCCCGAAACCGCTGGTGATCACATCGTAAAAATGGCCGAGCGGCGCGTTTCGCAATGCATCGGTGTGGAACGATGGCGGCTTCCGATAGCCCCGTTGCACGATCATTCCGTTTCCGTCGCCCACCCGCGAGTGGCAGGGGCTGCAGTAAATGTTGAAACGCTCCTGTCCGCGCGCCAGCACCTCCGCGGTTAACGGAAAAGGCAGCCGGTTGCCGTACTGGTTCGGCGCCACATACCCGGTAAGGTAATAGGCGTCCTCATTGAGCTGGCCGCGAGCCACCGTGCCCGGCAGCAGCGGGCGCCCTTCACGGTTATCCGCAAAGAAGTCGCTGCGGCGCAGCGGCTTCATCCGCGGCTGGTCATGCATGTCGTTGCGGCACGAGATCAGCAAAAGGCAAAAAACAAAAGGCAAAAGGCAGAGCCCTGCGCGGCGTCGCCTTGCGCGCGCGAAGATCCCGGTCTTGCTGCCGAATTTCAGGCTCGCAGTCATTTCCCCTTACGAATCAGTTCGGTATCTCTTGAACATCTCTCGCGCCCAGCCCCTGCAGGAACCGGAACGTATTATGAATGTCGAATTTCGGGTCGGCAGATTCAATCGCCAGAAAGAACCGGTCTTTGCTGGCGAGGGCGAACCGCGGAACATTAAAAACCGGATGATATGGTTGCGGCAGGCCGTTGAGCGCCAGCATGCCCAGCAGCGCCGAAAGTGAAGCGCCCAGGATGGTGCACTCAAACATCACCACAATGTATGCCGGCCACGAGTTCAGCGGGCGCCCCCCAATGTTCTGCGGAAAATTCAGCACGTGAATCCAGTACTGCAGAAAAAAACCGCCCAGGCCTCCAAGAATCCCCCCCAGCAGGCAAACCAGCGGAACCCGGGTGTACTCGAAGCCCAGTTCGCTCGAAACGGCCTCGATGCCGAACGGGGAATACGCGTCCATGCGCCGGTATCCCGCCTCGCGCGCCCGCCGGGTGGCTAACGCCAGGTCGGCGGCGCTGGTAAATTCCGCAATCAGCCCCCAGATGGGAAGTTCGCGCATCAGTCAGCCTCCTGCAGCGTGACATGCGCTTCCGGCAGCAGTTCCCGGATTTCAAAAATCGAAATCATGGGCAGGAAGCGGATGAACATGAGCATGCCGAAGGCGAACAGCCCAATGGTTCCGAGGAATTGCGTGATGTCCCAGAAAGTCGGGTAATACATGGCCCACGATGACGGTAGGAAATCGCGATGCAGGCTCTGCACCACGATCACAAATCGCTCCAGCCACATGGCCGCCAGCACAATCACGCTCGCAATGAACAGCAAAGAAGGTGAGGTGCGAATCCGCCGCAGCCACAGCACCTGGACAAAAAACACGTTGATCGAGATCAGGCAAATGTAAAACACCGCGTACTTGCCGCCCATGCGATCCAGCATCACGTAGCGGTCGTAAATGTCGCCGCTGTACCACGCCATGAAGCTCTCGATGATGTAGCCGTACGCCACGATCTCGCCGGTGGCCAGCATCAGCTTGGCGCAGTTGTCCAGGTGCTTGATCGTGATGAAGTCATCCAGGCCATAAATGCGCCGGATCGGAATGGCCAGCACCAGCACCATCGCAAAACCGGAATAGATGGCCCCGGCCACGAAGTACGGCGGGAAGATGCTGGTATGCCATCCCGGAACCAGGGCGATGGCAAAATCAAAACTCACCACCGTGTGCACCGAAATCACCAGCGGCGTAGCCAGTCCGGCCAGCAGGCGGTAGGAAGAGTCGTAGCGCTTCCAGTGGCGCGCCGATCCGCGCCACCCCATGGCCAGAATGCCGTAAATGATCCGGCCGGCTTTGTTCTGCGATCGGTCGCGCAGTGTAGCCAGGTCGGGAATCAGCCCCTGGTACCAGAAAATCAGTGAAACCGTGAAGTAAGTGGAAACCGCAAACACGTCCCACACCAGTGCGCTGCGGAACTGCGGCCACACCCCCATGGTGTTCGGATATGGAAACAGCCAGTAGGCCAGCCACGGCCGGCCTAGGTGCATCACCGGGTAGTAGCCGGCGCACATTACGGCGAACAGCGTCATCGCTTCCGCGAAGCGGTTGATCGAGTTTCTCCACTTCTGCTTCAGCAGCAGCAGTATCGCGGAAATCAGCGTGCCCGCATGCCCGATTCCGATCCACCACACGAAGTTCACAATGGCGAATCCCCAGGCCACCGGAACGTTCACGCCCCAAATGCCGATGCCCCGGGCCAGTTGGTAGGCGGTGGCAAACAGAAGCCACACCGCCAGCAGCCCGAACCCGCCGGTGGCGATGAGCCATGCTGCCGGCGTGTCGCGGCTCAGCACCACCGCGCTGATCTTGTCGGTCACCGTCGCAAACGTGTGCCCGGGCGCCAGGATGGTGGCCTTGGCCGGCAGCAGGTGCGACGACATTTCGTCGATGTGCTCTTCGTGTTTGTGCTGCTCGTCAGCCATCAAGTTCGACTATTCTTCCTCCGCCTCCTGCACATCCCGGGTGTGCAGCGCGGCATTCGGGTTCAGGACGCCCGCAAGATACGTGGTTCGCGGCCGGGTGTTCAGTTCCTCGAGCAGCCCGTAATTTCTGGGTGAGGCCTTCAGCCGCGCCGTGCGGCCATCCTTCTGGTTCTGGTCGCCAAACACGATGGCATCGGCCGGGCAGGCTTGCGCGCACGCGGTGGTGAACTCCTGGTCGCGAATTGGCCTGTCCTCTTCCTCCGCGGCGATGCGCGCCTTGGTGATACGCTGCACGCAATACGTGCATTTCTCCATTACGCCGCGGGAGCGCACGCTGACCTCCGGATTCCGCATCAGCTTCAATTGCGGCGTGTTCCAGTCCTGGAACAGGAAGAAATTGAATCGCCGCACCTTGTACGGGCAATTGTTCGAGCAGTAGCGCGTGCCCACGCAGCGGTTGTACGTCATGTCGTTCAGGCCTTCCGTGGAATGCGTGGTTGCGCCCACCGGGCAAACGTACTCGCACGGAGCGCTCTCGCACTGCATGCAGGGCAGCGGCTGGAAGTACATGCGCGGGTTGTCGAGGTCGTCGTAATAGGTATCCACCCGCAGCCAGTGCATGGGCCGGCGCTTCAGCACCTGTTCCTTGCCCACTACCGCAATGTTGTTTTCCGCCTGGCAGGCCACGATGCAGGCGTTGCACCCCACACAGGAATTCAGGTCAATGACCATGGCCCACTGGTAACCGCTGCTGTAATTCCAGCCTGGGTAGAGCGAATCCTTCGGCAATTCGTCCGGCCCATGCGTGCCGGGCTCCTGGGTTTCCGCCGCCTGCGCGAAATGCGGGTTTTGCCGGTATTTTTCCAGGGTGCCAATCCGCACCAGGTCTCGGGTGGTCTTCCCGATATCACCGGCATGAACCTGCTGCTCCGGCTGGATCTTTGCGATGGGCAGCGTCTCGCCGGTTTGCGCGATCCTGGCGCCGGCGGCAGACCATGGAGCATCCGAGGAGCGGATCGCGCATGCGTTGTATCCGAACCCGTTCCCGGTGTGTCCAATGTGGGTGTGGCCGTAGCCGGTGAACACCGTGATCATGCCGTCAGGCATGCCGGGCTGCACGTAAAGCGCGCCTCTTACCTTGCGGCCGCCGAGCTCCAGCTCGACCACGTTTTGCTTCTGCTGCATCGCCGCTTCATACAACCCCAGGCGCTGCGCCAGTGCCAAGCTGGTCCAGATGGTGTTGTCCCAGGTGATGGTGGTGAGCGGCTTCTCGATTTCCTGCAGCCAGGCATTGTTGCCGAAGCGCCCGTCATACACCGTGGGATCGGGCCGGAAAACGACCTGCAACTGGTTTGGCGCGCTTTCTGCCGCAACCGGAATAGCCCCTGCGCGCACCGCGAGGCTCTTTTCAGGCAGCATGGAGTTGCCTACGTATCCATCATGCACCGCGCGCCGCCACCAGATTTCGAAATCAGGTGTTGCCGGCGGAAGCGTTCCTCCAGCATTCTCTCCGGGCATAGCGCCGGGTGCGCTCCGCGTCCCGGTTGCGCCGCCCTGTTGCGATTGCCAGAAACCGCGGATGAGTTCGTAGGCTGCGGCATCAGGGTTGTCGCTGAACCCGGCGAGCAGTTCATGCTCCGTCTTGCCGCCATACAACGGCGCGATCAGCGGCTGGATAATGCTGATGCTTCCGTCATAAGCCCGCCCATCGCTCCAGCTCTCCAGGTAATGCGCGGCATTTACATGCCAGTGCGCGTGAGCTGAGGTCTCGTCCTGGTAAAGCCCGTGGTGCACCACCAGCCGGGCTGCGCCAATCCACTTCGCGAACTCCAGGTCGGCAGGGGCATCAAACACCGGGTTCACCCCGCTGATGATCAGCAGGTCAACCTTGTTGCCCTGCAGGTCGCTGACCAGCTCTTTCAGGGAGTCAATGTGCACCGCCGGGTTCGCTTCTACCGGGTCGGTGTAAAACACCGTCTTGCCCACGTTGCCCAGCGCAGCATTCATCTGGTGGGCCAGGGCGTGAACCTCGGCGGGCGCATGATCTCCCGCAATGATCAGGCTGCGGCCTCGCGCGCGGCCCAGTTCGGCCGAAACCGCCAGCACAAAGCTCCCAAACGGCCCGGGTATGTCGCCCGCAGTCGCTCCCGTCGCTTGGACCAGCGAGCCAAGCGTCCTTACAGCCTGCTGAAAGTCGCTGGGCTTCAGCCCAAGCCGATGGTCGGCCTTGCCCCCGGTATTGGTGGGCGAGGTTTCAATCGCGTAAAACCGCAGCATCTCGCGGCCGGCATCCGGCTTGCGCCGCCCGGCAAAGTCGCGGGCATAGCGCTCGAATCCCGGGAACTCGCCGCTCAAAAAATTGGCGTCGAGCGAAACCACCACGTCAGCGGCGGCCAGGTCATAGCGCGTGTCCACCACCTGCCCGAAAGCCTGCTTCGCTCCCAGCTTCGCCATGTCGCGGTTGATGGGCTCATACACGTGCCACTTCATTTGCGGGAACGTCTTCCGCAAAGCGTTGACCTGCGCCGCGAACGAGGGAGAAGTAGTGGTTCCGGTCAGCAGGCGAATGCCGGCTCCTCCCAGCGCCTTCTGGGCGTTTACCTGGCCGCGCATCGCGCCCAGGAAGCCCGCCCAGGTACGGACGTCTCCCAGGTACTCGATGGTCTGCGACCGGTCCGGATCGTACAGATCGTATAGCGAGCCCTGCGAGAACACGCTGGTCCCGCCGAGTGATGCCGGGTGTTGCGGATTGCCTTCGATTTTTGTCGGCCGGCCTTCATTGCTGCGGACCAGAACAGGCCGCAAAATGCCCGAGAGCGGAAACGCGGTGGCGAAGAACAGCGGGTTGCCCAGCGTCATGCCTTCCGGCTGGCGAACGTAGGGCACAATCGGTTCCAGCGGCTGTTTCGTGCAGGCCGTCACGCCCGCCACTGCCAGCGTTACCGCCGAGAGCTGCAAAAACCGCCGGCGGCTTACCGGGTCAAGGTAGCCCTCATCGCGCGGCAGTTCGCGGCCCAGGCGGGCGCGCACCGCCGGATCATCCATCGCCTCCTCCAGAGTGCGCCAGAAGCGTTCGCGCCGCGCCGCAGTGGACTCTGCCGGGCCTGCGTTATTCAGAATGTGCAACGGATCGTTCACGTTTGTTCAAGTTCCTTACTTGCCCCATTTAACGATGACAAGTGCTGCAGCTTGTAAGGTCATACACCGTGCGAATGTGGTACTGCTTTTCCAGCCTGCCGCCCAGTTCCATCTGGTCGCTGGGCGGAACGTATTCCATGTTGAACACCTGCTCCTTGGGCCGCAGGTTCTTTCCCGGGCTGCGATGGCAATCGAGGCACCACTCCATTTGCAGCGTGTGCGCCGCATACATCAGCGGCATGCGGTCCACCGGCCCGTGGCACGAATAACAGCCGATCCCCTTGTTCACGTGAATGCTGTGGTCGAAATACACAAAGTCGGGCAGATCGTTTACCCGCACCCAAACCAGCGAGTTTCCGCTGCGGAAGCTGGCTCGCACCGGCTCCAGCATCGGCGTATTGGTCCAGATCTGCGAATGGCAATTCATGCACGTCTTCGTCGGCGGAATGCCGGCAAAACTTGATGTCTCCACCGAGGTGTGGCAGTAGCGGCAGTCAATCCCCAGCCCGCCTACATGGTGCTGGTGGCTGAACGGCACCGGCTGGATTTGCGCCACGCCCAGATAGTTGACATACGAAGAACGCTGAATCTGCTCGCCCACCCAGGCCAGCGCCAGCAGCACGAACAGGGCGCCGAAGATCGTGAACCGCGAAATGCTGTTCGTGCTGCGATGAAAGATCTGCGACATTCGTTACTTACGCCGGGCAGTCACCCGGCCGTGTTCGAACAGCCATGACAAAAAAATTTGGGATGGAGAGATTCACGCTTCTCCAGCCGCGAAGGGAGAGCCCAGCCAGGTGCTGAGCGCCGAAGGTGGAACGATCTTGCATCTTGCAGGCGAAACGCGGTGCCGCGCGCCCAAAACATGCCGGCCGCGCGCAGGCAAAACAGGCGATTATAGCAGCGGCAAAATTTTGCGCCAGCCATTGCAAATCTGATTACACCGATGTGTGGGGCGCCGGCACGTGCTTTGGTTTCCAGAAGGCTCGGGCACAGCTCTTGCGCTGCGCTTTACGATTTCCCGGAATTGTGGAATACCCAATGCGGCCGGAAAAATGAGCGCTGGCCCGGCATCCCTCGTGGAGGTGGGACCCGCAT
>JAFAIN010000203.1 GCA_019236695.1 Acidobacteriota bacterium | reverse complement strand
CGGGCCGGTGATTGTGTGCGGCAGCACCGTGGAAGGCGAGGAGCCGGCACTGTTGCGCGGGTTCCAGAGACTCGTGCAGCACGAATTCAACCAGGCGCTTTTGGTGCTGGCGCCGCGCAAGCCAGAGCGCTTCGCGGAGGTTGCCCGGCTCATCCACGACTCAGGGCTGCCCTGCGTCCGGCGTTCCGAATCGAGCGGAACCATAACCCCGGGAGGCGTTCTCCTGCTCGACAGCATCGGTGAGCTCGCCGGCGTTTACGCCATCGCCGGGGTGGCCATCGTGGGCGGAAGTTTTGCCCGGGCGGGAGGGCACAACATCCTCGAGCCGGCATGGTTTTCGAGGCCCATTGTTATCGGCCCTCATTATGAGAACTTCCGCGATGTGGTCGAGCAGTTTCGGGTTTCCGCGGCGCTGGCCATTACCGAGGATCCGATTTCAACCGCGGCCGATTTGCTGCGCGACCCGGAGCTGGCGGCCGAATTGGGCCGCCGCGCCCGCGCTGTCATGGAAGTGAACTCCGGCGCCACCGATGCCACCCTGAGTCACCTGCGCTCTCTCCTGCCAATGCGTTCCACCGAGCGCGTGCAGGAGATGGCCCGATGAGGCCAGCCTCTTCCCTGGCCGCCTCCGCGGCCGCTTCGGTGTTTTCCGCTGCCGTGCGGTTGCGCAACGCGCTCTACGACCGTGGAACGCTGTCCGCTGCTGCCCTTCAAGGCCCGGTAATCAGCGTCGGCAACCTGTCGGTGGGCGGAGCGGGCAAAACTCCATTCGTAATTCTTCTCGGCGAATTATTGCGCAACCGCGGGGTTGCGTTTGATGTGCTCACTCGCGGTTATGGCCGCGACAGTGCAAGCGTCGAAATGGTGGACCCGAACGGTTGTCCCGGCCGTTTTGGCGATGAGCCTCTGCTGATTGCGCGCAGGCTTTCGGCTCCGGTGTTTGTGGGCGAACAGCGCCATGCAGCCGGTGTTCTGGCCGAGCAGCGCTTGGGGCCGCAACTCCATCTGCTTGATGATGGGTTCCAGCACCGCGAACTGGCCCGCGATTTCGATATTGTACTGCTCACGCCTGAGGATATTCGCGACCACTTGCTGCCGCGAGGCCGGCTCCGTGAGCCGCTGGCGTCGCTGCGGCGGGCCGACGCCGTCGCGCTGATGAGTGGAGCCCCGACCGAAGCGCTCCCGGCGGCACTCAGAGAGGCCAAGCGGATCTTTCGCGTGCGGCGCGGAATCCTGCCGCGCGATGTTCCGCCGCATCCGGTGGCATTTTGCGGCATTGCGCGTCCGCAGAGCTTCTTCCTGCAGCTTCGCAAGGCCGGAATCGAACCCGCGGCCGAAGCCGCCTTTCGCGACCACTATCGCTACTCTCCGGCCGACATTCGCGCTTTGCTTTCGCTGAAGCGCCAGTCGGAGGCAGATGGGTTCGTTACGACCGAGAAAGATGCCGTGAACCTCGGCCCTCTGCGCGAGGAACTGCAACCGCTGAGCGTTGTCCCCGTGCGCATGCAGTTGGAAGACGCCGCGGCAGCGCTTGACGCCATCCTGCAAACCGTTGCCGCGCGCAAGCCGCAATGGACAGCTCCCAGCTCTCAGCTTTGAGAGTCAGCTTCAGCTCTAAGCTTTCAGCTCTCAGCTCCGGAGAATCTGCGGCAGCCCTCGAAGAGGGCGCAGTAGGTTAGCCCTGGGCGTAAGCCCGGGGAAAACGCCGGAATTCCAAAGAGCCCTCGAAGAGGGCGAAAGAAACGCCGCGTACCAAGGTGTATTTCTTTCGCCCGCGGTGCGGGCTTGGATTGTTTTTCCGCATTTGATCCCTGGGCTTGCGCCCAGGGCTACGATCTTCCGCCCGCATTCGCGGGCTGGGATGGCTTGCTTCGCCGCAGTCGCGGGCTCGGGCCGAGGCGCAAGGTTTCGGGATGACAGCTTTTGCGAGGGGCAGAAGCTGAAAGCTGAGAGCTGAAAGCTGAGAGCTTCCACCCAGCTATGAGAGAATCTCCGCAGGTCAGCGGCTTGAAACCACCATCAAAAACTCGCGCCCGTCCGGTCCCTATTGCTGCCACGGCTGAGCAGCAGCGAAAGCAACGCCTGCTCGGCATTGTTGACCAGTTTCCGCGCATCACCATCACGGTGTTGGCCGATCTGGTGGCCGACGAGTTTGTTTTTGGCGAGATTGCCCGCGTATCCCGCGAAGCCCCGGTGCTGATCCTGAAGCACCGTGAAACCTCCGTTGTGCCCGGAGGGGGCGGCAACGCCATCTGCAACCTGGCTGCGCTCGGCGTAAGCGTGTTGCCGGTTGGTGTGGTCGGCGATGATGAAGCCGGGCACCACCTGCTGCAACGCTTCCGCCAGCGCCATATCCCGTACGGCGGAATCGTGAAGCAGCCGCGCTATGCCACCGTCACCAAGACACGCATTCTTGCCGGGCAGGCTCATACGAATCGCCAGCAGGTGGTGCGCATCGATCGCGAGCCTGAAGTCGCACCGAGTGGCGCTTCGTTGCGCCGCCTGGCCAACGAGGTCCGCGGCTACATCCGCGCCTCCGATGCGCTGCTGATCTCCGATTACGGTTACGGCGCCGCGTCACCCGAACTTTGGGATGCGGTTCGCGCCAACCGCCGCACGAATGGCATGCCGGTGACGCTCGATTCCCGCTACCGCATGTTCTCATTCCAGGAAGTTACCGCGGCCACTCCGAACGAGCCGGAGATCGAAGCCGCCCTTCAGTTGCGAATCGGGGC
>JAFAIN010000123.1 GCA_019236695.1 Acidobacteriota bacterium | reverse complement strand
AGAGATAGCTCATGGGTTAAGTTTGGCGTATTCGTTTTTCGCCTGCATAAGAGCCGGCAGATCGGAATCGGCGTCCTTCCACAGGGCAAACACGTCCTGGTAGGCGATACGTGCTTTGGCTTTTTCGCCCGCCAGGGCGTAAGCCCGGGCCAGGCCGAGGTGGGCCAGGGCATGGAGCGGCGCCGGCGGCGTAATGCCGGGGCGGTCCACAATCTTCTGGAACTCCGCAATTGCACCCTGAGGCTGATTGGCCTCGAGAAGGGCGAGGCCGCGGACGTATGCCAGGTTGTGAAGCGGCGCCAGTTCATATTGCCGGGAATTTTCCAGGGCCGCGACCGCCGCCGTGCCGTCGCGGCGCTCGACTGCCTGAAGCGCCTGTACCTCGGGCGCGATGACCCGCTGCAGCAGGCTGTCCTCCGGATACTTTTGCATCAGCCCATCGAGCAGTTCGTGAGCTTTCGCAAAATCGCCCGTGTACGCGTACACCTCCGCCAGTTGCTGGGCGGTCCTGGGGTCACTGCTGGTGCGAGCAGCCTCGGCGGCGAGCGCCCGCGCCCGCCCCGCGCTGCCTTCCATAGCCGAAGCGCCGGCCGCATCCGAGAGCGCGATGGCGGCGGCGCCCTTCAGCCCATCGGACTCAAGCGACGCCGCGTGCCGCCGGGCAAGCTCCTCGCATGCGCGCAGTTTGCCCAGCGACGCTTCATACCCAATGGCGTCAGAGTCACTACGGGCAAATTCCCGGTCGGAATGGTCGCGCAGCCAGGCCAGTTCAGAAGCAAGCCTTCCTGAATCGCCCTGCGCAATCGCCAGGTTGCATAAAGCTCGGTGAATCAGGCCACTGTCAAAGCCATGGGCAACGGCTTGCCGGCCCGCCTCCGCGGCTTCATCGAATCTCCCCAGCCCGGTGTAGGCCTCGATGAGGTGGTACCAATCGTAGACGCTGCCCGCCGCATCCGCGTCAATCGCGCGCTTCACGGCTTCCAGTTCCTTGTCGTACTGCCCCTCGATCCAATACTGCGTGGCAAGGTTGGTTAGAGCGATGGAGTCACGAGGATAGTTCTGGATCCAGAGCTGGTAATTCTGCACCATCCGGTCCCAGTTTCCGGCCACGATATTGTCGTATTCCGTAATGATGTAATAACGCTCAGGCTCGCTCACCCGGTCAGCGCGCTCGTATGCCTTTTTCGCATAATCCTCCGCCGGGTCCTGGTCCAGCAGGTTCCAGTAAGCAATCGCGGTGCGGGCGTAGGCCATGGCGAAGTTCGGGTCAAGCTGAATGGCTCGCTTCAGCAGCGTGATGCCGCCGAACTCATCGCCCTGATAACGTTTTTTTAGTCCGAGCGTGTAAGCATTCAGCGCTTCGAGCGACGAAGTCGTGGCGTCTTCAATCGGCTTATCGAATTTCTGCACCGAACCCAGCGACTCGCCCAGCTTGCCGCGCAGGTCGCGGGCAGCCGAGTCGAGCGCCTTCAGGACCTGTTCTTTGCCGTTGGCACGCGCTTCCGTCCGCGCAAGGGAGTCACCGCTGCGGGCATTGATGGCGTTCAGGGTGACCACGTATTCCGAGCCCAGGCTCGCGATGGAGCCGGCCAGCATGGCTTTTATGCCTTCGCGGGCGCAAATTTCGCGGCCCAGCTCTTCCGTAACCCGGGTTTCGGGCGCGCGGCTCATCAACTTCAGCGTGCGCCGGACCCGCTGTTCGGGAAATACATTCAGGAACGGGGATTGCTCCAGGTCAACCGCCAGGGCCTGCCGCAGCGTGTCATCGAAAACGGCATCGCCTGTGGTATTGCGGAAATCGGTGAGCAGGATGGTGTCTTTTTCGGTGAGGGCATGGCCGCGGCGGGTGAAAAGAACGGCTGTAGCCAGCAGGGCGGCGGCAAGCACAGCGGCGCCGGCAAAAAAAGCCGGCCTCCGCCAGCGCGCCTCTTGAGCCGCCGCCGGCAGTGGCGCTGAGCCGGCTGCGGAAATGCCGCGGCTGGACTGCCGCGGTTCAAGATATGCGGATGAAGCCGGGCTTGGAGCCTCACCGGGCGCGGAGGCTTCCGCCATATATGGAATCGCTTTGCCGGACTCCGTATCGCGCTTGAGCCGCTTTAGGTCAGCCTTCATGTCTGCCGCATGCTGGTAGCGCAAGGAACGGTCCTTTTCCAGGCTTTTGCCAATCACCTGCTCGAGTTCAGCGGGAAGATCGGGATTCAAGCGCACGGCCGGAACCGGCGCCTTGTGCAGGATGGAATCAAAGATGAGCGCGGAAGTGTTGCCGCTGAACGCGCTGCGGCCGGTCGCCATTTCGTACAGCACTGCCCCGAAACTGAACAGATCGGAACGCGCATCGAGCGCTTCGCCGCGGGCCTGCTCGGGTGACATATACGCAACCGTGCCCAGCGTGGAGCCGGGGCTGGTGAGATTCTCCTCGGCAATGGTGGCGCCGTCGTGAGCCACGGGTTCCGGAGTTGCAGCCGTCATCTTGGCCAGCCCGAAATCCATCACCTTGGCGTGGCCTCTGCGCGTCAGGAATATATTCGCCGGCTTGATGTCGCGATGAATTATGCCTTCCGTGTGAGCGGCATCCAGCGCTTCGGCAATCTGGATCCCGGCCTCCAGCAGCAGGTCGAGCGGCATGGGCCGGTTCCCGATGGCATGCTTCAGCGTTTGCCCATCGAGCAGCTCCATGGTGATGAAGTGGCGGCCATCCACTTCATCAATGTCGTGAATGGTGCAGATGTTCGGATGATTCAGCGCCGAGGCGGCCTGGGCCTCGCGGCGAAACCGCTCGAGCGCCACCGGATCATGGGCCAGTTCGTCGGGGAGGAATTTCAATGCGACTTTGCGATGCAGCTTGAGGTCCTCGGCCTCATACACCACTCCCATGCCGCCCCCGCCGAGCTTCCTCAACACACGGTAATGAGAAATGGTTTCGCCGACCACGGTGCCCAGCGGTTGATGTTAGCCGACCGCCGAACCAATTGCCACCCGAGGGAGTGCGAGACTGCGGAAGTACGGAAGTACGGAAGTGCGGAATTTGCCGAACATTGCAGGTGGCTCTATGTCGCCCCAAGCTCCCACGGGATTGAGTAGAACAAAGCGACGTGGGTCCGGCCGCCCCGGCCGCACTGGGCGCGCGAAGCGCGCCTGAAGTGAGATCGGCAGAGCGTGAAGCACCAATAAAACTGAGCGGCCTTTCAGGCCGCCTGTCCGGCCGAGGGCGGCCGGACCCACGTCATTTCCGCTCCTCAATAACAAAACTTTACAGGTCATTGCGTCAGCAAAACGGCGCGCGGCTCGTCTATTGTGGTATTTACAGTACAAAGCCTGCCTGGGAGTTCACACTTGAGAACCATCGCATCCCTGGCTCTATATTTCGTTGCCGCCGCAACGCTTGCGCCGGCGCAGGATTCGGCCACGCCGAAGCCGCCTGAGGCGCGGCGGCAGATGGTTCAGCGCGGAACCGCCGGAACCATCACCGCCATCAGCGGCAACACCATCACCATCAAGCAGGCGATGAACGGCGCCACCGCCACCGTGAAGCTGAGCGAGAAAACGGAATACCGCAAGGAGCGCGAGCCGGCAAAGGTAAGCGACTTCAAAGTGGGCGATTTCATAATCGTGCGCGGCGAACCCACCGGTTCTGGTGAAATTGCGGCCGATATGGTCCTGAGCGCTCCTCCGGGCGGCCGTTTCATGATGCGTGGGCCGGGCGGCGAAAGCGGCGGCATGATGCTCGACGCCAACATGGCCGACATGGGCAAGACCTTCATCATCGGCGAAGTAAAAGTCATCGATGGCCTCAGCATTACGGTGCACCGTCCCGATAACCAGGACCAGACCATTCAGGTCGACGAAAACACTTCGTTTCGCAAAGCGGGCGAAAGCATCACCCTCCCCGATGTGAAGGTCGGCGACAGCATCATGGCCCGGGGTGCGTTGAAAGATGGTGTATTTAGGCCCGCAACCCTGAACGTGCTCGATCCTGCCATGATTCAGATGCGGCGCCGCGGGCCTCAACCGTCAACGCCGCCGCAATAGCGTGAGCTGATGACCAGTCCAACCCCAGCCGCCGTTAAGCGAACCAGCTTACTTTGTGCCCTTCGTGCTGCCTTCGTGCCCTTCGTGTTTCGCTTTTCTGTGTCCCTGCCCTTGATCTTTGTTTCTCTCGCCAACGCTCAGGGCGGTGCCGGCGAAATCAGCGGTAACGTAAAGGCCGGTAACACGCCTCTGCCCGGCGTCAGCATCGCCGCCACCAACACGCTCACTGGCCAGAAAGTCATCACATCCACTGAGCTCGATGGTTCTTTCCGGCTCTCCGTCCCGGCCAACGGCCGCTATGTGGTGCGGGCTGAATTGGCTGCATTTGCCCCCCTGACGAAAGAAGTCATCATCAACGCGGCCAGCCCGAGCGCAACCGTATCCATGGAGCTGCAGTTGCGCTCGCGAGTGGAAGCCGCAGCAGCACAGCAGGCCGCCCAGGTGCAGGCCCTGGCCCAAATGGCCGGAGCAGGCTCAGGTGCTGCTAACGCCCAGCAGGGGCGCGGTTATCAGAATGTCGGGATCAATGCCGCGGAAGGCGCCGATATGGCTCCTGGACTGGGCGAAAACGTGCCGCCGGGCGCGGCCGACCCCGCCGCACAGGGTATCCAGATGGGCGCAGCCGGTGAGACTGGAGCCGATGCCGTTTCCATCGCCGGAAATATGGGCCGCACCCAAAACATGGGCCTTGATGATCGCGGGCTGGAAGACCTGCGCGACCGCATCCAAAGTGGCGAGATTCCAACCGACGGCACGCCCGTACAACTCGGCAATGGCCGGCAGATCGCAATCATGATGCCCGTGGGCGGCGGACCCGGTGGGCCCGGTGGGGGCGATATGGGCTTCGGCGGCTTTGGCGGCCCCGGCATGCGGATGAACTTTAATCGCTTCAACGTCAACAAGCCGCACGGCTCCATCTTTTACCAGCTCGGCGATTCCGCCTTTAACGCGCGCGATTACGCCCTGAACGGCGTCCCGGCGTCCAAACCCTCATATGAGCAGAACAACTATGGCGTCACTCTCGGCGGCCTCTTCCAGATTCCCAAACTGGTAAAGCCTTCTCGCAGCACGTTCTTCTTCTTCAACTGGACCGGGCGGCACGGATCCAATGGCGCGGATTATCTCTCCACCGTTCCCACGCTGCCCGAACGCGGCGGCGACCTCTCAGCCTTGAACACCACGATCACTAATCCCGCCACCGGCCTGCCGTTCGCCGGAAATCAGGTGCCCGTCAGCCCCGTGGCGCTGCAGTTGCTGAACTACATTCCCAAACCGAACCAGCCGGGAACATTTCAGAATTTCCGCTATGTCTCAACCGCCTACACCGGCAGCGACAGCATCAACTTCCGCCTGAACCACAATTTCGGCTCGCAGCAGCGCCCCCAGCAGCGCGGGCAAAACCAGGGCCAGGCCCAGCGCGGGGGCCGGCGCGGCGGGCGCAACAGCCTGAGTGTCGCCTTCAACTATCAGCGCAGCGGCAGCGACCTGCTCAATCCTTTTCCCTCGGTTCATGGCAATACATCAACCCAGGGCTGGAACGTTCCGGTCCAGCTCAGCCACTCCTTCGGAAAGCTGAACAACACGCTTCGCGCGCAGTTCAATCGCAGCCAGGTGCAAACCTCAAACGTCTTCGCCGGCGTTACCAACGTCGAAGGCCTGCTCGGGATTGCTGGCGTGGCGCAAAGCCCCATCGATTGGGGCCTGCCCACCCTGTCGCTCACCAATTTCTCCGGCCTGAGCGACATCAACCCCGTGCTCAATCGCAACCAGACGTGGAGTTTTGGTGATGCGGCCATCTGGTCGCGCGGCAAGCATTCGCTGCGCTTTGGCGGCGACTATCGGCGCGTGCAGGTGAACCCGCGGTCTGACTCCAACGCGCGCGGCAGCTTCGTCTTCACCGGCGCTGAAACCGCCATCATTTCATCCGGAAAACCGGTGGCCGGAACCGGTTCCGACCTGGCCGATTTCCTTCTGGGCCTGCCCCAGCAGGCCGCCATCCAGTACGGCGCCGGAACCTACTACTTCCGCCAGAATTCCTGGGACCTGTATGTGCAGGATGAGTGGCGCCTGCGCGGCAACTTCAGCGTGAATGCCGGGCTGCGCTATGAATACGTTTCGCCATTCAGCGAAAAATACAACCGCCTCGTAAATCTCGCGATTGCGCCAAACTTCACCGCCGCCACCCCCGTGCTTCCTGGCCAGGATGGCTTCACCAACTCACTGATGAACCCCGATCGCAACAATTTCGCTCCCCGCATCGGAATTGCCTGGCGGCCCGGAAAAGCCACCGTCGTCAGGGCGGGGTACAGCATCAGCTACAACACCGGCGCCTACAGCTACATCGTGCAGCAGATGGCTTACCAGCCGCCCTTTGCCACGGTTGAGACCAACGTGGCGGCGCCCGGCTCCCCTCTGCTCATTAGCAACGCCTTCGGTGCCGCCCCCGCCGGCGTAACCAACAATTTTGCCGCCGACCCCAACTATGTATTGCCTTACGTCCAGAACTGGAACCTTGACGTTCAACGCGAGCTCACTCATAGCCTCGTCCTCAACCTCGATTACACCGGCGCCAAAGGCACGCACCTCACCGTGCTGCGCGCTCCTGACCGCAATCCCGATGGAACGCTGCGCATCGCGGGCGTCCAGCCATTCCTCTATGAGAGCTCCGTCGGTGATTCCATCCTGCACTCCGGCTCGGTTACGGTGAACAAGCGCATGCAGCGCGGCATTTCGTTCCGCACGCGCTATGTGTTTTCCAAATCCATCGATAACGCATCGAACATCGGCGGTGGCGGAGCGACCACCATCGCGCAGAACGATCTGTGCCTCGCCTGCGAGCGCGGCCTCTCCAGCTTCGATCGCCGCCATCGCCTGACCACAAGCTGGATCTTCGAGCTGCCCTTCGGCCCCAACCGTGCCTACTTAAACAAAGGCGGCTTGGCGGCCAGGCTGCTCGGTGAATGGCAGCTCAGCGGGAGCGGCACCATTCAATCCGGTGCGCCCTTCACCCCCATCGTGCGCGGAGCCTTCAGCGATGTCAGCCAGGGCGTGAATGGCACGTTGCGCGCCGATCTCACCGGCCAGTCCATTTCCCTCCCCAACCCAACCATTGCGGAGTGGTTCAATACCGCGGCATTTGTCATTCCGCCCTCTGGGCAGTTTGGCAATGCCGGCCGCAATATCATCATTGGCCCGGGTAGCGTGGGCTTCAATATGGCGCTCGATAAAAACATCACGCTGCGGGAAGCCCAGGCCTTCGATATCCGTTTTGCCGCCAACAACGTTTTCAACACTCCGGTGCTCACCAGCATCGATACCACCGTGAATTCGCCTACTTTCGGGCGCGTAATCGGAGCAGGCGGCATGCGCCAGATCCAGATGCTCCTGCGCTACAGGTTCTAATGAGAATCACCGGCAACATTTTTGGGGTGTCGTCCCGAATCCCGCCAAGAGTTCGCAGCTCGCAACTCGCAACTCGCAACTCAAAACCGGCAAAGCTCATGGCCATGGCCATGGCCGCCCTGATGCTGCAGCCCGCCTCTGCCTTCCCCGAGGCGCAGAAGGCCCCGTTCCGCCTGTCGGTAAACAGTGAACTGGTGCTGGTCAACGTCATCGCCCGCGACCGCCAGGGCAATTTCATAAGGGACCTCAAGCCCGAGGACTTTACCGTCAGCGAAGACGGTAAGCCGCAGAAGATTTCCAGCTTCGACTTCGAAAATATCGATACCCTGCCCTTTACGGCGGGCTCGAGTGCCCCCGCCGCCGGCCCGGCACAAATCATCATCCAGGGTGCGAAGCCTGCGCCCACGGCCGCGCCTGTGGCCCCTACCGCCGATGCGTTGCGCAATCGCCGCCTCATCGTCATGTTCTTTGACCTGAGCGGCATGGATCCGGATCAGATCGAGCGCTCGGTGAAGACTGCTGAGGAGTACCTCGACAAGCGCATGACGGCCGCCGACCTGATCAGCGTGGTCTCGCTCGGAACGCAGCTTGCCGTCAATCAGGATTTCACCGGCGACAAAGCTGTGCTCTCCAAAGCCATCGCGAAGCTGAATCCCTCGTCAGGCGCCGGCTTCGAGCAGGGAGGCACGGGCGACACCGAGAGCACCCCCGACGACGCCAACCCTTTTTCCGCCGATGACACCGAGTTCAACATCTTCAACACCGACCGGCGGCTCGAGGCGCTGAAGACGGTTGCGCTCGGCATGGCCCAGATCGAGCAGAAGAAGTCGCTCATCTACTTCAGCGCCGGCATCAGCCAGACCGGCGTCGAAAACCAGGCGGAATTGCGCTCTGCCGTCAACGCCGCCGTGCAGGCCAACGTTGCCATTTATGCGGTCGATATCCGCGGGCTCGAAGCTATGCCCCCCGGCGGCGCAGCCTCGCAGGCCAGCCTGCGCGGTGTCGGCAGCTACAGCGGCGACGCCATTCGCGGCCAGTATGACCAGAACTTCGCCACCCAGGAGACGCTGTACACGGTTTCGCACGACACCGGCGGGCAGGCATTCCTCGACAGCAATGATTTCGGCAAAGTCTTCGAGCGCGTTCAGCAGGACACGTCTTCCTACTACGTCCTGGGATATCGCAGCACGAACCCGGCTCGCGATGGGCGCTACCGCCACATCCAGGTGCGCGCTACCCGCAAAGACGTCAAGCTTGAATACCGCTCCGGGTACTACGCGCCCCGCGACTTCCAGCACTCGACCGTGGCCGATCGCGAAGATCAGCTTCAGGCCGAATTGGCTTCCGATCTCCCTTCCACCGATCTGCCCATCTACCTCTCCACCGCATATTTCCGCGGCGCCGATGGGCGCTTCTTCGTCCCGGTTTCCATTGTTGTTCCCGGAGCCGACATTCCATTCACGCGAAATGCCGATAAGGACAAGGCCACCCTCGACATCATTGGCCTGGTGCGCGACACGGTTACGAAGTTCCCGATGGGCAATGCGCGCGAAACTGTCAAGCTCAACCTCGATGAATCGCAGCAGGTCCGGCGGCGGAATGTTCAATACAATACCGGCTTTACCTTGCCGCCCGGAACTTATCACTTGAAGTTTGTGGTCCGCGAAAACCAGTCGGGCCGCATGGGATCATTCGAAACCGATCTCGTGATTCCCGATTTGAAGAAGGCAACCGTGAAGATGAGTGCGGTTGCTCTGGGAAGTCGCCTTCAGCCTGCCCCCAGGCGCAAGACCGATAATCCTCTGGTGCGCGACGGAAATGAGCTGCTGCTCAACGTGGCCCATGTGTTCAACAGCAATCAGACGCTTTACTTTTACTACGAGGTCTATGACCCTGCGAAGGCGAAGCCTGCGGAGGCGGCGGGCGCGAAACAGCCGCCCAGAGGCTCGGTTCGCGTTCTCAGCAGCGTGGCTTTTTTCAACGGCAAACTCAAGGCCTATGAAACCCCTCTGGTCGAACTCACCGAATTGAACGCTCCCGATCGCCATGCCGCTGCCTTTCAGCTTCAGGTTCCGCTCGATAAGCTGCATCCCGGCCTCTACACCTGCCAGATCAATGTCATTGATGACGCCGGCGGCAGCTTCGCTTTTCCACGCGTAGCCCTGCTGGTGCGGGAAAGCAAAGCGCCAGGCAGCAACTAGCGTAGTGTCTCTCATTTACCTATACGCAAACCCGACGTATCGTGTTGTGTCATCCCGACCTTGAGCTTGCCGAAGGGGAGGGGGATCTGCATTTTTTGCTTCGAGCGCGTGTTTAAGCTTTCTCCGTGCCTCCGTGTCTCCGTTGTGAATCGCATTTCAGGTTTCGCTTGCGATACCCTGTGCGGTGCTGCTGCTGGCCAACATCGGTCAACTGGTCACGCTTCGCGGCGCGCAGGCGGCCCGCCGCGGCCCGGCCCTCGGCGAGCTGGGTATTGTGAATCGCGCAGCCGTGCTGTGCTCGGGAGGCAAGGTCATTTCCGCCGGCACCCTGAAAAACGTCAAGCGCCACGCCCGCGGGCCGGTGCAGGAGATTGATTGCGGCGGCCGGGTCGTTCTCCCAGGATTTGTGGATTCCCACACTCACCCAGTCTTCTCCGGTCCTCGCCTCATCGATTTCGAAGAGCGCATCCGGGGATCGAGCTATGAAGAAATCGCCCGGCGCGGCGGGGGCATCCGTTCGAGCCTGGAAGGCGTTCGCCGGGCGCCGCTGGCGAGCCTGGCGCGCCTGGTGGAAGAGCGGCTGGTTGCCATGAGCCGCTACGGCACTACCACCGTCGAAGCCAAATCGGGGTATGGCTTGGACACCACCGGCGAGATTAAATCCCTGCGGGCCATCGCCCGGGCTGCATCGGCTTTCAGCGGCACCGTGGTTCCAACTTTCCTGGGAGCGCACATCGTTCCGCCTGAGTTCGCTTCCAAGCGTGGCAAGTATGTGCGCATGCTGTGCGAAGACTTGATCCCGCGCGTGTCGCGTGCCCGCCTTGCCGCCTTTGTAGACGTTTTCTGCGATCGCGGCGCCTTCACGTTGAGTGAAACCCGTACCATTTTTCAGGCTGCGCAACGCCATGGCCTGGGAACGCGCGCCCATCTGGGTCAACTCTCCCAGGCCCGCGTACCGGAGCTCATGGAATTCGGCCCGGCATCGCTGGACCACATGGATCACGTGCGCCCTGCCGATTTGCCGCTCCTGGCCGGCTCCCAAACCGTGGTCACTCTGCTGCCCGGCGCCAATTACTTCCTCGGGCTCAACGGTTATGCGCCGGCGCGCAGCTTCATTGACTCTGGTCTCGCTATCGCGCTCGCCACCGATTTCAATCCCGGAACCTCGCCCACGCTCAGCATGCCGATGATCATGTCCCTGGCCTGCACGCATATGGGCATGTCTCCCGCGGAAGCCATCACCGCCGCAACCATCAACGGCGCCGCCGCTCTCGGCCTGGCCGGCGTAAAGGGAAGCATCGAGCCTGGTAAGCACGCGGATCTCGCCATCTTCAACGCCTCGGACTACCGCGAAATCGCCTACTGGTTCGGCGCCAACCACTGCTGGGCAGTCGTAACCCGCGGAAAACTTCGCCTCACCGCCGGGTCCGGGAGTTTCTAACTTTCGAGATTCAACATTTCACATTCAACTTTCTTCCTCCGTGCCTCCGTGCCTCCGCGGTAAAATCACTTCCGCACTTTCCACATTTCACATTTCAGATCGCTCAAAACCTGTCCTTCCAGTGCACCCACCACCGCTTGGCATCTCCCAGGCCAAGTGATGTCGTCCAGGCGTCCATCATGGCCTCCTCGCGGCGCATGATGCCGTCGCGCGTCACCCACGCGGGCGGCGGCTTGAGTTGGCTGGCGCGGTCAAACAGCATGCCGCGCTCCTCGGCAGTTGCGCCGCGCATCAGTCGCAACAGGGTGTACACATCGTTCGCCCGCGCATTTGCCAGCACGCGGCGCAAGGCCTCAAGACGCTCGCCCGGTCCGCCGAAATCAACGTCGTGAACCGCTTTCCGGAACCCCGCCCCGGAAGTGCGGAACACCGCCGTGCCGGGCCCGTATCCCGGCTCAATCTCGATTTGCGCTCCGGCCGGCGCCAGCTCCTGCGCCTCGCCCGCCTCGAACTGCACCCAGCCCGAAAGCACATCCACGCGGCCACGGCCATCCTCCTCTATCCGCAGCCGGAAGGCGCACCCAATGTCGTATGCAGTGCCCGAAGGAGTATCGAAGCTGAACATGAATGGAGGGGCGTACAGGCTGGCCTCAATCGTTCCGTGCCGCAGCTCCAGCCGCTGGTGGCGCCCGCTGTTTTCGGTGAATCGAACCTCCGAGCCGGGCAAAACCCGGATACGCCCATGTCCAGCCGCCTTCAGTTCCAGCTCTGAACTCCCGTCGGTCGTGACGATGCTTCCCGGCCGGAATACCTCCGGGCGCGTTACTGGTATCGAATTCAGGTGAGGGTCTCCGGAGTCGCGCCGGGCAATCCACTCGGAAGGGCCTTGCGCGGCGGAAGCAAAAATCAACGCCAGGACGATTGCCGCCGCTGCACCGGCCATCGCGGCGCGGAACCATGTGCGCGCGAACCACGGCTTCATGGCTGCCGGCGGAAAAACGAATGGCCGTTGCTGCCGGTAACCTCCCAGCAGGTTCTCCAGGCGAACCACCTCCGGTTCGCCTTCGCCCACCTTGTTGAACAGGTAGTCGTTCACGGATTCAATGCTTCCCGCAGCATCTTCATTCCCCGGTGCAGGTTCACTCTTACGGAGTCCGGCGTGATTCCCACTCGGGCCGCAATTTCCGGCCCCGTCATGCCTTCCACCAGCCTGAGCATGAGCGTCTCGCGGTAGGCCTCCGGCAGCCGCCGGATTGCCTCGAGCGCGGCGGCCGCCTCGGCCCTTGGCTGCGCGTTCGCAGGCACTGCGACCTCCGGCAGCTCCTCGCTTGCCATGTTTCGGCGGAAATGGTCGCGCACCCGGTTGCGCGTAATCGCAATCAGCCAGCCGGCAAACGTGTTTACGTCGCGCAGCCCGCCGATGTTGCTCAGCGCTCGCTCAAATACGTCCTGCACCAGGTCATCGGCAACCTGCGCGGGCGCGTGCGCCAGCATGATGCCATGCACAACCCGGGCATAGCGCTCATACAGGTCGCCAAATGCGCCGCGGTTTCCCGCCCGGGCCGCGCGCACCAGCGCAGCTTCATCCTCACGCAACTGTTCAGCGTCGGGTTCCAAACCTTGGAGCAATACTAAAGCTGCTGGATCGATAACCCGCTCTGTCATCCTGAGTCCGCACGGCAGAGAAGCCGCCGGTCGACGAGCAGGAACTTCCTGGCCCATGCTGGTTCCAATCACTCAGCAAAAAAATCACTGTCATCCTGAGCCCGCCACGGCGGGCGAAGGATCCCCACAGTGCTTACACGGCGACATCGCAGGCAGATCCAACCGCCGCGCCCCGCCCCTCACCCCGGTGTTCGATTCGCCGTCCAGTTCCAGGGCCCTCTATCGAAAGCACTTGCGAGTTGAGTTTCTGCAGAGTCCGCCGAGGCGGACGAAGGACCCCCGCAAGGCTTGCACCGGCAGCGCCGCTCGGAGATCCTCCCCTCAGGCTTTTCTGCTGAGCCAGGTCGTATGTGGGGCAGAGATAGCAACCTTACTTCCCCTTTAGATCGGCGCCCTGCGCCCGCACAGCTTCTTTCATCCGGCGCCGGTTCTGAAGCATAACCTTACGGATCTCCCGGAAACGCCTCGCGGGTAATGACGCTCGCCCGGCCTGAGTGTTAACTGCTTCTCGAAATACCGGCTCGCCGCACAAAACTGGAACTGCATCTCTCGGCGACTCCGCCGTTAGGGCGAATTAAATACGAAAAAGTTCTTGCCTTTCACGCCTTCCTCGGCTACTCTGGTATTGAATTGTTCGCCGTGGGCGTGTGTCACCTCAGGCCTGTTTACCAGAAAATAACAGAACCTCGAAAAACGCCTTCACTGCTTTTTTTCACTGACTGCAGTGAGGATTTGTTTACTCTTTAGTAAAAAAATGCCGCGTTTTCGCGGGAACGGCCTGCCACTTTCGCTCGTATCTTCTCTCGAGGTAGTTTCTCCGGCCGTGGCGAGCACTTTCGCACTGCATGAACACCACTGAAGCAATCCGGGTAGCCCTGGGGGCATTGTGGGCCAATAAGCTGCGCTCCGTCCTCACCCTGCTGGGCGTAGTCATCGGCGTGGCCGCCGTCATCGCGGTGGTCACGTTTGTGAACGGCATCAACGGCTACGTGGCCACCAAAATCTTCAACCTGGGCGCTGATGTGTTCATCATCAGCCGGCAGAGCGCCTCGGACATGACCAACCCCGATAAGTTCCTCGAATCGGCCAAGCGCAAAAAAATTGAAATGGATGACTACCGCGCGGTGGCCGCGCGCTGCTCGGAATGTGAAGCGGTAGGAGCCGCCGTTTCCATCAACGGCCACGTGCGGCATGAACAGCAGGAGGCCACCGACGTTAACATTCGCGGCTACACTCCTTCCATGCTGCGGATTACGGATTTTGATCTCGAGGGCGGCCGCTTCATCACCGAAACTGACATGATGAGCGCGGCCCCCGTGGCTGTAATCGGCACTGACGTGGAAGACAACCTGCTTCCGGGCGGCGACCCCATTGGCAAGGAACTTCGCATCGATGGCTACCTCTACACCGTCGTCGGAGTGGGGAAGCGGCAGGGCAAGACCATGGGCCAGAGCCAGGATAACTACGCCATTATCCCGCTCTCCGCCTACCTGCGGCAGTATGGCGAGCGTCAGAGCATCGGCATCTCCGCCAAAGCGCATGGAACCGGCGAACCCCTCGAGCATGCGGTGGATCAGGCGCGCATCATCTTGCGGGCGCGCCGCCACGACCGGCCCGGCCAGCCCGACAGCTTCTCGGAAGAAACCAACGAAAGCCTCATGGGGATCTGGTCAAGCTTGAGCGGCACGTTCTTTGTGGCCATGATCGGCATTGCCAGCATCTCGCTCGTAATCGGCGGAGTCGTAATCATGAACATGCAGCTCGTCAGCGTAACTGAGCGCACCCGCGAAATCGGCGTGCGCGAGGCGCTGGGCGCGCGCCGTACTGACGTGCTGCGCCAGTTCCTCATCGAATCCAGCACCATTGCCCTGGTCGGCGGCGTGCTGGGCGTCACTATCGGCATCTCCTTCGCCAAGGGTATTACCCTGGCCATCGGCATGCCCTCGCAGATTGAGCTCTGGTCGGTCATAGCCGGCCTGCTGCTTGCAACCGGCGTGGGAATTTTCTTCGGCGTGTACCCGGCGCGCAGGGCCGCCATGCTCGATCCCATCGCCGCATTAAGGTTCGAGCTGTGAATTCCCGGAGCGCCGCATATGAAAGCTCGGCAGATTCCGCGGTTCCACAAGTCCGCAATTCGGCCATCCTGGTGAGACAACACTGATGCAAAAGCGTGATTACGGCGAAATCCTGGCGATGGCGCTCGATACCATCCGCAAGAACAAAATGCGGTCGGGGCTTACCGTGCTCGGGATCGTCATCGGAGTGATGACCGTCATCGGCATTTCCTCCATCGTGCGCGGCCTGAACGCCAATGTCGAAAACATGGTGGCGCAGATGGGTTCGAACATTGTGATGGCGTTCCACTGGCCGGTGCTGAATTTCGGCCGCATGCCCGAAGAGATTCGCAAGCGCAAGGAACTTACTTACGAGGACGCCGTCGCCATGCAGGATCTGCCGCACGTGCTGGCGGTCAGCGCCGGGCTCCGCTATTTCCGTCCCCAACTCGGCGTGGGCTCGTACACCGTCAGCTACCAGGGGCGCCACATTCGCAACACCATCCTCGAAGGCGGCATGGCTTCCGCCCGCGATGTTTTCGATCTGCCCGTGCGCGAAGGCCGCTGGTTTACCCCCACCGACGATGAACACCATTCCCCGGTTTGCATCCTCGGCTCCGATACTGCCAATGAACTGTTTCCCCAGGGCAGCGCCCTGGGCAAGGAAATCAATATCGAAGGCCAGTTGCTCACCGTCATCGGCGTCATGGACCCAAACAAGACCGTGTTTGCCGGCGGCAAAAACCCCAACGACAATATTGTGCGCATGCCGCTCCAGGTTTTCCGCAAGCTGCATCCCGAAATGAAGCAGTACTGGATCAGCGTAAAGGCTACTTCGCACGACGATATGCCCAGGGCCGAAGACGAAATGCGCGAACTTCTTCGCCGGCGGCGCAAGGTCGCGCCCCGCGATCCCGATAACTTCGAAGTCTTCACCCAGGACACTCTGACCGACGTCTGGAACCAGATTTCGAGCGCCGTTTTCATCTTTATGTTTGCCGTATCCAGCGTGGGCTTGATGGTGGGCGGCGTCGGCGTAATGAACATCATGCTGGTTTCGGTTACCGAGCGCACCCGCGAGATTGGCGTGCGCAAGGCCATTGGCGCGCGCAAGCGCGATATCCTGCTGCAGTTCACCCTCGAGGCCATTGTGCTCACCGCCATCGGCGGCCTCCTCGGCGTGTTCGGGGGCGGCATTGTCACCACCGCCATTCGCGCCGTATTCTCCTCCCTTCCCGCCACCATGTCGGCCTTCTGGTGCATCTTCGCCATGACGGTTTCGTGCGCCATTGGCCTGGTGTTCGGCATTTACCCGGCATGGAAAGCCGCCAACCTTGATCCCATCGAGGCCCTGCGCTACGAGTGAAACAGAACCTGTTCGCGCTTGCCATCGCGCTGCTGCTGGCGGCGCCGGGCGGCGCCCAGGAACATGCAGCGCCCCGCTACCTCGATCCCTCGCTGCCGCTTGCCCAACGGCTTGACGACCTGCTGGGCCGCATGACTCTGCAGGAAAAAATCTCCCAGATGCAGGACGCCGCGCCTGCCATTGAGCGCCTTCAATTGCCCGCTTACAACTGGTGGAATGAGGCGCTGCACGGAGTGGCCCGCGCCGGAAACGCCACCGTGTTCCCCCAGGCCATCGGGCTTGCCGCAACCTGGGACGCTGGCCTGATGTTCCGGGTGGCCGGCGTAATCTCAACCGAGGCCCGGGCGAAGTACAACGACGCGGTAGCGCATCAGAACCGCGCCCGCTATTTCGGCCTCACATTCTGGTCGCCCAACATCAACATTTTTCGTGATCCGCGCTGGGGGCGCGGGCAGGAAACCTACGGCGAGGATCCTTTTCTGACCGCACGCATGGGCGTGGCCTTCGTGAAAGGCATGCAGGGCGACGACCCTGAATATTTCAAGACCATCGCCACCCCCAAGCACTATGCAGTGCACAGCGGGCCTGAAGTGTTGCGGCATAGCTTCGATGTGCCGGTGTCGCCTCATGATCTCGCCGACACTTACCTTCCGGCCTTTCGCGCACTCATTACCGAGGCTGGAGCGCAATCTGTAATGTGCGCCTATAATTCGGTTTCGGGATCCCCGGCCTGCGCCAATCGCGAACTGCTCGGCCGCCTGCGAACCGATTGGGGCTTCCAGGGCTATGTGGTTTCCGATTGCGGCGCCGTCGGTGACATTTATGCCGGCCACCGCTATGTCCTCACCATCGAGCAGGCGGCGGCTCTGGCCGTGCAGAGCGGTACCGACCTCAGTTGCGGGGATGAATTCAACTACCTTTTCGGCGCTGTCCACGATCGCCTGCTGCCTGAATCCGCAATCGACCAGGCAGTCCGGCGCCTGATGACCGCGCGCTTTCGCCTCGGCATGTTTGATCCGCCCGGGCGTGTGCCCTATTCCAGCATTCCCCTCTCCGAAAACGATTCTGAGCCTCACCGCTTGCTGGCCCTGCAGGCGGCTGAGGAATCCATCGTGCTGCTCCGGAACGCGGGCGATTTCCTTCCGCTCAAGCCGCGGTACAGGAAAATAGCCGTCGTCGGCCCCAATGCCGATTCCACCAATGTCCTCCTCGGGAACTACCACGGCACGGCGTCGCATCCCGTAACCCCGCTCGCCGGTATGAGAAAGCGCTTTGGCGAGGCGAACATAATCTATGCTCCGGGCTGCGCCCTGACCGAAACTGCGAAAGCAGATGCCGGCATGCTCGAGACCGCCGTGCAGGCGGCGCGCAACGCGGATGTGGTGGTGGCATTTCTCGGCATTTCGCCGGAGTTGGAAGGCGAGGAGATGGATGTCAGCGTGCCAGGTTTCTTCGGCGGCGACCGGGTGGACCTTGATTTGCCTCGCCCGCAGCAGCAGATGCTCGAAGCGCTCGCCGCGACCGGCAAGCCCCTTGTCGTGGTTCTCCTGAACGGCAGCGCATTGGCCGTAAATTGGGCCGCGGAACACGCCAGTGCGATCCTCGACGCATGGTACCCCGGCGAGGAAGGCGGCGCCGCCATCGCCGCTGTGCTTGCCGGCGACTTCAATCCCGCCGGGCGGCTGCCCGTAACGTTCTATAGGTCGGTTGCCCAGCTTCCACCATTTTCCAGCTATTCCATGGCCGGACGCACCTACCGCTACTTCCGCGGCGATGCCTTGTACCGGTTTGGTGACGGCCTGAGCTTCTCGCGCTTCTATTACAGCAACCTCCGGCTGGCCGGCAGGCGGCCCGCGGCTGCCGCCCAGGCGCCGGAATCGGTGGTAGGCGACCCGGTAAACGTAACCGTAACGGTTGAAAATGCCGGCACAGTCGCGGGTGATGAAGTCATTGAACTCTACGTGGATCGCGAGAGCCCGCAAGCCGGAATGCCATTCCGCACTCTGCAGGCGTTTCGCCGCGTGCATTTCAACGGTAAGGAATCCAAGCCCGTGGATTTCACGTTGAGTGCCCGCCAACTGGCGTTTGTTGACGAATCGGGAATGCTGGTGGAATCGCCCGGAGTTTATACCATCAGTGTGGGCGGGCAGCAGCCCGAACCCGGCGCTTTGGCGGCCGGACGGCTAGTGCAGCGGAAACTGATGATTCGCGGCGGCGCGATCACCTTTCCCCCTTAATCGAATCGCCTCCGCAAAGGAAGCACTCGGCGGTGCCGTGCACTGGCCTGGGGGTGCGGGCGCTTCCTCCTGCGGGTGCCGGCTGGGCGCGCTGGATTCCTGAATCCACCCGCGTCAGCTCCAGCCGTAAACTTACGTCTCCGTTCCGGTCGGCTCGGCGTTCACATGCGCAAGCAGGACTTCCACATTCCGGACCAGTACGGACTGGCGGCGCGGCAGCACCGCTCCGATCCCCTGCCACTCTGAGAGCAGCCGGCTCACCGTGAACAGCGTGGTGCCGGTCATCTGCGCCAGTTCTTCGCGCGAAAGTGCAATCTCGACTGCCCCATCTACAGGGCGGCCAAGCCTCCGGACCAGCCTCACGAGTTCGTTGGCTACGCGGCGATGCACGCGTTCCGTGGCAACCTCGCGGAACCGTTCGGTCAGGTTCTGCAGGCGGTCTTCCAGCAATTTGCAGAAGTTTCGCTGCAACATGGGGAAGCGGTCCAGGAACCCATCGAACACCGGAACATCCCACAACACCGCCCGGCAGGTATCGATGGCTTTCGCGCTCTCGCTATGCGTAATCCGCGTCAGCGAGCTGGGTGCGCAGATCATATCTCCGGGGCCATTCAGCCGCAGGATGACTTCCATGCCGCTGATGCCGACTTGCGTTATTTTCACCATGCCGCTGGAAAGCAGGATGACCCTGCGCATGGGCGAGCCTTCCAGGAACAGCACTTCCTGGCGTTCAAAGCAGCGTTCGCGTGCGGCAGCGAAGATGATGGCCAGGTCGCTGCCCGTTACCCCGGCAAACAGGGCGAATCTTTGCGGCTGGCGGGCCTGCGTGTTGGGCTGTGGCGCCACTCCCCTCGGGCCAGGGTGGACCAGCGGCTGGCGAAGGTTCCAATTTGGCCCGCCATTTGGCGGTGTGCGGTCTTGCCCGTTCTGACGTTCTAACACTAGAACCTCCTGGAATGAACGGCCGGTCGATCCCGCCCCCACTGCCAAACCCACCAAGAATTCCGTAGGAGTTAGCGGAAGGGCGGGCTGTGGGGCGGATGATTACTCGGTTGCCGCGGACCACAAGTGCAGGTCTGATGCCAACCGGTGACCAGAGCAAGTCCTTTAAAATGTGCAATTAATGGGGGTAACACAGGAGTAACTGCTGCAACCGATTTCACACCCACGAGGAACTAACGTTCCACCTTCGGTTCCAGCTAAGTGATTGATAATCAGCGGGAAGAAGTTCTGGGGGCATCCGATTGTGCAAGCTCTTGCACATTCTTCGCGGAAAATTGGGGAACTTTAGTAACCTGTTCTTGCGGGCCGCCAAAGACGCATTATGACCAAAATTCAATACTGAAAGGCCCGGATGCTGCGCTGCCAGGGCGCTCAGGGCTTCCCGTTCCCTGTTCCAGGTTCATGACCCTCTCGAAGACACCAAACCGGCTGTTCGCGCCCATGGTCGTTAGTGCCTTGGTTGCGTCGGTCCTGGCGATGCCGGCAGTGGCTGACGGTAAGGCGCCTCCAGAGCCCGATCCGGTTGCCCAGGTGCAGCCTGTCGCTGTTCTCCGAAACGGATTCCACCTGGAGTACGCCCGGCGCGAGATTGTGAATTCGGCGGTTCGCCTGTGGCTTAGCCCCGGGGGCGGCAGTGGATATATCGATATCCCGGCAGATCAGATCGCACGCTACGAAGAATGGACAAAGCTGGCTCCCGAGCTGGCTCCCGTAACGCCGGCGCCGGCGAAACCGAGCTCGCTCCCTTCCCGGGAACCGGCGCCTGCAGCGAGAACGGCCGATCCGGCAGCAGTCCGGGAAGAGATTTCCCAGGCCGCCCGGCGCTACCAGATTGACCCTGACTTCGTTGAAATGCTGGTGCAGGCAGAAAGCGACTTTCACGTAAAGGCCGTCTCCCCCAAGGGCGCGCGCGGCCTCATGCAACTCATGCCCGATACGGCTGCCCGGCTGGGAGTAACGGATCCTTTCGATGCCGCCGGCAACCTGGATGCCGGCACCCGCCATTTGCGCGCATTGCTCGATCAATATGATGGCGATGCCGTAAAGGCTCTGGCGGCCTACAATGCCGGCGCAAAACGGGTTCAGCAATACGGCGGGGTTCCTCCGTACCGCGAAACCAGAGCCTACGTGGCCCGCATAGCCCACAACTACAATCGCCGCAAGCACGCAGAGAAGTCACAGGCAAAGTGACAACCGCGTCCGGCTGGAAGCGCAAGCAAATCAGCACGTTAGCCAGCCAATCAGGCAGCTAGCCAGTCAGCCCCGTTGTTACAGTGACGCGAGTCACATAGCCCTTCCTTGCAGAAGACTACCTTTACGCCCGAAGAGTTGTGGGTTGCGGCGCGGCACATGATTTCTTGCTTCTTTGCCTTGCCGCAAACAACTCTGGGGCGAGTTGTTCTATGAATGGCTATATGTCGCTCCATGCGCAGCGGTGTGCTATTTGCAGAGCCTTGAGCCTCACGGGAAGCCGCAATGGCAAACGGAGGCAACGATGAGGCGAGCCGTAACCGTGTTTTTGCTTGCTCTGCTGGCGTTGCCCGCGGGGGCAGACCAGGCCCACACCGCCTACAAGGCGGGCCTGCAGGCCGAAGTACAAAACAACAGCGATGCTGCCTACGAGGATTACAAGCACGCCTACGAGCTCAAGCCAAAAGATCCAACGTATATGGCGGCCTACACCCGTATGCGCTTCCGCGCCAGCTCTGAGCATGTCCACAAAGGCGAGCTCCTGCTGGAAGCGGGCAAGCTGCAGGAGGCAATCGCAGAGTTTCAGCGTGCCGTAGAAGTCGATTCCAGCAATGCGCTTGCGCTCCAGGAAATGCGCCGCGCGCGCGCCATGGCGGAGCGCGTCGCTGCCCAGATCCCGCCCGAGCCGGAATCGCCTTTGGCCACTGCCGCCCAGGAAGCGCAGGGTCCAGTGACCCTGCGGCCCGTCACCAGTACTCCGATTAATCTTCGGATGACGGAGAACACGAAATCAATCTACAAGATTATTGGCGGCCTGGTGGGGATCAACGTTCTGTTCGATCCGGAGTACACGCCGCGCAAGATCAGCGTGGAACTCGATGGCGTCAGCTTGAATGAAGCGCTCGATATCATCGCACTGGCCTCGAAAACCTTCTGGCGGCCCATCACCGCCAACACCATTTACGTCACTACGGACAATCCCGGCAAGCGCAAGGAAGTGGAGCAGAGCGTCATTAAGACGTTTTACCTTTCAAACATTGCCACCGCCAGCGATCTTTCCGACGCCGCCAACAGCATTCGTACCATGCTTGACCTGACTAAAGTGCAGCAGGTCGCCTCGCAGAACGCCCTCATTGTTCGCGGCACGCCCGACCAGCTCGTGCTGGTGGAGAAGCTGCTCAACGACATCGATAAGGCTCGCCCCGAGTGCATGATCGATGTGGCCATCCTGGAAGTGACGCGCGAACGCCTGCGTACGCTGGGGGGGAATCCGCCTACTTCAATCAGCGGCGCGATTTCGGGCGTGGGCGGCTCCGGATCCGGCGGAAGCGGCCTCACACTGAACAACCTTGCCAGCCTCACGGCGAACAACATCGCGCTTTCGATCCCGGGAGCTTCGTTCACCGCATTGATGAGCGACAGCCATACGAAGATCATTCAGAACCCGCAGGTGCGGGTCATCGACAACCAGCAGGCGCAACTCAAAATTGGCGAGCGCGTGCCCGTGGCCACCGGATCATTTTCGCCGGGTGTCGGCTCAGTGGGTGTGAGCCCGCTGGTGAATACGCAGTTCCAGTACCTCGATGTGGGCGTCAATATCAGCATCACTCCCCGCATCCACTCCTGGCATGAAGTTACGCTGAAGATCGTGGTCGAAGTCTCCTCCGTGACCGGGCAGGAAAACATTGGCGGCGTCACCCAACCTATCATCGGCCAGCGCAGAATCGAGCATGAAACCCGGCTCCGCGAAGGTGAAGTCAACCTGCTGGGCGGCATCCTGCAGGATTCCGAATCCGATTCGATTTCGGGATTGCCGTGGCTCACCAAAATTCCACTGCTGAAGCTCCTTTTTGGGCAGGACGAAAAGACACGCAACCAGGAAGAAATTGTATTTGCCATTACGCCGCACATCGTTCGCGCCCAGGACATAACGCCGCAGAACCTGCGCGAAATCGATCTCGGCAATCCGAACACGATCCAGTTGCGCTATGGAGCCGCCAAGCCGGCGGAACAGGCGCCGGCGGGTACGGCTCCCGCTCCTTCCGCCGGTATGACTCCGGCTCCGGGGGTGGTGGCTGCTCCACCGGAAACGAAATCCCAGCCCACAGCCCCGGCAACCACTGCGCCTCCGGCCCAGCCGGCAGCCCGGCCGCCCTCTGCTGCCGGCGCTGCAGCGCCCCCCGATAAGAGGCCGGAAGATAAGAAGCCGGAAGATAGGAAGCCGGCCCCAGCGCCAGGGACGGTGGCGCTGAACTTTGAGCCAACCACGACGTCGCAAAAAGTGGGCAGCAAATTCACCGTCAACATCAGCGCCAATGACGCGAAGAATGCCTTCTCCATTCCATTGCAGATCAACTACGACCCGAAGATTCTCGATATCGCCGACGTCGCAAACGCAGGCTTCCTCAGCCAGGACGGCCAGCCGGTAGCCGTTGTCTTCCGGCCAAATGCCGCCAAAGGAACACTGCAGATTACGGGCACGCGGCCGCCAAATTCCGGCGGAGTATCAGGATCCGGCCCCGTGTTCGCCATAACCCTTGTGGCCAAGGCTCCCGGCGAAACCGTGCTCGATATCTCGGGCGCCACGGTTCTGGACCCAACCCTGCAGGAGCTGCCCGCACAGGGTGGCGACCTCCTGGTGACAGTAACGGGCGATGGGGATAAGGGAGGCAAAGACGCTCCCGCCATCCCGAAGACCGACAAACCCGCCGCCCAACCCTGATTCGCCAGACTCCCCACCCGTGTCCCGAATGAGCAGAAGCACGGCCACTTTTCACATTCCACATTGCCGATTTCACATCCCTGCACGGATAATGTCGTCTTCATGGCGCATGCGGGCGAAAAATCGCGCGCTCTGCGAAAGCGTGCCGAAGCCGTCATCCCCGGGGGAGTCGATTCCCCGGTCCGGGCTTTTCGCGCGGTCGAGGGAGAGCCGCCCTTCATCAAGAGAGGCGAGGGAGCCCGCATCTGGGATGAAGACGGAAATGAGTACATCGATTACGTTGGCTCCTGGGGGCCCCTGATCCTGGGCCACGCGGCGCC
>JAFAIN010000020.1 GCA_019236695.1 Acidobacteriota bacterium | reverse complement strand
AGTGTCAATAGAATTCAACCTGTTGTCAATAATTATTTACTTTGAGTTATTATTGATTAACCTAGAAGTGTGAATAATGCATTCGCGCCCCACCGTGCTGCCTCGCCCGGTTGTGAGATCCCATAATTGCGCTTTGCGGTGAAGTGGAAACCGACCTTCGGGCCGCTCTGTGGAACAGCCCGTAACTTTGCGGCACTGAAAAGGGATGTATGGAGCCGACGATCGGACTTGAACCGATGACCTGCTGATTACGAATCAGCTGCTCTACCAACTGAGCTACGTCGGCTTTCGATGATGTTCGCTGGTGGAACCGGCTCGTTTGATTCTACGATGCGCTCCGCGCGATTGTCATTCCAGCCTCTCGCCTCGCCGTGACCTTCGTGTTGCCTTTGTGTCCTCCGTGTGCGTCTGGTCGCTTCGCACTCACCACCGAATGATTGCGATGTTAAATGCCACAACCCTAATCTTCACAAATATTTACACCTTCATCCGGTTAACTTTCGGTATCGTGATCTGTCTAACCTTAATGGTGCCGGTTTCGGCGGAGTTCACCGGCACACCTACCAATCCTAGGGGAAAATGCGAGCAGGGAAACTCATATTCATTTGTGTGGCGCTCATCGGCGCCGCGGCAGCGCAGACCACGCGGGCCATCGGCACCGTAACGGCAATTTCCGGCGCCACGATCACCCTGAAGTCCGATACCGGCGCGGAGATGGCGATCACCGTTCCTGACTCTGCGCGCATTCTGCGCACCCAGCCGGGGCAGCGGGATCTTGCCTCGGCCAGCCCCATCGAGCTCAAAGACGTTCAGGTGGGCGACCGCATGCTGGTGCAGGGTTCCTCCTCCGGCGGCGGCGTGCAGGCCTCGCGCATCATCGTAATGGCGCGCAGCGATATCGCGCAGAAGCAGCAGCAGGAGCAGCAGGCCTGGTCGCGCGGCACGGGCGGCATCGTCACTGCCGTTGACCCGGCAGCCTCCGCCATCACCGTCTCCAGCATGCCCGGAACCAGCGTCACCATTCATGTCACGCCGCAGACCGTAATCCGCCGCTATTCGCCTTCTTCCGTCAAGTTTACGGACGCGCAGCCCAGTTCCCTCGCCGACATTCAGAAAGGCGATCAGATTCGCGCGCGCGGCACGCGCGCCGCCGAGGGCAGGGAATTCAATGCCGACGAAATCGTTTCCGGCTCGTTCCGCAATATCGCCGGGCTGGTCACTGTGGTCGATGCCGCTGCCGGCACCTTCACGGTGAATGACATTCTGGGCAGGAAGCTCATCACCCTGAAGATTACGGGCGACTCGCAAATGCACAAACTGCAGCCCATGATGGCGCAGATGATTGCGCGCATGGCGCACAGCGAAGCCGGCGGAGCGCAAGGCGGCCCGAACGGAGCTGGCGCGCCTTCCCGCCCCGCTGCGGCTGCGCCCGCATCGGAGCCCGGCATGCGCATGGGCGGCGGCGCGGGCACGGCCGCAGGCGGCGGGCGCCCCGACTTTCAGACCATGCTCAACCGCACCCCGGCCATCACCGTTGCCGACATTCAGAAAGGCGATGCGGTGATGCTGGTCGCCACCCAGGGAGCTGCCGGCCAGGATTCCACCGTCATCACGCTGGTTGCCGGCGTTGAACCCATTCTTACGGCCGCCCCCAGCGGCAGCGCGGCTGCAGCCCTGCTCTCCTCCTGGAACATGGCGGCCGGCCCCGCCGAACCGTAACCGGAATTTTTATGATGCAAAGGCATTTCGCATGAAGAAGACACTGGTCGCAAAACTCGCCATCTTCGTTCTCCTCGCCTCCGTAGCTTCGGCGCTCGCGCAGGCCACCGGCAGCCTCAAAGGCCAGGTGCAGGATCCCAACGGCGCCGTAATTCCCGGAGCTTCCATTACGCTCAAGAGCGCGGCCGGGCAGGTCATTGCCGCCACCAGCAACGATCAGGGCAGCTACGAAGTCAAGGGCCTCATGCCCGGCGCCTACACCGTCACCGTTACGGCCGAGGGCTTCTCGCCCTTTGAAGCTGCCGGCGTGCAGGTTGCGGCCGGCAAACCAACCGCGTTGAATGTACCGCTGCAGATCCAGGTGCAGCAGCAGCAGGTGATGGTCGATGCCGAATCGCCCACCGTGAGCACCGCTTCCGAAAGCAATGCCAGCACCGTCATCATCAAAGGCAAGGACCTGGAAGCGCTCTCTGACGATCCTGATGAGCTGCAGTCCGAACTGGAAGCGCTCGCCGGCCCCGCTGCCGGTCCCAACGGCGGCCAGATTTACATTGATGGCTTCACCGGCGGCCAGCTTCCTCCCAAGGCTTCCATTCGTGAAATTCGCGTCAACTCCAATCCCTTTTCGCCGGAATTCGACCGCCTGGGCTACGGCCGCATCGAAATCCTCACCAAGCCCGGAACCGACCAGTTCCATGGCTCCGGTTATTTCAACATCAGCGATTCGGCCCTGAACTCCAAAAACCCGTTCGTCACCACCATTCCGAGCTACCAGACCGATCAGTACAGCGGGAACATCGGCGGGCCCATCACCAAAAAATCGTCATTCTTCTTCAACGTGGAGCACCGCAACATCGGGGAAGCGGCGGTTTTCAACGCCCGCGTCATTGACCAGAATTTCAACCAGGTGCCCTTCACCGGCGGCGTGGCCAATCCTCGCGTGCGCACCAACCTCAGCCCGCGCATTGACTGGCAATTGACCGATAAGGATACGTTGACTTTCCGCTACCAGTACGAATGGAGCCATGACACCAATGACGGGCTGGGCAGCTTCTCGCTGCCTTCGCTGGCATACAACAGCACGCAGAACGAGCACCAGATTCAGATCAGCGAGTCGCACATCTTCTCCGCCAACCTGGTCAATGACCTGCGCTTCCGCTTCGAGCGCGAGTTCCAGGGGCAAACGCCCGGCGCCTGCGCTCCCGTCGCCGGCTACGCCCTGCCCTGCATCACCTCGCCGCTGCTGCCCAACGCCGTCACCATCAGCGTGCCCGGCGCCTTCAGTTTTGGCGGCAATTCTTCCGGCATGACCTCCGACCTGCAGAACAACAACGAACTGCAGAACTACACCCAGTACATGCACGGCAACCACTCTATAAAGTTTGGCGGCCGCCTGCGCGTCATCGGAATCGATAACAGCTCGCTCAGCGGGCAGAATGGCAGCTTTGCCTTCCCCTCGCTCACCGCTTACCAGGTGATGCAGAAGATGCTGGCGCAGGACGCGAATTGCACGGCTGCGCCCTCTTCCGCCGCCTGCTGGCAGGATATTCACGCGGCCAACGCCGGCCCCAGCCAGTTCCGCATCGTTACCGGCCAGCCCGCCATTTCGCTCACCTACGCCGATGCCGGCCTCTATGCCAGCGATGATTGGAAGTTCCGCCCCAACATCACCGTGAGCTATGGCCTGCGCTTTGAGACGCAGAATTACATCCACGATCATGGCGATTTTGCCCCCCGCGTGGCCATTGCGTGGGGCGTCGGTTCTTCCAAGGGCAGCCCCAAAACCGTGATCCGCGCCGGCAGCGGAGTGTTTTACGATCGCTTCAATTCCGGCGGCATCGAGAACACGCTGCGCTACAACGGCACTCTCGAGCAGCAGTACATCCTCAGCAATCCGGCATTCTTCAGCGTCATACCCTCCATCAACACGCTCGCGGCACAGCCCGGTTCGGCCTTCACCACTTACCAGGAAGCAGCTTCCCTGCGCGCGCCCTACATCATTCAATCGGCGGTGGCGGTCGAGCGCCAGCTCACCAAGGTTTCCACCCTCTCCGTCACCTATCTCAATTCGCGCGGCACGCACCAGTTCTTCGCCGATAACGTGAATGCGGCCGAACCCGGCACTTACAACTACCAGGGCTGCCTGGCCAGCCCTGGCTCCGCCGCCTGCGGAGTGCACCCGCTGGGCAATAGCAACAACGTTTATCAGTACATTTCCGAGGGAATCTTCAAGCAGAACCAGTTAATTGTGAGCGCCACCTATCGGGCGGGGGCGCGCTTGTCGTTCAACACCTTCTACACGCTGAGTTCCGCGCACAGCAACAGCAACGGCGTCAATTCCTTCCCCGTCGATCCCTACAATGTGGCGCTCGATTATGGTCGAGCCGCCTTTGACGTGCGCCATCGCTTCATGGTCATGGGCACTGCCCAGGGGCCATGGGGATTCCGCGTCAGCCCGTTCGTGGTGTTCAACTCCGGCGCGCCCTACAACATCACGCTGGGCCAGGACCTCATTGGCAGCTCCATCCTCAACCAGCGCCCCGGCTTCGCCAACACCGCGGCGCCGGCCGTCGTGTGGACGGCAAGCAATCCCTGCCCCATCGGAACCCAGAACTGCGTTACGCCGCTCGGCGCCTTCAATCTCTCTCCGGGCGTTACTCCCATTCCGCTGTACATTGGCTCCGGGCCCAACAACTTCACCTTCAATATGCGGCTGAGCAAGGTGTTTGGCTTTGGTCCTGAGCGCGGGCGCAATGGCAACAACCAGAACCGCGGCGGCGGCGCCCCCGGCGGCGGCGGTGATCATGGCGCTCCCGGCGGCGGCGGCCGTGGCGGCCTTGGCCCGGGCGGGCTGGGCGGCGGCGGAATGCGCGGCATGATGGGGCCGGGCGCGGGGGGCACCAACCGGCGCTACAACCTCACGCTCAGCGTCAACGCGCGCAATCTGTTCAACAATGTCAATTTCGTGCCGCCGGTCGGCAACCTGGGCTCACCGCTGTTCGGCACGGCCAACACCATCGCTGGAGGTGGAGGCTTTGGCCCCGGCGGAAGCGCAGCCAACCGCCGCCTCGATTTCCAGGCCCAGTTCTCGTTCTAAGCGGGATTGCCGAAGTATTGCTCAATTCGGCAATTCCGCAATTCGGCAATTCGGCAATTTCTTTCACTTCTCAATCCGGTTCTCGATCCGCTGCACCGATTTTGGTTCGTGCCGCCGGAGCAGCCGCCGGATATCGGGCCAGAATTCCCGCGTGATATTGGTTTCCGCGTCTGAGGCAATGCTGCCGAAAGTGCGGCTCAGGGTGCGCCCCGCCCCGCGGTCGCGCTCCGGATAATAAGCGTTTCCCAGCGTAACGGTTGCGGCGGTGCCAAAAAATTCCGGCCAGTTCACAGCGCTTCGTCCCGCATCAGTCCGCCCAAACGCAACCCGGCTCGCCGCATACGCCGCGCGGTACAGAATTCCGCCCTGCTGCAGCCGGTGGAAACGCGGATCCTGCCGGAAAATTGTGGAGAACATAAAAGTTTGAAAAAAGCTGCGTGATTCCGCGTCAGCCAGGTTTGCGCCCAGCCGCTTGGCCATGCCTTGCACTCCCGGGCCATAATCGTCACCTGTGATTTGCGAATACGCCGCCCCCAGCACGCCATCCACCAGCGTGTATGGAGAGTGGGCCTGCTTCTCGAACATGCGGAGTTTTTCGCGCCGCGTCAGCGCGCAGGGGTGATACGCGGGCGCGCATTGCGGCTGCGCCTTCACTCCGGCTTCAATTTCGCCTCGCAAACCTGCCTCCGGCGCGGGTGGAAGCTCGCGCGGCCGCGCCGGTTCTACCGGCCGCGCGTCACGCTCCGGCTGCTTCGCCTGCGATTGCGGTTCCGCCTGCCGGGCCGCGGCGGCCCGCTCCGCCGCGTTGAGTGGTCGGGCCTGCGCCGTGCCCGGCATGCTTGCGCCAGCCAGCATCAGTAAGGCAGCGAAACCGCCCAGGCCCAGCATTGAGCAATCCTGCGTTCAGAATTGGGGAACTACTTGGTTGGAAGCTGCCTCCACGCCCGGAGTTTGTCTCAGCCGGCGGGGAATCCGCATCCAACAGAGTGAACAGCACCAGAGTGAACAGCAGGGCACACCCGGGTTGACCGGGGTTTCAGGAGCCAACATAATTTCTTATGAGCGCAGGCCATCGAAAACAACAGGCGCTCGGCCGGCGGCCGTCGGCGATAGGTGGGCAATGACGACACGAAAGAGCAGTGCCGGCCAGCGTGTGAGCGCGGCCGCCAACCAGATGGAAAGCGAGCTGAAGGAATTCGTTCGCTGGTTCAACGATGACGTGGTGCCCAATGTACGCATCGGCTCCAGTAAGGCATTGCGCACTGCCTCGACCAAACTAGCGGAACTGGCCGAAGAGCTCGAGCGCCATACTCGCACTCCCAAACGATGACTCGCCGGTTTTTCGCTCTGCCTGCCGCCCTTCTTGCCCTGGCCTTTGCCGCCTGCGGGCCAAAGCATCCCAATAGCGCGAAAGCGGCGCCTCCGCCGGAAATCGAAAGCCCCGCTCCCGCCGCGCCCCCGGCGCCGGCAGGCGAAGCCGTTCCGGCTTCGAAGCCGCTCTATGTGGAAGAGGGCATTGCCAGTTGGTATGGCCCTTATGAAAACCGGCATGTAGCCAACGGCGAGCTCTACGATGGCCAGGCGCTTACCGCTGCGCACCGCACCCTTCCCTTGAATTCCATGGTGCGCGTCACCAACCTGGCCGGCGGCCAATCGGCCATTCTGCGCATTACCGATCGCGGCCCGTTTATCACCGGCCGCATTCTTGACGTTTCGCTGGCCGCCGCCCGGGCACTTGGGGTCTGGCGGCCGGGAACCGCGCGCGTGCGGATAGAAGTGCTGGAATCGCCTGCCCCCATTGACACCGGAGGTCGCTGGTGCGTTCAGATTGGCGCTTTCCGTAGCGCCGGCGAGGCAGCTCGCCTGAAGCACGAGATTCAGGAGCGCTATCCCGCGGCCCGCGTGCTGCAGTTCGCCGGCGACACAGGCGTTTGGCTGCGCGTCCGCGTCACCGCCGATGACAAGCGCCGCGCAGAGCTCGTGGCCGCTGAAACCCTGGCCGCCGAAGGCGCAGTCTTCCTCGTCAGGCTCGATTAACGGGGAATTGCCGAATTGATTCCTTTGTGTTCCTTTGTGACCTTTGTGGTTGAACTCCGGCAGTTCAGCGCAGAATTCCCGAATTGCCGAATTGATTCCTTTGTGTTCCATTGTGACCTTTGTGGTTAAACTCCGGCAGTTCAGCGCCGAATTGCCGAATTGATTCGCGTAAATCCTTTGTGTTCCATTGTGACCTTTGTGGTTAAACTCCGGCAGTTCGCCAGCGCGAGCAATGTAGCTTCTCCAATTCCGCACTTCCGCACTTTCGCAATTTCAGGAGGTTTGCTAGCCTCCTTCACGCGTGCCCCCAACCGTCCTTCACCGCCTTGAACGCCTGCCGGCCACCCGCTCCATATGGCGGCTGGTAGTGCTGCTCTCGATTGGCGGCGCTTTCGAGTTTTACGACCTCATCCTCACCGGCTATGCCAGTCCTGGCCTGATACGCAGCGGCATCTTCCACAAAGGCCCGGGGGGCATTTTCGGCATGACCGACCAGGGAACGTTTGCGGCGATTACTTTTCTCGGCCTGTTTCTGGGCACGCTGCTGCTGGGTTTTGCCGCCGATCGGTTCGGGCGCAGGGCCATCTTCACGTTTTCACTGCTCTGGTATGCGGTAGCCACTGCCATCATGGCCGCGCAGCACTCCGCCGCGGCGGTCGATCTCTGGAGGTTCATCGCGGGCGTCGGCATTGGAGTTGAGCTGGTCACCATTGACAGCTACATCTCCGAACTGGTGCCCGCCTCGGTGCGCGGCCGGGCCTTCGCGCTGAATCAGGCAGTTCAGTTCTGCGCCGTGCCCGTGGTGGCATTCCTGGCGTGGAAGCTGGTGCCGCGCGACCCGCTGGGCATTGCGGGCTGGCGATGGCTGGTGCTGATTCCCGCGCTGGGCGCGGCAGTGGTTTGGTGGATCCGCCGGCGCGTTCCCGAATCGCCGCGCTGGCTGGTCGAGCACGGTCGTAGCGCCGAGGCTGAGCGGATTGTCAGCCGCCTGGAACAACAGGTGGAACGCGACTTGCAGCGGCGAGGCGCCTCTCTACCACCGGCGCCCGATATCCTGCGGCCCGCAACCGGCGACCCATGCCCGCCGGCCGCCCGGCTTGGCGTGTTTGCCGAAATATTTGGTCCGGCTTACCGCGGGCGTACCGTCATGCTCGTGGCGCTGAATTTCTTCCAGAGCATTGGCTATTACGGGTTCAACAACTGGGTGCCGGCGCTGATTGCTTCGCGCGGCATCGGGCTGGTGCAGAGCCTGCACTACTCGTTCGTCATTGCCATTGCTTTTCCGCTGTCACCGCTGCTGTTTCTGCTGTTTTCCGATCGCATCGAGCGCAAATGGCAAATTGTGATTGCCGCCGCCGCGGTCTCAGGCACTGGCCTGGCTTTCGCGGCCCAATCCCAGCCCGCCCTGCTCATCCTCTTCGGCCTGCTGCTCACCATTTCGACTAACCTGCTCTCCTACAGCTATCACGCCTACCAGGCCGAGCTCTTTCCCACGCGTATCCGGGCCCGCGCGGTCGGCTTTGTGTATTCGTTCAGCCGCATCTCCACCGTGCTCAGCAGCTTTGCCATCGCCTTCCTGCTGGAGAGAGCGGGTGCCGGCGCGGTATTCGCCTTCATCGCCGGCGCCATGCTCATGGTCGTCGTGGCCGTAGCCCCATTCGGCCCGCGCACCCGCAACCAACCCCTCGAAGCCATTAGCCGATAACGCGAGACCGAAGGGCGCGCGGAGTTCCTTTGTGATCCTTTGTGCCCTTTGTGGTTGGGCATTCAAAAGCTTGAACCACAAGGGACACAAAGGGACATGAAGGACTTCAGTACATGGAAATTGGGAATGACTCCATAATCCAATAACTCAATGGAGGTACTTCACCAGTTCCGGATTGCTGATCACGATGGTGGCGCCTTCAATGCTTACGGGGTCGCGCGGCATCTTCAGCTTGCCGGTGGGCGCATTCATCCCCGGCGGCAACTGGGAAGTGGGAACCACTTTCACTTCCAGTTCGCCCGCCGGCAGGTCGCGCAAAATGAAATTGCCCTCGGCATCGGTGGTTGCCGTGCTGCTTCCGGCCACAATGTGCACCCCGGCCAGCGGCTTGAAATCGGCGGCAGCGTTCTGCTTCGCTCCTGCCGCTCCCGGCGCCTTCAAATAGACGTGCCCGGCCACCGAGCGCAGCGCCCGCAGCGGGATGTCACGCACCAGCGTGCTGGTGGGCCCAAGCTCTACCGGCTGCGAATCCAGCGGCACAGCAAAATTTGCCGGAACCGTGCCGCCATCAATTTTGAGTGTGTAATTACCGGCCGGCAGGTCATCAAACTGGTATTCGCCGCCCGAGTCTGCCGTTGTTTCCCGCTTCACCCCGGCGCCCTCCAGAATCAATTGCACGCTGCGCACCGCGGGCGAATCCGTCTTCCGCTCGCCGGTGAGCAGGCAGTCGTTGTAAACCGATCCCATCAGCCGCGCAAAATCCACCACGCCGAAATCCACTTCCACAATGCGCCGGTCTTCCAGGTTCAGCTCGGCAAGGTTCGGAGTGGTCACCCGCACGTTGTGCGGGAATTGCGAGAGCGCCAGTTGCACGGTGTGGTGCCCGGGCGAAACGTGCTGGAAATCGTAGCGGCCCTGCGCGTCCGTCACCGTCGCCCGGCCATCATCGAGCTCAACTTTCAGCCCGGCCAGCCCCGGCTCGCCGTCGTTGTAGGCTCCATTCACGTTGGTATCGCGGAACACTCTTCCATGAATGGTGTGCCAGCGCCGCCACGGCATCAGGTCGGGCGGCGCCGCATGGAACGACTTCTGCACTCCCACCGACAGCACCGTGGTGCGCTGGAACTGGCTGTCGAGCGAGTTGAACACGAACATGCTGCTCAGTGACGACTGCAACTGCAGCGTCGGCGTCAATTGATAGAGCAGCGTGTACCCCACATTTTTGTTGCTCGATTGCACGCCGCCCACCGTGCTGACCTCCCAGGTAAAGCTGGGCCGCAACTGTAACTTGCGCGAAAGGTTCAACTGCAGAAACACCGAAATGTCGGTGTTGTCGGGCTGCAGGCTGTGCAACAGCGCCAGCACGTCGGGCGGCAGCAGCCCGGAATTCACAAAGCCCAGCGGGTCCTGCAGGAACTGCTGCTGCAGCGCCGGTGAGAGCAGGCTCAGCTCCTCGTTCAGCAGGCTGACCACCGACTTCGCAATGCGCTGGTGCTGGAAGCTGATGAACAGCTCCTGGCCCTTGATCGGAATGCTCACATTGTCGCGGATGGCCAGCGTAGAGGCGCTCTGCAATTGCAGCGGATCGCGCAGGATGCCGTCATCCACCTGAACCGTGTTGTTGATGTGGCGCGCGAATTGCGAGCTCAGGGCTGCGCCCGCCCGGTTGCCGTGCTGCGCGGCCAGCGTGCTTCCCCGCGCCTCGCTGTATGTGTAATTGAGGGTGATGGTATGCAGCGGCGAGATCCGGATGGTCACGCCGGGGTTCAATAAATCGCTGCTCACCGAGCCTGAATTCCCGAGCAGGCTCGTGCCTGCCGTGTGCTGGTAGTAGAGGCTGCCTTCCACGCTGCGGCTGAACCGGTAACGGCCGCCCGCCGTTATCGAGCCTTTATTGGCGGTAAACATCTGCAGCCGGTTCAGCGGAAAATCGGTTGCCGTGGTGGATGCGGCTGCGAACACGGCCGCCCTGCCGCCGGTGTAATTGGCGGCGGCCTCGGCCATGCCGCCCGACGCGCTGGCGCCCGCCGCCGCCTGCACCGTAATGTGCCTGCCCGGTCTTACCTGTATGCCCGTGGTGTTGAATGGTGAAATTTCGCGCGGGCCCGCCAGCTTCGATACCGGCGAGGCATTCACCACTGCTGCCGTGGAATAGAGCTCAACTCGATCGCTGAACTTGTGGTTGTACGTAAACCCGGCGACCTCCTTGGTGCCGCTTAGGCTCAGGTAGTAATACGAGGGCGTCACGCCGGCAAAAGCTTCGTAGGAATTTGAGCCGCGTTGCACCAGTACCTCGCCTCCGCGCAGCACGATGGTATTGGCATTGGGCAGCGCCGACATGTCGCCCGCCGGCCCGTCCAGGTGCATGGCGTAGTCCAGCGCGTTGATTTCGAGCCCCGGCTGCTTGTATTCCATGGCGCCGCTCGTCAGATTGAATGCCGCGCCCGGCATGGATCCCACGCCATCGCCCATGCTGTCATTCGCCTGCATGCGAACGCTGAACTGGCCGGCCCCCAGTTTTTCCTGCCACGCCACCTGGTGCTGCATGAATTCCCGCGTGTGGCCTGAGGAATCGTTGAATATCTGGGTCGAAGTTGAAGCTGTCCCGCTTACCGGGCCTTCATTCGATCCCGAGAGATGCGGCGCCGGTTCTTTCTCCGGCGGCTGCACTACGTTGATTCGAAATGCCACTCGCTGCCCGCCCACCCAGGCGAAGGCGGCCGTTTCCCCGCGCTGCAGCCCAAATACCCGGACAAAGCCTCCCTCCAGAATCTCGGCGCGCGCAATCGAATCATCCACCACCACCACCAGCGATACGCCCGGAATCGAGACCGTCCGCGCATCCTTCCAGTGGATCTCAACCGATTCCGGCAGCCCGCTCTGGGCAGCCGCAAACATTGCGAATGCGCACACCATGGCAGTGAGCCCGCAAAGCGTGCGAAAGAAAGCCCGGGGCCACCCTGGGGTCGCAGGCTCGTCGCCACAATGGCAGTCCGTTCGGCTCAATTTCGCACTTTCGCACTTCCGCACTTTCGCACTTTCGCAATTCCGCAATTTATTTAGCGCTGGCCGCGGCCGCCGCCACAACAAACGGGAACTCCTCGGTGTAGAGCTTGTCCTGCCCGTAGAGCAACGTGAGGATCGCCTTGTAGTTCCCCGCCGGCAGTGAGCCCGCCCAGGGCACTTCAATCCAGTTTTTCTGCCCCGGCATGAAGCGCGCTGATTCCGCTTCCGCGCGCGCCACCACCTTGTTGCTGGCGTCCAGAATCGCGACTTTCGGCTTGGGAAACAAATGCGTGTTGCTGTTGTTGGCCATCATGAATTTCAGGTTCAGGTTGCGGTTTTCCGCCGGAGGCGTCAGCGTGGCCTCGCTCACCGCAATCGCGTCCTGCTCGGTTTTTGCCGCCGTCAGCAGAATCAGCGAGCCCAGCCGGATGTTGGCGTAAAGTGCCTTGCTCTGCGCGCTGGCCTCGCGCACCAGTTCCGGCTTCGATTCGAAAAACAGCACCGCGTAGTAGCCGCCGCTTGTGCCCTGCGGCGGCGTGATGGTGACCTTCACTTTGCTGGTGCCGTGCGCCGGTACCTCGAAATTCCGGGGAATGAATTCGATCCAGTTCGCGGCAGAGCGGGGCAGCGTGCCCGGAGGCCCGAACACCTTCTCGTTCTTTTCGTTGTACCAGAAGTCATTGACCACGGCCCGCAGCAGTACGGGAGCCG
>JAFAIN010000318.1 GCA_019236695.1 Acidobacteriota bacterium | reverse complement strand
TGCGGACTCATTCAGGCCGGCAATCCGCTGGCTGCCGACCATTCGTTGGCCGATATCAAGAAGGCTATGATCGCCAAGCACCTCAAGCTCATTGAGCAGGCTGCAAAGAGAAAAGTTCAGATGCTATGCCTGCAGGAGCTGTTCTATGGCCCCTACTTCTGCGCCGAGCAGCATCCCCGCTGGTACGAGCTGACGGAACGTGTGCCCGACGGGCCCACCATCAAGCTCATGCAGAAGCTTGCAGCGAAATACAAGATGGCCATCGTAGCGCCGGTTTATGAAGAAGAAATGACCGGCCTTTACTACAACACCGCTGCCGTCATCGACGCTGACGGGCGCTACCTCGGCAAATATCGCAAGAACCACATCCCGCACTGCCATCCCGGTTTCTGGGAAAAGTTTTATTTCACGCCCGGCGATCTGGGCTACCCGGTGTTTGCCACCCGCTACGGCCGCGTGGGCGTGTACATCTGCTATGACCGGCATTTCCCCGAAGGTGCGCGCATCCTTGGTTTGAACGGCGCTGAAATCGTGTTCAATCCATCGGCCACTGTTGCCGGATTGAGCGAGTACTTGTGGGAGCTTGAGCAGCCCGCGCACGCCGTGGCCAACGGCTATTTCGTGGGCGCGATTAATCGCGTGGGAACCGAGAAGCCCTGGCAAATTGGCGAGTTTTACGGCAAGAGCTACTTCTGCAATCCGCGCGGCAAAATCGTGGCCCAGGCCAGTCGCGATAAGGATGAGGTTGTAGTGGCCGATCTGGACCTTGAGCTGATCCAGGAAGTGCGCCGGGTATGGCAGTTCTTCCGCGACCGCCGCCCCGAAACCTACGAACCCGTTACGGAGCAGAGCGGCCGCGGCAAAGCCGCTGCCGCCGATTGACATTCACCGCGGAGACGCAGAGGCCAAGTTATTGATTATCCGTTGCCACTGTTCGAGGACGAAATTTGCGACGCAGAGGACGCAGGGGGCGCAGAGAACGAAAAGAGCAATTGAGGAAACTCTGCGTTTACCGCGTCCTCTGCGTCAAGGGTTGCTCTCCTCCGGAAGGGCCGGTCAGCGCAATCTTTTCTCCGACAGGCCCGTAGGTTGTCATCCTGAGCGCCGCTTTTGCGCGAAGGATCTGCATTTCTGTGCGCCTGCGCGGCGGCACATTACAAATTCCACATTACACGTTTAACATTCCACATGCCGGGGGCCGCATGACCAAAGAAGAAATCCTCCAGAAGCACAAGCAATACCTCTTTCCTTCCGTTTTCAACTACTACGCCGAGCCGCTCGTCACCGACCGCGCCCACATGCAATACCTGTGGGACATTGACGGCCGGCAGTATCTCGATTTCTTCGGCGGCATCGTCACCATTTCGGTCGGCCACTGCAATGAGCGCGTCACATCCAGGATCAAGCAGCAGGTTGACCGGCTGCAGCATGCCTCCACTGTGTTTCCCAACGAAGCCATCGTCGCGCTTGCCGAAAAGCTGGCGCAGATCACGCCCGGCAAAAAGCTGACGCAGAGCTATCTGACCAACAGCGGCACCGAAGCCAACGAAACCGCGCTGCAGCTTGCGCGCGTCCACACCGGCAGCTTCGAGATCGTGGCCCTGCGGCACGGCTACAGCGGGCGCTCGCAGCTTGCCCAGGCCATGACCGGCCATGCGCCCTGGCGCAAGTCGCTGCCCGGTGCCTGGGGCGTGGTGCACGCCATGAACCCCTATTGCTATCGCTGCCCCTTCGGCGCCACTCCCGACTCCTGCGGCATCGAGTGCGCAAAAGACGTCGAGAACGTAATCCAGACCACCACCTCAGGCCAGATTGCCGCGTTCCTCGCCGAGCCCATCCAAGGAGTCGGCGGATTCATTACGCCGCCCATGGACTACTTCAAGATCGTCTTCAAGATCGTGAAGGACTACGGCGGGCTGTTTATCTCTGACGAAGTTCAAACCGGCTGGGGGCGCACCGGGAAGAAATGGTTTGGCATCGAGCAATGGGAGGTCGAGCCTGACATGATCACTTCGGCCAAAGGACTCGGCAACGGCGTGCCCATCGGCCTGACCATTACGCGGCCGGAAATTGCGGCCAGCTTCAAAGGCCTGCAGATTTCGACTTTTGGCGGCAATCCCGTTACCAGCGTCGCGGCCAAAGCCGTGATCGACGTAATTGAAGAAGACCGCCTGCTGGAAAATTGCGCAACGGTTGGCGCCCATTTTCGCCAGGGGCTCGAAGGCCTGAAAGACAAATACCCGCTCATAGGCGACGTTCGCGGCATGGGCCTGCTGCAAGGCATGGAACTGGTGAAAGACCGCAAGACCAAAGAACCTGCTCCGCAGGAAACCAACGCCCTGATGGAAGAAGCGAAGTCCGAAGCCCTGCTGATCGGCAAAGGCGGCCTCTACGGCAACGTAATCCGCATGTCGCCGCCGATGAATATCGCAAAATCCGATGTTGATGAAGCCATTGGCAAACTCGACCGCGCGCTGGCGCGGGTCACGGCGAAAGCCAGGGCCAGCGCGGGGTAAAGGGTTCGCGGATCTCAAAGCCTGAACATCAACGCAAAAGGGCCCCTCAGGCCAGAGCCGATAAAACATCCGTCTTCTTGAAATCCTCGGCCTTGAACAGCAGAGGCTCGCCGGTCGCTTTGGCCAGAGCGTAGGCTGAACAATGGGCGCGGCATGGGTCGCCAATGTCGAAGCTGGAGTTATTAATTAACTAGCGGGTACCTGATGCTCGCCATGTTTACGTCGCTGGGCCGGCCTCGAGCATCGCGGCAAAGTCGCGTGCCGAAATCATCTTTGTGCTTTTGTGGGTGCCGAGCATGAGCAGCTCCTTATCGCCCGTCACCAGGAATTCGGCTTGGGCGGCCTCGGCGAGCGCCAGCAGATAGCTGTCTTTCGGGTCGGGAGCCACGGGGCCGCGGGGCACTTCTTCGCAAAAGAGCGATAAATCGCGGATGGAGATGATCAGCACCTCGGCCATGCCCCTGGCTCGAAGCCTCTCACGGAAGAACGGCCGCTCAGCCACCTCGCGCAGCTCGCTTAGCAGCTCTTCGCATGCAACCAGCGTGAACGATCTCCGTTCCCACGCCGCCAGTATTTTTGCGGGCGCTCCCAAAGGCGAGAGCAGGGCGGAGAGCAAAATATTCGCGTCAAGGATGGCGCGCATCTATTTGCCGGCGCGGTAGCGCCTGGCGCGAACTTCCTCCACCGCGTCGGCGATCATCCTTTCAAGTTCCTCAGGCGGCACATCGGCGAAGGTGGCGCGGGCTTCCTGGATGGTGTCGTGGAAAATACGCCAGCGGACGGCTTCCTCGATGAATTTTGAGATGTCGCCCTTCCTCATTCCCTGCGCGCCAAGGTATGAGCGCAGAATCAGGTCAGCCTGCTTCGACCATGTGATCGTCAGGCGCGCAGTTTCCAGTTGTGATATTTCCTTCCCCATAAGCGCTTATACGCCTACGAGCTTATAACACTGTGAGCCTGAACGTCAACTCAGAGATCCCCTAAGTCCAGCGCGGATACAACATCCGTCTTCTGAGAATCCTCGCCCAGCAGCGACTCGCCCGTCACGGTGGCTAAGGCTGGCTGTCTCCCAGCCACACATTGATGCGCAATTGCCACAGTCGCTGTCTCCGCAGAGGCGGTAAACTGTTCATGCAAATCAGCTTCTTGGCTTTGGTTTTCGAGCAGACAATCCGTAATCCTGCTGAGTGCCGCGGCGTCGGCCTGCACAGCGGGGCGCCAGTCGCTCTGCGGATTCTGCCGGCGGCGGCTGGTACGGGCATCGTTTTCCGCCGCGTCGATCTTGAGGGCTTCACCGTCGAAGCCAATATCCACAATCTGGCGAAGGTGAGCTATGCCACCAGCCTGATGAAAAAAGGCGTGCTGATCTCGACCACCGAGCACCTGCTTTCTGCGTTCATCGGCTGCGGCGTTGATAATGCCGTGGTCGAGCTCGATAACCTGGAGCTGCCCATCCTCGACGGCAGCGCGCGCCCGTTTGTCGAGATGCTGTCGCGCGCCGGGCTTAAACAGCAGCGCCGCCGGCGCACTGCTCTGCGGGTCACGCGCGATATCGAAGTGCGTGACGGCGATAAGTTCATCGCCATCTACCCCGCTGATTCCTATTCGGTCGAGTACACCATCAATTTTCCGCGGCCTATTGGCCGGTCATCGTTCAACCTGGAGCTTTCGGGCGACAGCTACGCCCGCGAGATCGCGCCGGCACGCACGTTCGGTTTCCGCAAAGACGAGCAGGCCATGCGCAACATGGGCCTGGTGCGCGGGGCATCACTGGAAAACTGCATCGTGCTTTCCGCAAGTGGCCCGGAAAACGGGCCGCTGCGCTTCGCCGATGAATTCGTTCGCCATAAGATTCTCGACCTGATTGGCGACCTGGCTCTTCTGGGCCGCCGCATCATCGGCCGCGTGGTCGCCGACCGCGCCGGCCATGCCATGCATACCGCACTTGTTCAGCGCCTGGTGCGCGATCACTCGCTTTGGGAAGAAATCGCAGAGGAAGAAGCGCCGGGCCAGGGCTCCGGCGCGCTGCAGCCCGCGGCCGCCATGCCCTGATTCATTGCCGAATTGCCGAACTGCGGAATTGCCGAATTGTTCTTTTTGGGGGCGTTGCGGGCTCGGCAAAGAGCTTGAAAGTACGCTCTCGGTCTGCACGGCCAAGGACAGCCCGACATCGAGGGCTTTCGCGGCACTAAGGACCCTGCTGTCGCTTCGGTGATGGCCTTACCCGGCCCCAACAAATTCGGCAATTCGGCAATGCTTTACCTCGGGTTCAACTCCGCCGAGCAGCGATCGGTGACCCATTGCGCTGGACATGGCACTTCTTCCATAAATTGACACTCTTGTATACTTGTGTCACAGAACCGGGAGGTGCCGATTGGCTCCGGAAATGCGACTGCGCGTTAACCAGAATGGCCGGGTTGTGATTCCTGCCCGGTTTCGGAAGGCACTCGGCATTGAGAATGGTGATGAGGTTCTTCTGCGCCTGGAGCATGACGAGTTGCGAATTACCACCCTCAAGCGACGAATCGAGCGTGCCCAGCGATTGGTGCGAAAACACCTGAAGCAGGGCGCGTCCCTGTCCGGAGAGTTGATCGCGGAAAGGCGTGAAGCCGCTCGCCATGAGTAGAGTGGTGCTTGACGCTTCCGCCATCCTCGCACTGCTCGGAGGGGAGCCGGGAAGCGAGCATCTGACACCCGAATTGCTCAGCAACGCCATATGCAGCACAGTGAACCTTGCCGAAGTTCAGAGCAAGCTGGTTTCGCAGGGCATTGCGCGCGAGGATGCCTGGGAAGCCGCAACCAGTCCCATTCGCGAAGCAGCTGACTTCACTCCGGCCCACGCCGAACTCGCCGGCACTCTGATGCTTCAGACGCGCTCGCTCGGTTTGTCTTTAGGCGACCGTGCATGCCTGGCTTTGGCATTGACCGCCGGAGGCGCCGTTTACACTGCTGACAGCTCCTGGAAAAAATTGAAGCTGCGAATCCCCGTCCGGGTGATCCGATGAGTTGTCCCGAACACCCGGCTATCGTGGGTTCAGTTCCGGCCTCTGGTTGAGATATTTATCGAGCGGAACTTCGAAGTAGAACAGTTCCTTGCCGTCATTGTTCTTGATTCGGGTAATCGTCAGCGTGGCCCCGGCCAGCGGATCGCTGATGCCCGAAACATCGAAGAAAAAGAAGCCCCCCTGTGTGGAATGCGCCTCCACCGCGTGCGCGGCAAAACTTGATTGGTCAAATTCTTCCTGCAATTCCTGGTCGAGGCTCTTGCCTTTGGGCAGCGGAAAAGGAAATGGGGACGGGCCGGTACGCGGCCGGCGTTCCATGCGCCGGCGCACGTCCTGCTCCTCTGCGGGAATGACCTTCAGGCGCTGCGGCGCTACCAGCTCCACATGCATGTCGCTGAGCGTGATCGGTAGGTCCCCATCATTGGTGATTACCACCAGAATGGGAATGAATCCGACCGAGCGGAACGGGATGCCGAACGCCTCATCCTGCTTGACGCGCGTGTCATATGGGTCAGCCGCAACGGTCACGTGCTCTACGGTATGCTGGTCGTGGGCCGGATAGTTAGCGGCGTTCTCCAGCCGGGGAGGAACATAGCCCTTCCGATCCTTGCCATTGAGCACCCCAACGGCAATCACCACGAGAAAAGCCGCCAATCGAACCGGGCGCAGCATCGAGCCGATTATAAGCCCGCGGAGTGCGCCTTCTACCGCCCTCAAGATGCATAGGATTCCGGGAGGTTCGCGTCTCCGATGATTTCTGCGAGCACGGCGCTCCATTTCCTTGCCTGGGTGGCTCCGCTCTGCGGGATGCCCGGCTACAATACTTCCAGCTTCCCCCATGTACGCCGTGTATAACCTGCTGCTCGCACTGGCTGCGTTGCTCAGCGCGCCGTGGTGGGCTTTCCGCATTCTGCGCTCCGGCCGGTATCGCGAGGGCCTGGCCGAGCGGCTGGGGAAAGTGCCCGATCGCATTCGCCTTCCCGGTTATGTGAACAGCCAGCGCCGGACGATCTGGCTGCATGCAGTGTCGG
>JAFAIN010000304.1 GCA_019236695.1 Acidobacteriota bacterium | reverse complement strand
CGCTGCTTCCCTCCCTGGGCGCGAGCGCTCTCCAGTTGTTCGCGAATGAGCCGCCCCACCGGGATCCCGGTGCGGCGCGAAGTTTCCTTGAGCCACTCCAGAAGGTCATCCGTAAGGCGCATCGTAAACGTGTGACTCATGTGTTGTAAGTGTAACACACCTGGTAAGGGCTTCAGGCCTCGACCGCTGGGCTTTGCGGTGTGCTCTTGACACGCACGGCGGGTGCCCCTGCGTCGTGAATTTCCCAAAATTTCGCACTTTCGCACTTCCGCACTTCCGCACTCCGTTTGACCCTCTTCAGGGCCTCTGCTACCGTCAACCCTCATGCCTGCCATCAAATTCCGCGGTGTGGACTTCATCGAATTCGATTCCCTGCTCTCCGGCGATGAGCGCCTGGTGCGCGACACCGCGCGCCGCTTTATCGAAGAGAATCTCATCCCCATCATCGAGCAGTGCAACCGCGATGGCCGCTTTCCGCGCGAACTGGTGCAGCCCATGGCGCAGCTCGGCTTCTTCGGCGCCAGCCTTAAAGGCTATGGATGCGCCGAAATGTCGAACGTGGAGTACGGGCTGGTGATGCAGGAGCTCGAGCGCGGCGATTCCGGCGTGCGCAGCTTCGTCAGCGTGCAATCCGCGCTCGTCATGTACCCCATCTGGGCATTTGGCTCCGAGGAGCAGAAGCAGCAATGGCTGCCCCCCATGCAGCAGGGCACCAGGCTTGGCTGCTTCGGGCTTACCGAGCCGCAGTTCGGATCAAACCCCGGCGGAATGCTCACCCGCGCAAGAAAAGATGGTGATGGCTACGTGCTCAACGGCGAAAAGATGTGGATCACGTCAGGCACCATCTCCGATGTCGCCGTAATCTGGGCCAAGGTCGATGACGAAGGCGGCCGCGTACGCGGCTTTCTGGTTGAAACTGACCGGCCCGGCTTTCGCGCCGATGACGTGCACGGCAAGTGGTCGCTGCGCGCCTCCGTTACTTCGGGGCTCTCGCTGCAGGACGTGCGCGTGCCCGCTTCCAGCCTGCTGCCCAAAACCGAAGGCTTGAAAAACGCGCTGATGTGCCTGAACCAGGCGCGTTACGGCATTGCCTGGGGAGCAGTCGGCGCCGCCATGAGTTGTTATGACACTGCCTTGCAGTACTCGCTGCTGCGCAAGCAGTTTCGCGACCAGCCCATCGCCGCGCACCAGTTGGTGCAGGAGAAGCTGGTGTGGATGATCAGCGAAATCACCAAAGCGCAACTGCTCGTGCTGCAGGTGGGGAGGCTGAAAGATGAAGGCCGCGCCGCGCACCAGCACATTTCCATGGCCAAGCGGAACAACGTCTGGATGGCGCTGGAATGCGCGCGCCTGGCCCGCGACATCCTGGGCGCCAACGGCATTGCCGATGATTACCCCATCATGCGCCACATGATGAACCTGGAATCGGTGAAGACCTACGAAGGCACGCATGACGTGCACGCCCTGATCATCGGCGCGAACATCACCGGCCTCGACGCCTTCTGAATGAAGACGCGTTCTGAAAGAACCGTCCTGAATGAAGACGCGTTCTGAAAGAACCGTCCTGAATAAAGACGCGTTCTGAAAGGACGAGCCTTCGTGCGACCCTCGTGCCCCTCGTGTGAACCCCGTTTCTCCGAGCCTCCGCGACTCCGCTGTGAGCCCCCAAACCAACGTCACCTGATACCCCACCTTAACAGCGCGCGTTTCCTGCTAAATTAAGCTCAGTTGCCCGCGATGAAAACCCGATTCACGCTTCCGGCTGTCGCTTACTTCTCCATGGAGATCGCGCTCGACCCCAGAATGCCGACTTACAGCGGCGGCCTGGGAGTGCTGGCCGGCGACACGCTGCGCTCGGCCGCCGACCTCGGCATACCGATCGTCGGCGTCACCCTGCTGCACCGCAAAGGCTACTTCACACAATCGCTCGATTTTTCCGGCAACCAGTATGAGCAGCCGCAGCACTGGAGCCCTGAGGCCATGCTGCACGAAATGGAGCCGCGCGGCCTGGTGCAGATTGAAGGCCGCAACGTCCACCTGCGCGCGTGGCGCTACACCATTCAGGGCGTAACTGGCGAAACCGTGACCGTGTACCTGCTCGATACTGACCTGCCGGAAAATGCCCCGGAAGACCGCGGCCTCACCGATTCTCTCTATGGCGGCGACAGCCGCTACCGCCTGGCGCAGGAGACGGTGCTCGGCCTCGGCGGCCTTGACCTGCTGCGCAAACTGGGCCATTCCGATATCGAGGCCTACCACATGAACGAAGGCCACTCGGCGCTGCTCGCCCTGGGCCTGCTCGAGCGTCGCCTGGCCCAGAGCTTTGCCGGCAGGATCAAGCAGCTCGATATTGATAGCGTGCGGCGGCTCTGCATCTTCACCACCCACACTCCGGTTCCGGCGGGGCATGACCAGTTCCCGCGCGAGCTGGTCGAGCAGGTGCTCGGCGAAGACCGCAGCGCCCTGCTCGAAGAGAGCGGCTCCTGGCATGGCGACATGTTGAACATGACGTTCCTGGCCCTGCGCTTCTCCGGGTATGTCAACGGAGTGGCCATGCGTCATGGCGAGGTGTCGCGCGGCATGTTCCCGCGCTATTCCATCAACGCCATCACCAACGGCGTGCATGCCGTTACCTGGACCGCTGAGCCGTTCCGCAAACTCTTTGACCGCAGCCTGCCCGGATGGCGCCAGGACAATAACTACCTGCGTTACGCCATCAGCATTCCGCTGGAACACATCAGGCAAACGCATTCCGAAGCCAAACAGCGGCTTTTCGAGGAAGTGAGCCAGGCCACCGGCGTCTCGCTCGATCCCGCCGTCTTCACCATTGGATTTGGCCGCCGCGCCAGCACCTACAAGCGCGCTGACCTGCTCTTCCGCGATCCGGAGCGGCTTAAGTCAATTGCCGAAAAGGTCGGGCCCATCCAACTGGTGTATGCCGGCAAGGCGCACCCTCGCGACGATGGTGGCAAGGCCCTCATCCGCTCCGTATTCAACGGCGCCGCCTCCGTGGCCGGCGCCATTCGCAGCGTCTATGTGCAGAATTACGACCTCCGATGGGGCGGCCTGCTCACCAGCGGCGTTAACCTGTGGCTGAACACGCCCATGCGTCCGCAGGAAGCCAGCGGCACCAGCGGCATGAAAGCCGCCTTAAACGGCGTTCCCAGCTTCAGCGTGCTCGATGGCTGGTGGGTCGAAGGCCACATCGAAGGCATTACCGGCTGGTCAATCGGCGATGAAGATGCCGACGATCGCCAGGAAGCCGCCATGCTGTACGACAAGCTCGAGCGCGAAATCCTGCCCATGTTCTATGGCCGCCCGCAGCGCTACACCGAGATCATGCGTTCCGCCATCGCGCTGAATGGGTCGTTCTTCAACACCCAGCGCATGGTGCGCCAGTACGTCTCCAACGCCTACATGCACCGCGACCTGGCCGGCCAGCCCGCGCCGCCGGCCGAACTCGCCGAAACCACCCGCGGCTGAACTCTGCCCCGCGTGGTCGCCACGGCCCTTGCTGCCCTTGAACCCCTCAACGGGAATGTGACACAATGAGTCACAATGAAGAAGATCAGCATTCGTGAACTGCATGAAGCAACCGGGCGGTGGGTCCGGCAGGCATCGGCGGCGGGCGAGGTGGTGGTTACGGAGCGCGGCCGCGTGATTGCCCGGATCGTTCCGGCCGCACCCGCGCCCTCGATCCCATTTTTTTCCCATCCCGCATTTACACGCGCCTTCCTGGCCCAGCGGAAAAACCTTCGCGGCGGCTCCGATTCCACGCAAACCATCAGCCAGGAGCGCGGGGGCGCGCGGGTATGATCTACTTCGACACCAGCTACCTGGTCCGGCTGTATTACGATGACCCCGGCGCAGCGGCGGTTCGAGAGTTGGCGGCGACCGATCACCTGGCCTGCTCGGTGCACGGGCAGGCCGAAATGCTGGCCGCATTTCACCGCAAGCTGCGCGAAGGAGCAATCCGCGCGCCGGCCTACGCAGCCTTACTGGACCAGCTCAAGGCGCACATCAGAGCAGGAGCGTTTCAGTGGCTGGCTCACAATGACGAAACCATGGCCCTCATTCGCAGTGTGTACCGGAAGCTGCCGCCGAAGGTCTTTCTGCGCGGCGCTGACGCGATTCACCTGGGCTCGGCGGCGCAGGCCGGTTTCCGCGCCATCTACTCGAATGACCTTCATCTGCTGGCGGCCGCCAGGCACTTCGGCCTTCAAGGCAGGAATGTCATAAGCCCGGCAATGTAACACCAATTCCCTTGTCGCCGCGGTGAACCGGAAACGCCAGGGCCTATCCGCCCAGCGCCGGGTAACCCAGCCGCACGTACATCAACTGCCCCATGTGGTAGGCCTCATGAAAGGCCAGGAAGTCTGCAACCCCTCCGATGCTGCCATCGAGCGAGGGCGGGTTGGGCGGCCCGGGCGCGCGCAGCGCGGGGTGCAATTGCCCGGAATAGTCGGCCCAGCGCTGCAGGAGGCTGTTACGAAACTCGAGCCGCGGAGACGTGCCCCTGAGTAGCGCGCGGTAGGGGCTTTGAGCGCCGTAGGCGCGACCCACAATTACCCCAGCGCTCGAAGGCGCGCGCCGCATCTCGTCCTCGCCGAGCCCTTCCAGCGCCTGGGCAAATAAAGGCGACTTCTAAAGACCCGCGCAGATTTCCGCCCGGGAAATCGAGCGCGCCGCCCGCCCCCTTCCGGCTTAAAGCTGAGAGCTGAGAGCTGAAAGCTGCCCTGTGCCCCCATCTCATTGATAAATCTACTCATAATCTGCTTGACGGGCGCCAAGCGTAACGGTTATCCTATTTTTGTAATTTCTTCGCCCATGAATTCTGCCGCTTCTTTGCTCCTCCACTCACCCGGAACTTGCCGCCTGCGCAACCAGGCACGGCCGAACGCCGCTCACCTGGCATCGTCGAGGGCGCCTCAGCCGGGCACCCCATATCTCACGGTGGGGTTGAGCTGTAGGAAAGGAAGACTTTGGCTGGGCGTGCGGGGGGCACGGAGCAGCGTGCGGCTCGCCAACCGGCCGGCTTCCGGCTTAAAGCTGAGAGCTGAAAGCTGCCTTGTGCGAGGGCGGCATCCTGCACACTTCGGCTGTTTACCAGATAGTAAAAAACCCGCAAAAACCCCTCTCACTGCTTTTTTTCACTGACTGCAGTGAAGGTTGGTTTACCAATTAGTAAAAAAAAAGGAGAGAAAACCAGTATGGCAAACCTGTCAAACCTCCGGCCGTGGCAGCCCGGCCAAAGCGGCAACCCCGGCGGCCGCAAGCGGCCCTCCGTCCTTGACGAGACGCTCACTTCACTCATCCAGGCAGATAATCGCGCCGCTGCCGTCGAAATCGGCAAGGCCCTGCTGCGCAAAGCTGTTGCCGGTGACTACCACGCCGCCAAGCTCATCGCCGAGCGGACCCAGGGCAAACCCCTCGAGGGCGCCGCAGAGGAATTTCCCACGAGGAACATTCCCGCAATGATCGCCAAGCTGAAAGAACTCCAGCTCAAGCTTGCCGCTCTCAATTGGGAAGGCGAGGAAAGCCCGGAGGAAGGCGAGGAAAGCCCCGAGGAAAGCGAAGAAACCGAGGGCCAGGAAACCGGGCAGGGCTCGCAACATTGAATGTTGAATGCCGAATGCCGAATGCCGGCAGGTTTTGAATTTGCCCCGGCGCTCCGTTTACAATCCTGAGTTTGCCTGCAGACGGCCAGCCGCTTAGCCCAAGCCAGCATCGATGAAAATCCACGAATATCAGGCCAAGGACATCCTGGCAAAATACGGAGTCGCCGTGCCGCGCGGCGAAATGGTTACGGCGCGCGATGAAGCCGAGCGCGTGGCCAAAGCCCTGTTTGGTTCCGGGGCAAAAGCCGTCGTGGTCAAGGCGCAAATCCATGCCGGCGGGCGCGGCAAGGGCGGCGGCGTGAAAGTTGCCTCCGGCGTGGATGAAGCCGGGCTGGCTGCCGAGCGCATGCTGGGCATGCGGCTCGTCACCCACCAGACCGGCCCCGAAGGCAGGATCGTCAGCCGCGTCCTCATCGAAGAGGCAATGCCCATAGCGCGCGAACTGTACCTCGGCATCGTGCTCGATCGTGCCGCCGAAAAACCTGTCTTCATGGCCTCGGCCGCCGGCGGAATGGAAATCGAGGAGGTCGCGGCCCGCGACCCCAACGCCATTCTGAAACAGCACGTCGAGCCCGGCCTGGGACTGCAGCCCTGGCAGGCGCGCCGGCTTGCCTTCGGCCTCGGGCTGCGGCCGGAAGAAGTAAGTGGCGCGGTCAAATTCATGGCGGCGCTTTACCGCGCTTACGACGAAACTGACGCTTCCCTCGCCGAGATTAATCCGTTCATCACCACCACCGATGGCCGGCTGCTGGCGCTCGACGCCAAAATCAACTTCGATGACAATGCGCTGTTCCGCCACAAGGAGCTGCGCGACCTGCGCGACATCAGCGAAGAGGACCCGCTCGAAGTGGAAGCCTCCAAGTACGGGCTCAATTACATCCGCCTGGAAGGCAACATTGGCTGCATGGTGAACGGCGCCGGGCTGGCCATGGCCACCATGGATATCATCCAATACGCGGGCGGCCGGCCGGCCAACTTCCTCGATGTGGGCGGCGGCGCCAGCGCCGACCAGGTCGCCCACGCTTTCGAAATCCTGCTCAGCGATAACAGCGTGCGCGCCATCTTCATCAACATCTTTGGCGGCATCCTGCGCGTCGATACCCTGGCCAACGGCGTGGTCGAGGCCGCCCGCAAAACCAATATCCAGTTGCCCATCGTGCTTCGCCTCGAAGGAACCAACGTCGAGAAGGGGCGCGAAATCCTGCAGCGCTCAGGGCTGAACTTCATCGTGGGTCTCGATATGAAAGATGCGGCTGAAAAAGTAGTGGCCGCGGCGGAGAGAGCATGAGCAAGAACCAAATCTGCCACTTCGAAATTGGCGTAAAAGATACCCGCAAGGCCGCCGAATTCTATTCCCAGCTTTTTGATTGGAACATGGAGCCCCGGCCCGGCGCCTCCGCAAGCGAGGGTAGCCCGCCGGCCATCATGATGCGCACCGGCGGCGATGTAGGCGGCCACTTGAATGCCCTCGGCCACGAGCCGCACAACTACACCATTTTTTACATCCTGGTGGATGATGTTGCCGCCGCCATTTCCCGGGCAGAGTCGCTGGGCGGCAGCAGGCTTGTCGGTCCGCTGCCCGTGCCGGGCTCCGGCACCTTCGCCTGGATCAAGGACCCGGAAGGCAATGTAATCGGCGTCTATACGCACCAATGAGCATTCTGGTTGACAAATCGACCAAGGTCATCGTGCAGGGGCTCACCGGGCGCGAAGGCACATTCCACGCCAAAGCCTGCGCCGAATACGGCACCCGGATCGAGGGAGGCATCACCCCGGGCAAGGGCGGCGCCACGCATGAAGGCTGGCCCATCTTCAACACGGTGGAAGAAGGTGTGCGCAAAACCGGCGCCAACTGCGCGCTGATTTTCGTGCCGCCGCCGTTTGCCGCCGATGCCATCATGGAGGCCGCCGCCGCCGATCTGCCCCTGATTGTCTGCATCACCGAAGGCATCCCCGCACTCGATATGGTCAGGGCCTCCGCGTTCCTGCGCGAGCGCGGCAACTCCCGGCTGATTGGCCCCAACTGCCCGGGAATTATTTCGCCCGGCAAGTGCAAGCTCGGCATCATGCCGGCCCGCATTCACCGCGAAGGCAGCGTCGGCATCGTGTCGCGCTCGGGCACCCTGACTTATGAGGCAGTGCACCAGCTCACGCTGCGCGGCATAGGCCAGAGCACCGCAATCGGCATTGGCGGCGACCCCATCATCGGCACCACCTTTGTTGACGCGCTCAAGCTGTTCAACCACGATCCGCAGACTGAAGCCGTGGTCATGATTGGTGAAATCGGCGGCAACGCCGAGGAAACCGCCGCCGAATGGGTGCGCGCCAACATGCGCAAGCCGGTGGTTTCCTTCATCGCCGGCCAAACCGCGCCCCCCGGCCGCCGCATGGGCCACGCCGGCGCCATCATTTCCGGCGGGCACGGTACCGCCGCCGAGAAGATGAAATCGCTCGAAGCGGCCGGCATTCGCGTGGTCAGGACACCGGCTGCCATTGGAGAAGCCGTTGCCGCTGCCATGGCCGGAGCGTAATGGGTTTTAGGGATCGCGCGCGAATCTCTTACGGGGAAATGAATCAATGAAGACACTGCAACGCACGCTCGCCATCATCAAGCCTGACGCCGTTCACAAGCGCGCCTCCGGCCAGATTGTCTCCCTCATCCTGGAGAATGGATTCAACATCATCGGCGTCAAGATGCTGCACCTCACCCAGCAGCAGGCGGAAGGCTTTTATGCCGTGCATGCCGGCAAGCCGTTCTTCGGCTCCCTTACCACCTTCATGTCTTCGGGCCCGTGCGTGGTGCTGGCGCTCGAGAAGGAAGAGAACGCCATCGCTGCCTGGCGCAAACTCATGGGCGCCACCAATCCGGCCAATGCCGAGGAAGGCACCATCCGCAAGCGATTTGCGGAAGGCATTGAGCGCAATGCGGTGCACGGCTCTGACGCTGATGACACTGCGCGCTGGGAGCTGAGCTACTTCTTCGCCGGCTACGAGCTGGCGAAATAAACGTTTCGCGTTCCCATATCCTCTGCGTCACTCGAACGTCAAACCCGGACTCGAAACCTTCAGGTTTATAATCGCCTGCTGAAATGGGACAAACGTTATACGGTCTGGTCAGCTATGTCAGCGACCCTGTAGGCCGGTGGGTGGAGGAAGTACGACGAGAGCTGATGCCGTCACACGCCGGATCGGCCGCGCACATTTCCATCTTGCCGCCCCGGCCGCTCCTGGGGACCGAGGCCGAGGCCCTCGATAAGCTTGAGGAAATCTGCCGCGACGTGGATCCCTTCACCATCTCCATGGGCGACGTTGAAAGCTTTGCCCCCACCACCCCTACCGTCTTCCTGCGCGTGGCCCATGCCGCCTACCGCATGCGCGAACTCCACGACCGGCTCAACGCCGGCCTGCTTGACTTCGAGGAACCCTGGCCTTACATGCCCCACATCACCATTGCGAAGCTGCCCGGCTTCGAGGATGCCGAGCGGGCGCTGCTGGCTGCGCAGCAGCGCTGGGCCGAGTACCGCGGCCCCCGGAAGATCCGGATCGAGCAACTGGTGTTCGTTCGCGGCTCCGAGCAGGCCGGCTGGGTCGATCTGGCGCCGGTCAGGCTGGGGCGCCACTTCTCGCCTGCTCTCGCACGCTAGCGCAATGCTAACCCGCTCTGTCATCCTGAGTCCGCCGCGGCGGACGAAGGACCCCCGCAAGGCTTGCACCAGTAGCGCGGCTCGAAGATCCTCCCCTCAGGCTTCTGCAACCTTACTTCCCCTTTTGGCGTAGTGTCCCTCATTTACCTATACGCAACCCCCACGTTGTGTCATCCCGAAACGGCCGACGGCCGACGGCCGACGGCTCTGTCTTATCCCTTATGGCTTCGCGCTTCAGAACGTGAGAAGCTGAAGCACGCGGGAGGGTCGCTTGGGCCAGGAAGGTTTTTGGGCAGTGTGGGTTTTCATCGGCGCCGCGGGCGGACTCGCGCTCGGCTGGTGGCTGGCATCCGGGCGCGAGTCGCGCAACTCGGCGGCCGCGCAGGTCCTGGAAAAAGAGCTCCGCTCGAATCTGGCTGCGGCCCAGAGGCGGCTCGACGAACTGCAACTCGAGCTCACAGCCGCCCTCGCGGCACAAAAAGCGGCGGAGATTCAGGCCGCTGAAACCCACAAGCGGCTGGCGGAAGAGCGTGAATTACTGGCCCAGGCGCAGGCCCGGTTGACCGATACTTTTAAATCTCTCGCCGCTGACATTCTGGAAGAAAAATCCCGGCGCTTTGCCGAGCAGAACCGCTCCGGGCTGCAGCAACTGCTCGAGCCGCTCGGCCGGAATATCGAGGAATTCAAATCGAAAGTTGAGCAGGTTTATGTAGAAGGCGTGCGCGAGCGCAGCTCGCTTCGCGAGCAGGTGAAGCAGCTCACCGAGCTCAACCAGCAGCTTTCCGAAGAGGCCGGCAACCTCACGCGCGCGCTGCGCGGCTCGGCCAAAGCTCAGGGCACGTGGGGCGAGCTGATCCTCGAGCGGGTGCTCGAGGCGGCTGGCCTGCGCAAGGGCCAGGAGTATGACATGCAGGAGCGCTACCAGAATGAAGAAGGCAGAATCGGCCAGCCTGACGTGGTAGTTCACCTGCCCGAAGATCGCCACCTGATCATCGATTCCAAGGTTTCGCTCAAGGCATACGAGGAATACGCGAATGCCGAAAGCGAAGCCGCACGGGCTGACGCTTTGAAGCGCCACGTGCAATCCATCCGAACTCACATCAGCGGGCTCTCAAAACGCAACTACCAGTCCCTCAACCACCTGCCGTCGCTCGATTTTGTCGTCATGTTCGTTCCCATCGAGCCCGCGCTGGGTGCGGCTCTCGCGGTCGAACCAAAGCTCTGGCTTGACGCCTGGGATAAGGACGTACTGCTCATCGGCCCGGGCGCCCTGCTTTTTGTGCTGCGCACGGTGGCCAACCTGTGGCGGCAGGAGCAGCAGGCGCGCAGCGTGCAGGACATTGTGGAGCGCGGCGCGGCCATGTACAACAAGCTGGCCGCGTTTGTGGCCGATCTCGATGAACTCGGCGGCCGCCTGCGCCAGGCCCAGCACAGCTATGACGATGCCTATAGCAAGCTCACCACCGGCGCCGGCAACGTGATTCGCCAGGCCGAAATGCTCAAGGACCTGGGCGTGAAGCCGGCCAAAAAACTCCCTCAGGGCCTGGTGGAACGCGCAGCACAACTCGAGATCGAAGGGCCCGCCGCGATGAGCGAAGCAGCCGGAAAAGGATGAAAAGCTTCAGGCCTTCGTCTTCCTTCTTGACCCTTGTGGCCTTCTTGACCCTTGTGGCCTTCGCTGAGCTTTTCCGCGCGGCCCCGGCGATTCCGGCGGGCGTGCCGCCGGCCGGGCGGCGGGCTGCCCGTTTCGCCCGGCTATGGTCTCCGGCCTCTCGGCCGCCAGGCTGTTGTGCACCACGGATTGCATTTCCTGCAGCGGAGCCGGCTTCGCCGTCCAGGTTTCAAACTGCCTCGCTCCCTGCTGCACGAACATCTCTTCGCCCGTAATCACCTGCAGGCCTTTTTCGCGCGCCATCCGTAGCAGCCGCGTTTCACGCTGGTACACCATGTCGAAGACCAGCTTGGCATTGAGTTCATCGGGGTTGAGGGGTGAATCCTTGCCGTTGCTCATGCCCACCGGCGTGGCATTGATGATTGCGTCAAACTCAGCTTTGCGAACGTCAGCGCGCTTGATGAATCGCGCCTTGGCCTGGCGCGCGAGTTTCTGCGCCTTTTCCGCTGTGCGGTTCAGGATGAACACGTCGGCGCCCCGGTCCTTCAGCCCGAACACCGCCGCGCGAGCCGCGCCGCCCGCCCCGATCACAAGGATTTTTGAGCCGGCAATATGCATGCGCTGCTCCAGCGGGCGCACCACGCCGGCAACATCGGTGTTAAAGCCGAACAGCTTTCCATCCTGCGTGCGCACAATTGTGTTGCACGCCCCGATGCGCGCCGTTACGGGGTCGGTATTATCCAGGTGCTGCAGGATTTCTTGCTTGTACGGCATGGTCACGCTCACGCCGTGCACCGGAACTTCGCGAATGCAGTTCAGCAGGTCGAGAACGGTTCGCGCGCACATCGGCACGAAAACCGCATTGACGGTTTCGCGCCGGAACGCGGCATTCATCATGGCGGGCGAGAGCGACTCGCCAACCGGATTGCCGCCAACGCCATAGACGCGCGTGGCCCGGTCCACAGCCTCCACGCGATACAAATCGCGCAGTTTGCGCGCCGTAATCTGTCCCGGCCCGGTTTCCTCACCCTCGGCGAATGACCCAAACGTAAACGCGCTCCCTGCCCGCAACGACAGCACTCGGCTCACCATCCCCTGCTCCCCCATGCACAGGCCGACCACGCTCTGCTGCGGCGCTACCCGCTCCAAAAAGCGCATCATGGTGACGTTGTCGGCCAGGGACGATGCAGTCGTAACCAGCTTATAAACCTCGGCCGGCAGCTTGAGCATGCGCTCAAACGTTTCGTCGAGTTTTCGCGTGCCGCGAAAATCATGGTAGGAAAGCACGATCGCCGCCATGGTCCGCAAGCGGTTGAACACTTGTGGCTTCAGGCCCTCCGCCGTCTCCAGCTCCACATCCAGCAACTGGCACCCGGCGCGCGCCGCCTTGGCCAGAATTTCGAGCTCCGAGGCCGCCGAACCCCGGAACCGGCCTCCATGCGGCACTCGCCGGCACGTGCCGATGGCAACGACTTCGGGATGGCTGTGCAGAAACCGGCTGATTTTCTGCAGTCCTGGGCCAGGCCGGCGAAGATGATCCAACCTGAACTCCAGAAAGAAGTTGTCGCGGCAGGCAGCCTCCGCCTTCTGCACCATTTCGGCGCCCTCAGCGGCGCTGATGGCAATGCACAGCCGCGGCAGGCGCAGCGGCAGGAGCCGCGGTCCGGGAGTGTACGGGACTGCCATCAAATAGGAGCGGGGGCCGGTCGACTACCAAGCCGCGCCATCATAGCGATGCACCAGAATGAATGCAATAGGGTTACAAACGCCGTAGCACTGTTGCGGCCATGCGGTACCCAACGTAACTACCCGGCAAAGCCGGTTAGAGCTTACGCTAGAGCAGCTTAGCGACGAGTCAAGGCAGCGCCGCGGGAGTCAGCCCTCCGCATTCCGGAACTCTGCATCACACCTGCCGCTCGGCCGCTGCCGGGGGGAAAGATGTCAAAACCTTCTTTGCTCATTTCTTTTCTGCTGGTTACGGGCACACTGCTGGCCCAAACCCCCACCACCGTCGAGGTTAGGCTTGCGCCGGTCGGGCAGCATGATCTGTATTGCTCCGGCTTCCTCACCACCAGGGCCGTACCGCGCGAGAATTTTGTAGTGGCGGCGTACGACTCGCCCGATTTCGTTCGCTACGTCACCGGCGATTATGTGTACCTGCAGGGCACGCTGCCCGAGGGCAGCGAGTACAGCATTGTTCGACAATTGAGGAATCCGGATCGCCAGGAGCTGTTCTCGGGCCAGCATGCCACCCTCGCGGCCACGGGGCAGGCTTACTCTGCAATCGGCAAAGTTCGCATCGTCGGCAGCAACGCCAAAACCAGCATCGGCCAGGTGGTTTTCTCGTGCGACCCGGTGCTGCCGGGCGATTTCGCCGTTCCCTACCACGAGCCCGCCGCCGTGAGCGCGCGGAGAATGATCGCCTTCAATCGTTTTCCCCTGCCCGGCAAATCGCTTCGCGGGCGCATCGTCATGGCCCGGGATTTTGAGGGGTACGCCGGAACCGGCGGCATCGTATATCTCAACCTCGGTTCCGACCAGGGATTGCAACCGGGCGACTACTTCCGCGCGGTTCGCGGTTACGGGAAGAAGCTGGGCGATATAACCGATCGCGCTACCTACGAAGCCACCGTATACGACGATACGCAGGCGCATCCGGTCATTACGGATGCCTCACCCCTGCAGCGGAACGGGGCGCGCATACAGCTCTCAACGCTGCCCGAGCGTGCCATTGGGGAAATGCTGGTGCTCAATGTCAGCCCCAGGAGCGCGACTGCGCTGGTGGTGTTCTCGCTTCAGGACATTGAAGTGGGCGATTACGTGGAGCGCGATGCGCTGCCCGCGCCTTCTGAAGCCGAAATGGCAGGACCCAATGCGCCGCCGAAAATTGCCTGCAGCGCGCAACCGCCGGCAGTTCGCGCCGGAGGCACATCGCTGATCTCCTGTGACGCGACAAGCGCCGACGGCCATCCCGTGGCGTTAGGGTTCATGACCGATCGCGGCAAGATTGAAACCGGTGCGGATAACGGGGCATTCCTGCAGACAGCCGGGCTCCCGGCCGGCGAAGTGCACGTCACGGCCACGGCCACCGACAGTCACAACCTGAAAACCATCGCCTTCGCTGTCGTAAACGTGGAGGCTTCTTCGCTCGCCAGCATGGTCGAACCGCCGCCCCCGCCGGCGCCCGCCGCCGACGCGGCTCCCGTAAAGATTGCGGAAGTCCGTTTTGCCCCCGGAAGCAACCTGCTGAGCAACGAGGCCAAAGTTCAGCTCGACGAAGCCACCTTCCGCATCGAGCGGGAGGAGCAGGCGCAGGTTGTCATTATCGGGCGGGGCAATCCGCAGACGCCGGCCGGCCAGCGCCTGGCGCAGAAGCGAGCGGAAAACATCAGGAATTACTTTGTAACCGACATGCAGGTGGAGAGCAAACGCCTGGAGACGCGCAGCGGAGCAAGCGGCGACCGTGCCGAAATCTGGCTGGTGCCGCCGGGCGCAGTCCTGAAGTAAGTCGCCGGCTCAACCGCTCACGCTGACGTGGGCGCCCTCGGAATCCAAAAACTGCGCGAGCGTGCCGCCAAAATCCTGCTTTTTCGGCGGCATGGGGAATTGCACCCCCTTTTGGGCCATGGCCGCGTGAAAACTTTCCAGGTCCGGCACCCCAAAGCCCAGCTCGACGGAGCCCGCGCGGCGATGCTCTGAAGCCGGGTGCAATGCGAGGGTGGTTTCTCCCGTGGCGAATTCGCTCCATCCCGGCGATTGAAATTTCAGCGTCAGGCCGACAGTATCGCGATAGAACTGCACCGCACGATCCATGTCGGCTACGAACTCGATTACGTGACTAAGCCTGGGCTCCATGCTCTGCCTCCAGCGGCCTGCATAATACCAAAGCCGGAATAGCGTGCGGTACACTGCGTTTCAACCTCGGGGGGGCCATACCGGGGGAATTATGGCTGCCGTATGCGAAGGTTTCTCAGGCTTTTGAAGAGCGCCCTGGGCCGGTGCTTCGACCATGATGTCTTCGGGATCGCCAAGGCGGCGGCATATTCCGGCATTATTACGCTATTCCCTGCCATGCTGGTGCTGGCGGCAATCCTGGCTGCTTCCAATCAGCGCGAACTGCTCATCTCGCTGGTGACGCGCGCCCTGTGGCGCATTCTCCCCGCGGGCACGGCCACTGCCGCGATCAGCTATTTCACCTCAAGCCAGGACCGCCCTATTCCGCTGCTCATAACCACTTCGGTCCTGACCTTCTGGACGGCAAGCGGCATGATGATCTCGTGGATGGAAGGCTTTCGCCACGCCTACGACATGCCGCGGGTGTGGGGCCTTGTGCAGGAGCGGCTGGTCGCTTTTTATCTGGTGTTGCTGTCGTTTATTCCCGGAACCTTCGCCACCGGGCTGGTGGCATTTGGATCGCAGCTCGAGAAATGGATCGTGCTGCGCGCTCCCGGCGCATTTCACGTTTACATCCTGCTCGCCTGGACAGGGGTGCGGTGGACGATTTCGGCGGCCACCTCGGTGGCCGTGCTGGCGATCATTTATCACTATGCGGTGCCTCGCACCCGGCCGTGGCATACAGTGCTTCCAGGGGCCGCTCTCGCCACAATAATATGGTTCGCCGCCACACTCGCTTTCGGCTTCTACCTGCAGCATGTGTCCGAATACAGCCTGGTCTATGGCTCCGTGGGCGTGGCTATCACGCTGATGGTCTGGATGTACCTGGTTTCTCTGGTCGTGCTGTTCGGCGCGGAGTTCAACGCCCTCATCCACCCCCGCTATGTAAGCCGAAATTCGAGGTCGCATTCGTCCCGCTGATAGGTGGCACTTCCGTAACCCGCTGCACCCGCGCGGCCGGGGCGGAAACCGGCAACCCGCGGTATCCTGCGAAAAATGTCAAGCACGGTGAGTTGCGAAGTCCAGCTCCATGGCACGGATGGAAAGCGGCAGCCATTCTCCGAGCCGGCTATGGTTTCCGCTGTCGCGCTGCATTACGTGGAACTGGCGAAGCTGCCGGGCTCCTGCCGCGCGGGCCAGATCGTGACCTTGGAATATTCCGGCCGCAAGCGGCGCTACATCATTTCCGCAACCCGGGCTGACGGTTCGGCGCGGCTGGAAGCTTTGAACGCCGCTCCCAGCATTTTTCCCGCTGCGCTGCTGAACGGAGATGAGTCTCTCCCCTCGTTCTGGCATCCGCCCGACCCACAGCTAATCTCCGTGGAAGTGGCGGCGATCACGCCGAAGCCGACACCCCTGGCCTCCAAACGCCCAAACACGCGGCGCC
>JAFAIN010000178.1 GCA_019236695.1 Acidobacteriota bacterium | reverse complement strand
AAAGACCTGATCCAGCCCGACCCGAAACACATGATGCCGCTCGGCCTATACATGAAGACGCACATTCCGGCGCGCATCTTCCCGCCGGGCACGATTCCGGCATACTCGAATTACGGCGCCGGGCTGGCGGGGTACATTGTGGAGCGGGTTTCGGGAGAGCCGTTCGAGCAATATATCGAGCGCCACATTTTTCAGCCGCTGGGCATGACGCATTCAAGCTTCCGCCAGCCGCTGCAGAACGAACTGAAGCCGTTCATGTCACAGGGCTTCAAGCGCGCCTCCGATGGCTCCAGGGATTATGAGCTCGTGCAGCCCGCGCCAGCCGGCGCACTGGCTTCTTCCGCCAATGACCTGGCGCGCTTTGCCATGGCGCACCTGCAGAACGGGCAGCTCAATGGCGCTCAGATTCTGAAGCCGGAAACGGCCGAGCTCATGCATGCGCGGGCTTATGGACTCGATCCCGATATGAACGGCATGGCGCTTGGGTTCTACGAAGAGAACCGCAATGCGCAGCGCATTATCGGGCATGGCGGCGACACCATTTATTTCCATTCCGACCTGCACCTCATCCCCGCTCTGCAACTGGCATTTTTTGTGAGCTACAACAGCGCCGGCCGCGCCATTCCGGGCGACAGCGGCCGCGCGATCCTGTGGCAGCATTTTCTCGACCGGTACTTTCCGGCGGCGCTTAACGAATCATCGAAGCCGCCGCACGCTGCAACCGATACGCGGCAGGCCGCAGGCGACTACCTGACCAGCCGCCGCTTCGAGCAATCGATCCTGCGCCTGGCCTCGCTGCTGGAAGTTCTGAAGGTACATCCCGGGCCGAAGGACACCGTAATGGCTGATGACCTGTATGGCCCGAACGGCAAGCCCCGCCAATGGGAAGAAATCGCCTCGCGGATGGGGCAGGGAATCGGCGCACTCGAGCACCCGCTGGAGTACCGCGCGCAGGATTCACAGTCGCGGCTGGTGTTCCGGCGCGGCCCGCTGGGCGGCGACATCATCGTGACCGATTTTCCCGCGGTTGCATATCAGAGGATGCCCTGGTACGACTCGGCCACTTTCATCAGCTTCATTGTGATCGGCGTTCCCGGGGTTCTGGTTCTTACGATCATTCTGTGGCCGATCACCTGGGCGGTGCGCCGCCATTATGGCCGCGAGTTCCCCCACACCGGCGCCTTCCGCTCCACGCGGCGGTGGGTGCGGTTCGCCTGCGTGGTTGAAGCCATATCGCTGTGCTCGTGGATTGCGATCCTGCTGATAGGCTCACAGAGCGATGCGCTGCTTACCAACCGCCTGGACCCCTGGCTGCGACTGGCTCAAATCATCACGGTTGCAGGGCTCGCGATGGTGATTCCGGCGGTCATTCACCTGATCGTGGCGTGGGCATCGTCAGGAGTGCGCCTGTGGGCGCGCCTGCTCGAAACTGTCGTCGTCCTGGCCTGCTTCGGCTATGTGTGGTGCGTGGTGAGCTGGAACATGCTGCACTGGTCGCTGAACTATTGAGGAAAGCGAGTGCGGAACTGCGAAAGTGCGAAAGTGCGAAATTTGAAACGGCGGCGGAAACGAGTAATAGCTACTGCCTTGTAAGTTTCGCAATTCCGCACTTTCGCAGTCTCGCACTGCTGGCCTGACCATCATTGAGATACGTGGAGGTTTCTGACTCCCACCCACATGGAGCCGGCGCTTTCGGCCAACTGGGGCAGCCACCAGGTGTGGCGAAGCAGGGCATGGTCGCTGCGCATCATGCGGCGGCTGAGATAGTCAAATCCGAACGGAAGGGCCTGGGTCGCCGGATAAATGGCGGCTGAGCCGGCAAACGGCTTCATCAGGGGGTTGCGCTCGTATCCGTGGCCGCTGCTGATGCTCTCACGCGTGGAAAAGGCGTCGAACGCGGCGGTGCCGTGCGCCATCAACGAGAGGCCAAGCCAGGCTTTGCGTTCGGCAGGGCTGCTCTTCTGGGGAACCGCGGCGCGGTGCAGCATGGGGAAGAATCCGCGGGTCGCCTGTGCGGCCAACGATGGGGTTACGGGGTTGGTTGCCAGGGGAGAGGCAGGGGCGTTGGATGCCGCTTCCGGCGCCGGTGCATCCGCCGGAGCGCTGCGGAGCGCGACCGTGATGGGGGCGCGCGCACCGTCGTTCGAATCCACCGCCAGCGCCGGCCCAGCCAGCGTCGCTACCGCAATCATTGCCAGTCCCGCACGAAACGCCATTCTGAACTCCTTGTCCGGCCTTGAATCTGGCGGCCGGTGACTTTGATAACGTGACCTTCGCACACGTCCGGGAGTACAGCGAAGCAATGTCTTCCGTGCCCAGGTAGCGTTCGTAATTTACGGATGGGTACTGGATTTGGCCCTTGAAGTTACGGGAGGTTACGAAAGGGAAGGCAGAACTTGCGCAGACGGCTGTACGGCTATGGGGCAATTTAGCGTTCCAGCCAGTGAGCCCATCACCTACGAAAGCAGCAGCGCAAGGTCTTCTGCTTTGAGGTCGCGTATTACGCTATTGTTTTCACCAATTATCGCGGCCGCGAGATCGCGCTTGGTGTTCTGCAGTTCGAGCACTTTTTCTTCCACGGTGTCACGCGTGATCAGGCGGTAGGCAAACACCGGCTTCGCCTGTCCAATCCGGTGCGCGCGGTCCACGGCCTGCGCCTCGACTGCCGGATTCCACCACGGATCGAGAATGAAAACGTACTCGGCGGCCGTAAGATTCAGGCCCAGCCCGCCCGCCTTCAGGCTGATGAGAAACACACGGCAATCCTTTTCCGTTTGAAAACGCGTTACTCGCGCTTGGCGATCGCGGGTACCGCCATCCAGGTATTCGTAACTGGTGCCCAGCTGGTCGAGTCGATTGCGGACGATGGCCAACAGGCTGGTAAATTGTGAAAACACCAGCGCCTTGGCCCCGCCTTCCAACACTTCGGCTAACTGTTCCAGCAGAGTCTCGAGTTTTGCGCTCGGCGCACTCAATTTGGTGGAATCGAGCAGCGCCGGGTGGCAGGCCGCCTGGCGAAGGCGCAGCAGAGCCTCAAGCACCTGAATTTTCGATTTGGCAATGCCTGCAGCTTCAATGCGATGCATCAGGGATTCGCGATAGTGCCGGCGCAGGTCATCGTAGAGCTTGCGCTGGGCCGTCTCCATCTCGCAGTAGATGGTTTGTTCCGTCTTCGGCGGCAACTCGCGCGCTACCTGTTCCTTGGTCCGGCGAAGAATAAAAGGGCGTAAGGCTCGCGCCAGGAGAAGGCGCGTATCTTCATCCGGTTTGCGCAATGCACCGCCCGAGAGCTGGAACGCGCCGCTTGCGCCCAGCATGCCGGGGTTGAGGAATTCAAACAGGCTCCAAAGCTCGCCGAGGTGGTTTTCGATCGGAGTTCCGCTGAGCGCAAGCCGGTTTTGCGCCCGCAGCAGGCGAACCGCCTTTGACGAATCGCTGGCGGCATTCTTGATGGCCTGGGCTTCATCAAGGATGACATAGTCGAATTCGATTTCCTTGAGCTCCAGGATATCGCGCCGCAGCGTTCCGTAAGTGGTGAGGACAATATCATGCTCTGGGATTCGGGTATGGCATCGTGATGCCCCGGTATAGTCCAGCACCTGCAATTCCGGAGTAAACCTGGCCGCCTCCTGCTTCCAGTTGAACACCAGTGATCTTGGAACCACCACAAGGGACGCTCGGCCTTTCTCGCCTTTTGGCCGCGACTCTCTCCGCGCCTCAAGCAACGCCAGCGCCTGCGCGGTTTTCCCCACGCCCATGTCATCGGCCAGGCACCCTCCGAACGAGAAGTGCTGGAGAAAGTTCAGCCACCCCAGCCCTTCCTGTTGGTATTCCCGCAGCCGGCCCTGAAAACCAGCCGGCTGTTCAGCCCGGCACAGGCCGTTAAAGCTGCTAAGCTGGCGCCGAAAGCAGGCAAATTTCTCATCACAGTTCGCCTCGGGTTGGGAGGCAAGCAGCGCGTCAAGCAGGGCAGCCTGGGCGCGGGTGAAGCGGATGTTCTGGTTCTCCGCGTTTCCCATTCCGGCCAGCGGAGCGATTTTTTTCAGCCACTCCTCGGGGAGCATGCCGTACGTTCCGTCGCCAAGCTGGACCATTTTGCTGCCGCGCCGCAAGGCAAGCAGCAGTTCCGGCAGCTTGGCTGTGGCACCGTCAAAATCCACTTCGCCGCTCAGTTCGAACCAATCGATGCCGCTCGTAATGTTCAGCCGGAATGCGCCTGGGCGGCGGAAAATCTTGCCTTCTGCTTCCACCTGCCAGCCCCCTTCCACGGCGGTTCGCGCCAGCTTCGGCAGCTTTGCATCTGTGATGTAGCGCTGTGGGTTGGCTGACCAGAATGAGGAACGGCGCTTTGCGCCGAGTTGATCAAGCAGGGCTGCCGCCGACTTTTCAGCGGGGAGGTTCCGCAAAAACAATCGATGGGTCGAAGCCTCGAAGCCGCCCCGGCAGGCATCGAGCTCCGAAAAAGACTGTTCGCCATAAGCGAAAGAAAGGCTTGCCACGAGCTCAGCCCGGCCGTACGCGCTTTGTTGCCGCGAAATGCTCAAGCAGCATGTTGGTTCCACTCGAACTTCTTCAAACCGCAACTCGGGCGGCAGCTCGATTGGCGGCAGGCCGGATGTGCAGAGCAGGGTTCCCAGGAATGCATCCTGTTCGCTGGGCGGCGCCACTAGAAGCGGGTTCTTCTTCCGCGCCGCCGCAATCCACTCAAATGATTCCCCGGCCAGCAGCGGCATCATGCGTCCCCGTGCAGCCAGCAGGCCGGGGACGATCATGGCCGGCTCCGAGATTTCCATCCTCTCGTGGCCGCGGCGGAGGCAGCCGCCCAGCGCCCACTCCCCTGTTTCGGTGGCTGCAACTTCCAGAACGAAACTCCAGGGGCAGTTTTCATCCCACGAGAGCGGCTCAAGCCGGTCAGGAGTCTCGGGCTCAACAAAATAGAGCCGACCCGTGCCGGCCATGAGCGGCACGAGCAGGCGCGCAAGGCTCGGCGTTAGCCACATGGAATCCGGCAGTTCGAAATTTAGATCCCGGTATCCGTAACTGTCAGGCCCCAGGAGTGACAGGAGCAACTGGCGTTCTTCGGCAGACGGCAACTGATCAATCTGATTGGCACGCATTCGGAGAGGCTTGGGCCGGCCCCACTCGCCGTTCGATTTCAATTCTTGGGTCATGAGCGTGAGTTTCAGGGACGGATTGCTCCTGCTCGGCGCCGCCTGAAGTATGTAAAGCAGATGCCGCGCTGCTGGCCATGCATCAACTGGGGCGCCCGTGTGCCGAGCAAGCACATGAGCCAGTTCTGTTTGCCAGCGCGG
>JAFAIN010000048.1 GCA_019236695.1 Acidobacteriota bacterium | reverse complement strand
ACCGTGACTCGGCAGACGCCGAACGGCGAGATGAAGCAGACCTTCAACGGCACGGTGGAAGGCGATTCGATCAAGGGTACCGTGCAGATGGGCGAGAACTCCAGAGATTGGACAGCCAAGCGGGCCTCGCAATAACCGGCGAGTCGTGCACTGTGAATGAACAAACCCACCGCTCCAACCGGGACGGTGGGTTTGTTGTGCTTGCCGGCGCTTTACTCGGGTGGCTCGTTCGGGTCGGGCGGGTAATTCGCGGGGTCGAGCACATCTTCCGGCCCGCTCGATCTCTGGCCGGCCTGGCCCTTTCGGCCCGGCGTTGCCAGTTTGTCGCGCTGTAATTCCACAATATCGGCAACCTGGGTGGGAGAGCCCATCAGCCATTCGGCGAAGAAATCACCGCGCCGCATGATGACATAGTCGCCTATGGGCGTGTAGGCGTGCCGCATGCCGGGAAATACGAGCATTTCGAACCGCTTGTTGGCCTTGATGAGCGCATCCGCCAACCGCATGGTGTTGGCCATGTGCACATTGTCGTCCATGTCGCCGGTGGTAAGCATGAGGTGGCCTTTCAAGTTCTTCGCCAAATCGGAATTCTTATCGATGTTGTAGATGAACTTCGCTGTGCCGTCTTTCTGCGGCTCCTCGCGGACCCCGTGATACTTCTCACTCCAGGTCTTGTTGTACACGTTGTTGTCGTGATTGCCTGATTCCGACCAGCCGGCCTTGAAGAAATCGGGATACTGCATCAGCGCGGCGGCGGTCATGAAGCCTCCGCCGCTGTGGCCCCAAATGCCAACACGGTTGAGATCGATGTAAGGGTGAATCGCCGCGAGCTGCTCGGCTGCAGCCTTTTTGTCGGCGAGACCATAGTCACGCAGGTTGCCGTAGCCGAAAGCGTCATACCACTTGTCGCGCTGGGGGCTGCCGCCTCTCCCGCCCACCTCAATTACGATGAATCCCATCTGCGCCAGCGCGATGTTCGGGCTCTTGGGCGTAAAAGTTTTGGTTACGCTCTCGGTTTGTGGTCCGGGATAGACGAACTCAATGAGCGGATATTTTCGATTCGGATCGAAATCAAAGGGCTTGTACAGCACTCCGTAAAGATCGGTAATGCCATCATCAGCCTTAACGTGGAACGTTTCCGGAAACTTAAAGCCGGCTTCGGCCAGGCGTTTTACATCTGTGGTCTCAAGGTCCACCAGGGTTGATCCCTGCGCGTCATAGACAACCGACCGCGGCGCGGTGTCCACCCGGCTGTAATTATCGACGATATATTTTCCATCGTCGGAAGCGGTGAAGGCATGGCTGAAATTTCCATTGGCCACCATTTTCAAGCCGCTGCCGTCAAGGTTGGTGCGGAAAAGGTGGTTGTAGTACGGGTCTTCCCCGCGGTCGTATCCGGTTGCGGTGAAGTACACGGCATGCGCGGCGTTATCCACGCTCACCACCTGGTCTGCCATGTATTCGCCGGTCGTAATCTGGTTCTTCAGCTTGCCGGTGGCGCCGTCATACAGGTAATAGTGGCCCCAGCCGTCGCGCTCGCTCCACCAGATGAGCTCGGCGCCATTGTTCACAAGGCGGACCGGCTTCACATCCAGCCACACATTCGCGCGTTCCTGGATCAGGGTCTTGACGGCTCCCGTTGCAGTATCGGCCACGCAGATGTCGACGGAACGGAAGTTCCGGCTCATGCTGCTGAAGTACAGTTTGTCTGACCCATCGGCTAGCCAGCGCGGGCTGGTTCGGAACTGGCCTGCGCCCTGTCGTTCTCCCTGCTGCTCGCGCTGCTGTTCCCTCTCGCGCGAGCTCACCGGAGCATCCTCGATACTCAACATCTGGTGGTAGAAATTGCGAGCCTGCACCTTCACCGATTTGCGGCTTGCAACGTCGAACACCACCAACTCGGGAATGGGAACATTTTCCTCACCGGGCATGGCGTACGGATACGATTCGAGCACTGGCCGCGGGTTTTTGAGCGTCAGCACCACCCACAAATCTGCCACCTTGCGATCGTCATTCCGGACCAGCGCAAATTTTTTCGAATCCTTCGACCAGTGGATGCTCACCGCGGGCGTTCGCATGCCGCTCTTGTTCTCCGCATCCTTCTTGTCTTCCTTTTTCAATTGCTCGGCGTCTTCCGTGATCAGATGGCGAGCGTAGCTGTTCCTCTCCTCGCCGTCAGTCGTGAGCTGGGTCTCGGCAACCGAGGCGTCGGCCGGATTCTTCAGCGCCTTCGCATAATTGGCGCCATCCATCATGTACAGGTTGTGGCCGCGGGCAAAGACGATGGTGTTCTCGTCGGGTGAGATCGCCGCCCACATGGGCCTGCGCCGGTCCTGGAAGCCATCGAGCCGCGTCACCTTCCCGGTGGCGAGGTCGTATTCAAAGTAGATGGTGCGGGTGTCGCGGGGTCGCTCGGCTTCCTCGCCCGCCGCGCGCTGGCCATTCCGCCCCCGCTGCGTCTCATCCTGATTGTTTTCTTCCCCATTCTCTTCCGTTCCCTCTTTTTTCTCCTCCGGAATCACGCCATCGCTGGAAATTTCTATGTCGAACCGGATGGTTGCATCGTTCTTCACCAGCTTCACGTTGCGCAGAGGCAGATGCTGCGAGTTGTAGGGAAAATTGGTCAACGTGTTCAGCGCGATGGCCATTTTGCTGTTGTCCCACAGCGGAACGCGAGTGCGCTTCACCGGGTCAACCACCCACCACCGGGCGCCGTCGCTGGTCTCGTAGCTGTACCAGAACCGGTCAGAGTTCTCGAACCAGTGCGGCGTCACCGATGTATCGAAAACCATCTTGCCGACCTTGCTGGGCATGAAGCGGGCTGCCAGTTCGTAATTCGGGGCCGGCGCTGCAGTTGGTAACGATGATGTGACCTGAGCGAGGGTCGCGGCCACAAACATGAAGAAGGCGCACAGTGCGCGGGCAATCCTGGTTGACATAGTGTCACTCCGAAGGAAAAAGATGGAAAGAAGGCGAATTCAACACCGGAAGCAGGGCGGTGTCAATACGGGAAAAAGCTTTCTCAGTCCAAATGCGAAATGCTCACCACGGACACGGAGGGATAGGCTGGGCTATTTGCCGGGTTCGTTGCGATAGATGTCGCCGGCCTTCATGACAAACACAACCCGCCGCACTGCCGTGATATCCGACAGCGGATCGCCTTGCAGACCTATGAGGTCGGCCTGCATGCCGGGAGCAATGATGCCGATCTCACTGGCCATGCCCAGCGATTCGGCGGCCAGCGAGTTGGCCGAAACCATGGCGGCCATGGGCGACTGGCGCCCGCCGCGAACACGGCAGATGAACTCTTCGGCATTGCGCCCCTCGGCGCCGGCCACGGCATCAGTGCCGAATACAATTCTCAGGCCATGCACGTTCATGGCCCGCTGCAGCAGTTCATCCGCCTGCGGCATGGCGTCGTGCAGCACCTTCAGGGATTCGGGCGAGAGATTCGGGTAATGTTGCGCGTTATCGATGTAGTTCTGGAACACGAGGCAGAGCTGGGGATCGAAAAACGTTCCGTGAGCAGCCATGGCCTGCAGCGCCTCGTCGCTGGCCATAAGACCATGCTCCACCGCAGTGCATCCAGCCTCGGCTGACATGCGAACGGCTTCGCCGAAGGCATGCACCACCGCGCGCAGGCCCTGGGCCCTGGCTTCGCCGCAGGCCGCGTTCAACTGCTCTTGCGACAGGGTTGGTTTGCCTCCCGAACCCAGGCCGGTGGAGGCAAAGATCTTGATTTCGTCTGCGCCTTCGGCTTTTACCTGGCGCACCAGGGCACGCAGTTCTTCGGGCGTGAGCTTGTTATCCGTGATCTGCCGGAGCGAGGTCAGGATGCGCGGGCCCGCTATTTCACCTCGATTGATCGCGTCGCGCAGCGGTTTGTCGCGCACGGAGCCCAGCGTCTGGATGGTGGTAAAGCCCGCCTGGAGCGTGCGCCAGGCGTTGCCGGCGATCGACAGCATCGCCTGTTCCGGGGTTTCGCCTGCATCACGAGTGGTGCCGTTCGGGCCAAAGTGCCAGTCGATGTGCACATGAGTATCGATCCAGCCCGGCATTACGGTCAGCCCTGCGAGATCGTAGGTCACAGGCCCGGCTGCGGGGTCGATCCTTGTGATTTTTCCGCCTTCCACAACCACCCGCGTGTTGTGCAATACCCTGCCCCGGCCATCGAACAGGGTCGTGACGTTCAGCACAATTGGCGTTGTCTGTGCCGCGGCCCCAAGCCAACACGCCAGAAACAGCACGACCGTAAGCGCTCGCGATCGCAATCTGCCCTCCTTGGATTGTTGTGCGGGAGCAGTATACTGCCGCATTAAAACCATCCACTTCCTGGTGCTCCCGATGAAGCTGATTATTTCCGCTCTCCTGCTGATCTCGCCGTTTTCTCTCGCACAGCCGGCCCGCATTACGGCCGACGATTATGCGCGAGCCGAGAAATTTATGGCCTACAACACAAACCCGCTGGTCTATCACTCCGTCAGGCCGGCATGGATCTCCGACCGGGACATGTTCTGGTACCGCGATCAGGGTCCGGAAGGGGCGCAGTTCGTGCTCTATGACGCGGAGCACCAGGCCGGCCAGCCGGCGTTTGACCACGGGAAGCTGGCGGCCGCGCTGTCGCAGGCAAGTGGGCGGACCTTCGATGCAGCTCACCTGCCCTTCAACGACATTGAATTCTCTCCCGACCTGGCCGCTGTGATGTTCAATGCCGCCGGCCGGCGCTGGCGCTGCGACCGGAGCGGCGCGAAATGCGAAGCGGAACCTGCGGCCAATCGCGCTCGCAGCCAGATCGAGGCGCCCTCGCCCGACCGTAAGACCGCAGCCTTCATTCGCGACAACAACCTCTGGGTGCGCGATGTGGCCAGCGGCCGTGAAACCCAGCTCACCCACGACGGCGCCAAGGATTACGGTTACGCCACCGACAATGCCGGCTGGGAAAAAAGCGATCGCCCCATCCTGCTGTGGTCGCCCGATTCCAAAAAGATTGCCACCTTCCGGCAGGACCAGCGGAATGTCGGGGAAATGTACCTGGTAGAAACCGCAGTCGGCCATCCCAAACTTCAGGCGTGGAAGTATCCTTTGCCCGGCGATCAGAATGTTTCGATGATCGAGCGTGTCGTGATTTCGGTGGATGACGCGCGAGTAGTGTGGTTGAAGGAGCCTCCCGGCCAGCATCGCTCTACGCGCTGCGACCACATCATCTGCCGCCCCGACGCAGGCTGGGCCGATGTGCAGTGGAGCCCCGATTCATCGCACCTTGCCTTCGTCAGCACTTCGCGCGACCACAAAAAGGAAGCGCTGAAGGTCGCCGATGCCGCAACCGGCGACGTTCGCGATGTGCTGGAGGAGGAGGTTTCGACCTATTACGAATCGGGGCAGGCCGGCATCAACTGGCGCTATCTGCCGGAATCAGGCGAGATCATCTGGTTCTCGGAACGCGATGATTGGGGCCAGTTGTACCTCTACGACCTGGCAACCGGCCGGCTCAAAAACCAGATCACGCGGGGCGAGGGAAACGTTACGAACATCCTGAAGGTGGATCCGGCAAAGCGGCAGATTTATTTCGTCGCTGTCGGAAAGGAAAAAGGTCGCGACCCATACTTTAGCCAGGTTTATAGCGTGGGCTTCGATGGCGGCGGGATGACGCTGCTGACCCCCGAAAACGCCACTCACGACGCAACCATGGCTCCCTCCGGACGCTACTTCGCCGACACCTATTCCACTCCCGAAGCGCCGCCCGTCACGGTTCTGCGTGACAGCAATGGCAAGACCCTGCAGCAGGTGGCAAAAGCTGACATTACGAAGCTGGTCGCGGCAGGATGGAAGCCGCCCATACCGTTCACCGTGAAGGCGCGCGACGGCGCCACCGATCTTTACGGGCTCATGTTCCGCCCGGCCAGTTTCGAGGCCGGGCGCAAGTACCCCATTGTGAACCACATCTACCCGGGCCCGCAGACGGGCAGCGTGGGCGGGCGCACCTTTGCCGCAGCCCGCGGTGATGCCCAGGCGCTGGCAGAGCTCGGGTTCATCGTCATTGAACTTGATGGCATGGGCACCCCGTGGCGCTCGAAGAAGTTCCATGATGCCTACTTCGGCGACCTCGGCGACAACACCCTGCCCGATCAGGTAGCAGGAATGAAGCAGCTTGCCGAACGCTATCGGTGGATTGACCTGGAACGCACCGGCATCTATGGGCACTCAGGCGGAGGCTATGCAACCGCTGACGCTATGTTTCGCTATCCCGATTTCTTCAAGGTTGGCATCTCGGAATCGGGCAACCATGACAATCGCGAATACGAAGATGACTGGGGAGAGAAGTGGCAAGGGCTGCTGCAGAAGAACGCGGATGGAACCACCAGCTATGACAACCAGGCGAACCAGAACATCGCCAGGAACCTTAAGGGGCATCTGCTGCTGGCCCATGGCACGCTCGATGACAACGTGCCGCCCTACAATACTCTTCTGGTGGTGAGCGCCCTCATCAAAGCAAACAAGGATTTTGACCTCATCATGTTCCCCAATCGCGCGCACGGCTACGGCCCGGATACGGGCTACATGACCAGGCGCCGCTGGGACTATTTTGTCCGTCACCTGCTCGGGACCGAGCCGCCGCAGAATTACGAGATGCCTCCGCCGGCGCAACCCCAGGGACCCCC
>JAFAIN010000040.1 GCA_019236695.1 Acidobacteriota bacterium | reverse complement strand
GCGGCAGAATCACGATCTTGCCATTTGGGGTGAACGTGTACACCTCTTCCGGGTAGAGATCAATTTTCAGAGTTGAGAGGAACTCGCCCGGATCGGTCATCTCCTGCTGCCATTCCATTACCTGGCGCAACCATGCCAGGCGCTCTTCGTCCTTGGCGGCAACCGGGCCATCTTTGTACTTCCAGTGAGCCGCAATGCCCTCTTCCGCCATCTTGTGCATCTCTTCCGTGCGGATCTGCACTTCAAACGGCGTGCCGTTCTCGGCAATCACCGTGGTGTGCAGCGATTGGTACAGGTTGGGCCGCGGCATCGCGATGAAATCCTTGATGCGCCCGGGCACCGGCGGCCAGAGTTGATGGATGGACCCGAGCACCGCATAACAATCGCGCACCGAGCGGGTAATGATGCGGATGGCCAACAGATCGTAAACCTGCTCCACCGGAATGTGCTGCCGCAGGAGCTTCTGCTGGATGCTGTAAAAACGCTTTACCCGGCTCTCCACCCGGGCCTCAATTCCGTTCTCCTTCAGCTTTTGCCGGATGATGTTGAGAACGTGCTGCAGGATGGAGTCGCCGGCGCGGGTGCGCGCCTCCACTGCCTGCTTCACCTGCTGGTAGGCCAGCGGATCAATGTAGCGGAAAGCCAGGTCCTCGAGTTCGCCGCGCAGCTTGCCCATGCCCATGCGGTGCGCAATCGGCGCATAAATCTCCATGGTTTCGTGGGCAATTTTTTCCTGGCGCTCGCGCGGCAAAAACTCGAGAGTGCGCATGTTGTGCAGCCGGTCAGCCAGCTTGATGATGACCACGCGAATGTCATCCACCATGGCCAGCAGCATCTTGCGCACGTTCTCGGCCTGCCGCTCCTCGCCGCTGGCAAAATCGATCTTGCTGATTTTGGTCACCCCTTCGACGATGTGTGCCACCTGGTCGCCGAATTGGGCCTCGATTTCTCCAATCGTGACCAGGGTGTCCTCCACCGAATCGTGCAGCAGTCCGGCTGCGATCGCCTGGGGGTCCATCTTCATCTCTGCGAGCACCAGCGCAACCTCCACCGGATGCATAAGGTAGGGTTCGCCGGAGGCCCGGGTCTGGCCGGCATGGTAACGCTCGCTCAGTTCGAATGCCTGCCCGATAATGCCGAGGTCTTCGCCGGGCCGCATCTCCGCCACCTGCTTCCTCAGCTCCTCAAACCTTCCGCGTACGCGCAATGCGGCGGAAGGCTCCGAGGCCTCGGGAATCGGCGGGTTTTGCGGCATTGCGGCCATGCTTGATTATAGGCATACGCCCTCTGGCGAATTCCAGATACGATTCAAGTGGAACCCCTTATGGGCAGGGCAGGGCGAAGCCGGCGTGAGTTTCTTCGGGTTGCCGCGCAACTCGCCTCGGTGCTTCCGTTCGCCGCTTACCCCGGGTGTGGCGGCTCCTCTGGCGCCTCATCTACGCCCACGCCCACCCCGCTGGCGCTCACCGACGATGAGTTCCTCGATGCGGTGGAGCGTGCGGCGTTTCTTTATTTCTGGGAACAGGCCGGCGCCGCCACTGGACTGGTGAAGGATCGCGCCCTGGCCGCAGGCAGCGACAGCCGAACCCTCTCCAGCGTGGCGGCCACCGGCTTCGGCCTGGCCGCCCTCTGCATTGCCGACCAGCGCGGATATATGGATTCGGCCACCGTAAAGGCGCGCGTGCTCGCCACGCTCAACACGCTGCTGAACCAGCCGGGCGAGAACGGGTTCTTTTATCACTTTGTCGACATGAATACCGGGTTGCGCAGCGGCACATCGGAAGTATCGTCCATCGATACTGCGATCCTGATGTGCGGCGTATTGACCTGCCGGCAGCATTTCCAGGATGCGCAGGTCCAGAGCCTGGCCAACACGCTGTATTCACGGGTCAACTGGCAGTGGATGCTCAACGGCGGCATGACTCTTTCCCAGGGGTGGACCCCGGAAGGCGGATTCCTGGGGGCGCGCTGGGATACCTATAGCGAGTTGCTCATGCTTTACCTGCTGGCTATCGGGTCAACTACGTATCCGATTCCACCAAGCTCCTGGAATCAGATTGCGCGGCCCACCTTGACCTACCAGGGGCTGACTTACATAACCAATCTGAACGCGCCGCTGTTCATTCACCAGTTTTCCCATGCCTGGTTTGACTTTCGAAACCGCCAGGATGCTTTCGTGAATTATTTCAGCAACTCCGTTACTGCCACCCAGGCCCACAAGCTGTTTTGCCTGTCGCTGGCTTCTCAGTTCGCTGATTATCAGCAGAACCTGTGGGGCATTTCGGCCTCCGACACCCAGAACAACGGCTACCAGGCGTGGGGAGGCCCGCCCTCCATGGGGCCGATTGATGGATCGGTTGTGCCCAGTGCTGCCGCTGGGTCGGTACCGTTCCTCCCGGCGGATTGCCTCGCGGGTATGCGGAACATCCAGTCGCAGTATCCCAGGGCCTGGCAGCGGTACGGGTATGTTGGCGCATTTAATCCGTTGACGGGCTGGTACGACCCCGACGCTGTTGGCATTCAGACCGGGATTACGATGCTGATGGCGGAGAACCAGCGCACCGGCTTTGTCTGGAACACATTCATGACTAGCCCTGAAGCGCAGGCAGCGATGGCTGCAGTTGGCTTCCATTAACCAGGGGCACTCTTACGTGCCCTCGGCCGGGCAGGCGCGATTGGAAATTCGGCAATTCCTTACCGCGCTCCGAAAATTGCGGTTCCGATGCGCACGCGTGTGGCGCCCTCTTCGATTGCTGCTTCGAAATCGTGCGACATCCCCATCGAAAGCACATCCATTCGGATTTCGGGCAGCTTTCGCCGCGAAATTTCGTCCCGCAGCGTGCGCAGGCGGCGAAAGAAAGCTCGCGCGGCTTTGGCGTCTTCCGTGAGCGGCGGAACCGTCATCAGGCCCTCTATCTGCAGGTTGGCGAGCTTCGCAGCGCCTGTAAGGATTCCCTCCAACTCGGGTGAATCGGGAGCCATACCGGTCTTCTGAGCCTCGCCGCCGACATTGATCTCAATCAGCACCGGCAATTTTCCCGGCGCGCGGCCGGCGGCATCGAGGTTCAGGGCGCTGGCAATGCGCCACGAATCGATGGTGTCGATGCCCTGAAAAAGGCGGGCTGCCCGCGATGACTTGTTGCGCTGCAAGTGCCCGACTAGGTGGAATCGGGCGCCGCTCAACCGGCGCAACTCCGGGCACTTGGCTTCAAATTCCTGGACGCGGTTCTCGCCGAAGAGGCGCGTTCCGGCTTCCCAGGCCTCGGCAATCCGTTCAGCAGATACTGTCTTGCTGACCGCCATGAGCTCGATTGCACCGGGATCGCGGCCTGCTCGCCGCGCCGCTGCCGCCATGCGCTCTCGAACGGCGGCAATCCTTTCACTGATCACAGGCAAACATTCAAGCCGTTATTTTCTCTGGACCAATCCGCAGGCGATACGGTCGCCGGCGCTGCCGGCGGGCTGCGACTTCATGTCATCGGGCTTGGCATGAATCACGATGGCGGTGCCGCCGTCGGCGAACACGGAGTTTGGTCCATCTCCCAGCGTCACATTGGGATCGCTCACGGTGGTTTTCGCCGTGCCATTCGCGGCGACCGTGAAGTTCGGCATGTCGCCGGCGTGCGGGCCATTCGGATTCTCGAGCCCGTGCTCCTTGTTTCCGGGATTAAAATGCGGTCCGGCGCTGGTGAAGGCCGGGGACTCGCACAACGCCTTCTGGTGAATGTGGATCGCATGCTCACCGGGCGTCAGGCCTTTCAGGTTCAGGCGCAACTCCACTCCCTGGCCGTGGGGGTCGCCCCATAGGGTTACGGTTCCCACGCTGTCGCCCTTGGCATCCTTCATCTCGACGGTTTGCGTCTTCTTGCCTCTGACGGCGTTCCCGGCTTTCGCCATCGCGTGCTTGGTCTTGCTTCCTGCAGCCTCTCCGGCATTCTTCACATCGCTGCCCGCCTGCTTCATATCGCTGCCTACCTGGGCGGCAGCGGAACCACAGAAAACGAACATCCCGGCTCCCAGAACTGCTGCAATGGTTATGCGCCTCATGGCATCTCCTCCGAAAGTAAGCAGAGAGTGTAGCGCAAATCCGGCGGCTTCGTTTTTTATTCGCCAGCTTCAGGCCGGCGATGTATAATCGCGGCTTCGGCATACTTCAAATTTGCGAGGGGCGACATGGTGGACGAGAAGGCAGAGAGGGTAAGGGCAATCGATCTCGCGCTGTCACAGATTGAAAAGCAGTTTGGCAAGGGCTCCATCATGAGGCTGGGCTCGAAGGAGGCGGTGGTCCCCATCACCGTAATCTCCACCGGCGCGGTTTCGTTTGACGCGGCGCTGGGGGTGGGGGGCTTTCCGCGCGGGCGCGTGGTCGAAATCTTTGGGCCGGAATCGAGCGGCAAGACAACAATTGCTCTGCAGGTGATCGCGGAAGCGCAGAAGAGCGGCGGGATGGCTGCATTCGTTGATGCCGAGCACGCCCTCGACCCCGGTTATGCGAAAAAGCTCGGGGTTGATGTGGATAATCTGCTGGTTTCACAACCCGATTATGGCGAACAGGCTTTGGAGATTGCGGAAGCCCTGGTTCGCTCCGGAGCCATTGATGTGCTGGTGGTGGACTCAGTGGCGGCGCTCGTCCCGAAAGCCGAGTTGGACGGCGAAATGGGTGACAGCCACGTTGGCCTGCAGGCACGGCTCATGTCGCAGGCCTTGCGCAAGCTCACCGGCATCGTGGCGAAATCGCGTACCTGCCTGATCTTCATCAATCAGATTCGCGAAAAAATCGGCGTAATGTTCGGCAACCCGGAAACTACGACCGGAGGGCGCGCCTTGAAGTTCTATAGCTCGGTGCGCATCGATATTCGCCGCATTGCCGCTGTGAAAGAAGGTGACGTAGTGGTCGGGTCGCGCACCCGGATCAAGGTGGTAAAGAACAAGGTTGCGGCGCCGTTCCGTGAAGCCGAGTTCGACATTCTGTATGGCGAAGGCATTTCGCGGGAAGGCGATCTGCTCGACCTGGCTGCGGCCAACAATATCGTGGAGAAATCAGGCAGTTGGTTCAGCTACAAGGGTGAGCGGATTGGCCAGGGGCGCGAGAATGCGCGAAATTTCCTCAAAGAGAACCGCGATATCCTGGCCCGCATTCAGTCCGAAGTGCGAAAGACTCTGGGGCTGGAGGCTGCGGCGCAGCCGCCTTCCGGACCCGACCCGAAGGAAAACGGCCGCGCCGCAGCCGCGCCTGCGGCCGCTTCCGCGCCCGTATTCGCTGCGCGGAAACCTGTGCCGGCGCCGGGCCGTTAATGCGATCGCGGCACTGTGCCGGAGCATCCTGAACTCGAGAGCGCCGGAAGGACCTCGGCGTTGTTGGTGGCAAGCCTTCTCGCAGCCCTCATCACGCTGGCGCTGTTCAGTTGGCTCGCCGGCGAAGTTGGGCGTGGCGCCACGCTGCGTCTCGACCTGCAGGTTCGGGCTCTCGTCCATCATTGGAGTTCCCGGCCCCTCACTCGGGCCATGCTGGTCCTCACGTTTTTGGGGTCGGAGATTTTTGTTCTGGCCGCATCCTGCCTGGCCGTGGTTACATTCCTCAGCATGAACCGGCATCGCGCAGCGCTGTGGATCGTGCTTGCCGTGAGCGGGGGAGGAGTGCTGAACTCGGCCATGAAGCACGCATTCCATCGCCCGCGCCCCACGCCGTTTTTTGGCTACCCGATGCCGTCAACCGAGAGTTTCCCAAGCGGGCACGCGCTGCTTGCGCTGTGCTTCTATGGCGCCCTTGCGGCGTTGTGCTCCGCCCGGGTACGCGACCAGTCGCTCCGGGTCAGCATCCGCCTGGCGGCAGCCCTCCTCGTGCTTGCCATTGGCTTCTCCCGCATTTACCTTGGCGTGCATTATTTCAGCGACGTTGCTGGGGGCTATCTGGCCGCTTCCGTATGGCTGGCAGCTCTGAATTTTGCCGGCCGGGTGAGGCATTGGGCGGATGGATGACTGGGCGACCGGAGGGGATCGAGCGTCGCCCTGGCCGGTGTTCGACTGAATGTAAACCGCAGCAACGGGTTTTCGTCCAATACGCAGCAGGGAATGAATGAGCGGAGCTGACGCAGTCCTGCCGGGCCTGACGCCGTCCCTCTCCCGCGAGCGGGAAAGGGAACGGGGTTGCGCCGAACTAGGCGACTTCGATGCGCTGGTGCGCACCCATCGCGAACGGGTGGTCCGCTTCCTGTTGGGCATGATCGGCGACCGCGAAGTGGCCGAGGACCTGGCGCAGGAGTGTTTTCTTCGGGCGCATCAGGCGCGGCATGAGTTTCGCGGCGAAGCCAGCGCGGGCACCTGGCTCATCAGGATTGCCATCAACCTGGCCAGCGACTACCGCCGCAGCAAACGGCTGCAGTTTTGGCGAAGCCTGGCCCGGCATACATCGGAAGACGATGTGCGCTGCGTGTTTGAAAGCTTTGCCGATGACCGGCCCAATGCCGAGCGCAGCCTCATCGCGCGCCAGCAGGCGGCCCGCGTATGGGACGCGGCGCGCCGGCTTTCTGCAAACCAGCGGCTGGTCTTTATGCTGCGGTTTGTCGATGAGATGGGCATTGCAGAAATAGCCAAATCCGCTTCCATGGCCGAAGGCACCGTGAAAGTGCACCTTTCGCGCGCGGTTCACGCCATTCGGAAGAACCTGCGGGAAGGCTGAGGAAAAACCTTATGACGGCGAACTCTCATTTGAGCGATTACGAACTGGCGGAATTGGCGGCCGGCAACGCCTCGCAAACCGTGCTGGCGCACCTGCAGGCCTGCACCGAGTGCGGGTTTGAGGCCAGGGAAGTGCGCGAGGCCATCGCCGGTTTTCGCGGCGCATTGACGCTGCTGGCGGGCGAGCCCCTGACGGCCGGGGAGCGCAGTTCGCGCGCTTCGCGCTCAATGCATGCCTGGGGAGTGCGCATCGTCGGAGCGCTGGCCATCCTGGCCATGGTATGTGGCGGCGTGCTGCTCGATCGCAATACGGCGCGCAAACTGATTCATCCGGCTCCGGTCAGCGATTCGGAATTGCTGAACCAGGTGCAGGATGAGCTTTCCGATGACTCCCCGGCGGCGCTCGCACCCGCCGGCTACCTGGCCGATGAACGCGATGCCATTCTCGAAACCACGCCACAGACTCAGCCTCAGCAAGGAAGGCACTAAAATGAAAAACTTTTTCGCCATCGTCTTTTGCTTGGTCGTTCCGGCGCTTTGGGCCCAGGACAATACCCAGGGGCCGCCAACACCCGGGCCGGGCCGCTTTGCCATGCGGCCCCGCATGATGGGCGCCGGCGGGCAGGGCTTCGGCATGCCTCCCGGGCCCTGGTGGAAAAATTCAGAGATCGTGCAGAAGATCAATCTGAGCGACGCTCAGGTACAGCAAATCGAATCCATCTTCCAGCAGAACCGAAGCAATCTTCAGTCAGCCGGGAGTGCGGTGAAGCAGGCGGAGCAGGCATTGAAGCCGCTCATTAACACCGAGCCCCTGAATGATACGCAGATCAATGCTCAGCTCGATGCCATTGCCCAGGCACGAATGAACCTGCAGAAAATTCACGCGCAGATGCTGCTGGCGGTGCGAAAAGTCCTCACCCTCGATCAGTGGACTGCGTTGCAGGCCATGGGCCCACCCAGCGGATTCGGGCCGAATGGCCGCTTCGGCAAACACGGCGCCGGCCAGGCTCCTCCTCCCGGCCAGCATTGACCCGCAGAACAGTTGTGCTCGGCGAGCGACGTGAGTCCGGCCGCCCCCGGCCGAACAGGGCGAGCGAAGCTCGCCTGGGTTGACCTTCAATCAGGGCTCCCTCGCAAGGGAGGGCGAGCGGCCTTTCAGGCCGCATGGCCGACCGGAGGGGGTCGGCCCCACGTCACTTAAGAAAAAAGGGGGGCGCAAGTTGTGACCCGGCGCCCCTTACTACGCCACAATCCCAGAGCGCTCGCCGGGCGCCCGGGTCATACGCGCCAGGCTACTTCAACGCCACCACAACGGTGGTCGATTCGGCAGCCGCTTTGCTTTCAATTTCCAGTTTCGTGCGCGGGGCCGGAACCCGCCAGGTGTGGCCTTCAGCGTCGGTCAGAGCGCGAAGAGTGGAATGCATGCCGTCTCTCGAGAACTGCAGGTGCGCTGTCGCGTTCGAGCGCTCAGGGTTTAGCAGCGGCACGATCCCCGATTGCCCGGTCTTCTGGTTGCGAAGGATCATGGCGCCTGAATTCTTTGCCTGCAACATATAGGTGCCCGCGGCGTAGTCGCGGCCACTAACCGAGAAGGCAAATGGAACGTTGGCGCGCATCGCGAAATTAGCTTGCGCGGAAGCGGTGGCGGCCGCCAGGCCGGCAACCACGGTCAGAACGAGGGCGATAGCAGTCTTTTTCATGAGGTGCCTCCTTGTAGGCGTGGCCAGCTTCGCCCGGACCGGCCGTCACCTCAATGGCGACCGCCACACGCGTCAGCAAAACGAAGGTCACGAGCTAAGTTCCTGGTTCCTAAGCCCAAGAAACCTCAGGTAACGCGGTTTGGTGAATGGTGATAGACTCGCGCACCAATGCAGGAAGGCCCCCAAACTGCGCGGGTCATCCGGTTTGGTCCCTTCGAGGCCGACCTGCACACCCGTGAGCTCCGCAAGCAGGGCATCCGCATCAAGCTTCAGGACCAGCCATTTCACATTCTCGCCATGCTCCTCCGGAGCCCGGGAGAGCTGGTGACGCGGGAACAAATCCGCACAAATCTTTGGCCACAAGACACTTTTGTCGATTTCGATCACGGCCTCAATGCCGCCGTCCGTCGTTTACGCGACGCCCTGAACGATAGCGCCGATACTCCGCGGTTTATCGAAACGCTCCCGCGGCGAGGCTACCGTTTCATAGGGCATATCGAGTTCGAAGCACAAAGCGTTGCCAGGGTGGCGGCTGCCGAAGCCTGTGCTCCGGTTGAATTGAGCGCCGCACCCGGATCACGGCAGCCCGCGATGCTCAGCGCAGCGCCTCAGCCTGAGGCGAACCGGCCGTTGTTGCCCTGGTGGAGACGGTACCCTCTCGCGATGACCGTGACGGGCGTCTTGATATCAGGCGCGGCACTGCTCGCGTGGGCCCTGTCGCGCACCCCCGCCATCAATTCCATCGCCATACTGCCGTTCGCGAACGAGACACATGAAGCCGGCCTTGATTATCTGAGCGATGGCATCACCGAAACCATCATCAACAATCTCGCCCAGGTCCCCACGCTGGAGGTTACGTCGCGCAACGCGGCTTTCGTGTACAAGGGCCGCGCTGCCGATCCGAAGGCAATAGCACATGAGCTCGGCGTCAGGGCCGTGCTGGTGGGGAATTTGTCTGCTGTGGCTCCTGCACCCGGCGCCAGCCGTGAGGCCCACAGTGTGCGCCTGGCCATTGAGCTGGTTGATACGCAGCATGACCGCCGGCTTTGGGGCGAGCAATACACGATCAAAAGTGTCGAATCGAATGAAGTTCTGGCCCAGATCTCCGACCGGGTTGCGGAGAAGCTGGCCCTGCGCCTCTCATCCGCGGTTCGCAGCCGCGTGGCGCGCCGTCATACTGAGAATAACGCCGCCTTCGATGCCTACCTGCACGGCATGTTTGCCATCAATCAGCGCGCCGGGATTGACGAGTACCGGCAGGCTCTCGGGTACTTCCGCGAGGCGCGTGCTCTCGATCGCAATTACGCGCCGGCGTACACCGGCGAGGCCGCCGCTTTGGGCCTGCTGGCTTTTTATGGCGGGATGGCTCCGTGGGAAGCCTATCCGCTGCAGGAAAAGATTACCCTCCGCGCGCTCGAACTGGATCCAGAGCTCGCCGACGCCCATGTGCAATACGGCTATCTTCTGCAGCAGCCGCTCCATCGAGACATGGCGGGCGCGGAACGCGAATTCCGGCTGGCCCTCCAGCTCCAGCCTTACTCGGGCCAGGCACATCATGCCCTCGCGCTCCACCTTTCCATCATCGGTAGGACCGATGAATCGCTGGCCGAGGCTCGCCGTGCCGCGGAACTCGAACCGTCGCTGCCCCCGAGCAAAGGCACCATATTGTGGATGGAGTATTTTGGCCACCGCTTTGCTGAGATGGAGCGGTCGTTCAGGGAATTTGCCCCTGGGCACCTCTACCCGCACTGCATGGAGGCTTTGTATTTCGAGGCGGTAGGCCGTTATGCACAGGCAATGGCCGAGATTGAGCAGGTGACCAATTTGGCGCCCGGCAATGTTTGCTCGCTGCCGCACGTTTATGCGGTCAGCGGCAGGCAAGCCGATGCGCGCACGATCGTTGCCGGAATGATCGCAGACCGAAGCAAGGGATACGTCTCTGCTTACCAGATTGCGCTTGTATATGCGGGATTAGGCGAAACGGAGGCAATGCTCCACTGGCTGCAGCTCGCCGACAAGGAACTCGATCCCTGGCTCATCTGGCTAAAAAGCGATCCGCGCTTTGATTCGTACCGTGCCTTGCCCGAGTTCGCCGCGCTCGAGCAGCAGGTCTTCACTCCGCGATAAATTTATCTTCACATGTATAGCTTTCGAGCATTTCGCTCCACGCAGTTGACTGCCGTTATGCGGCTGCGCTAATCAGCCTCGCTTCCGCGCAGTTGCCTTGCGGGTGTCCCAGCCTCGGCATTGATCTGCGATGTCGTTACCATCGCTACTGCGGCCACAATGATGACGGATCCTGCAATAACGTAGCCGTCCACGCGCTCTCCCAGGAACAGCCAGCCCAGAAACACTGCCACCACGGGATTTACATACGCGTAGGTGGCCACTTTCGATGTGGGCACATGCTTCAGCAGCCAGATGTAAGCCGTATAGCCCACCCAGGAGCCGAAAACCACTAGATAGGCGATCGCTCCGAGTCCCTCACGCGTCCAATGGGCCCGCTGCGGCTGCCGGAAGACGAGCGCGATCAGCAGATTAGCGAAAGCTGCAAAAATCATCTGCCAGGCGCTGGCGCTCAACGGATCGGCCATGGGCTCGCTCAATTCCGAGGGCCGCGACCAGCGGTGCGACAGGATGGAACCCAGCGCCCAGCTCAGGCTGGCAAACAATAGTCCGGCAGCGCCGATCAACTCGCGCCGCCCCACGCCATTGCCCGCAGCCATCTTGGGCCACAGCAGCAGCAGAATGCCGGCGATGCCGATCAGGAGCCCTGCAATACCGCGCCCGGAAAGCCGCTCAGAGCGGCGAAACAGGCGCTCCAGAACGATTACCCATAGCGGCACCGAAGCAACAATGAGCGCCGATATGCCAGTGGGCGTGAATTGCTCCGACCATGCCACCATGGCGTTGCCCCCGGTGAGGAGCAAGACTCCGATCAGCGCCAGGCGATATGTCTCGCGTGGGCGGATGCGGATGGCCCGGCCCGATAGCGCGCACCAGGCCAGCATCAGCGGCCCTGAAATAAAAAAACGTGTCGCGCACATCAGCGCCGGGGGGACCGAGCGGATGGCCACGCTGATGCCAAGATACGTGGAGCCCCAGAACACATAAACCAGCGCAAACGCAAGCGCCACTTGGGCACGCGCGGGGGGCGGGCTGGAATGGGCGCCGGCGTTCACAGGAATCCGAAATAGATGCAACAGCTTTCCCGACGATCTTATAAAACTTTCTCTTCATAAATGCTGCTCCCGGCGGCGGTATAATGAAGCAGCATGTATCTTCTTCCCAGCGCCGCAAGCCGCCTTGACCGCGCTCGCCCGCGGCTCTGGATGCATCTGCTTCCTTCAGCCGAGCGCCCATTCCTGTTTGGCGGCGATTAGCTCGCGGCCTTTCCTGCCCCCATCTTTCAACCCCTACACGCCAGGGGATGACTGGAACCCCTTCCCGCCGCCGACCACAGGAGAATTTCCCATGTCCACAGAAACCAGCACGAAACCGTCAATCGCCGGTCCTCGCATTCACAACCCTGTGCCGGGGCCAAATGCAGAACGCGCCGTTAAGCTTGATGATGAGCTGATTTCGCCCTCCTACACACGCTCATATCCAATGGTGGCGCGGCGGGGGCGCGGTTGCATCGTGGAAGACGTGGATGGCAACGAGTTCCTCGATTTTGCCGCCGGAATCGCCGTCTGCTCCACCGGCCATTGCCATCCGGAAGTGGTGGCGGCAATCCAGAAGCAGGCAGCGGAGCTGATCCACATTTCGGGCACCGATTTTTACTACGAGAACATGCTCGAGTTGGCGAATGAGCTTTCGCGCATTGCTCCCATGCCGGGGCCGCACCGGGTATATTTCGGCAATTCCGGAACGGAGGCGGTGGAAGCGGCTTTGAAGCTGGCTCGCTACCACACGCGCCGGCAGCAGATCATCGCTTTCTACGGCGCCTTCCATGGGCGCACCATGGGCTCGCTTTCGCTTACCGCCTCCAAGCCCCAGCAACGCCGCCGCTTTGCGCCGCTGGTCCCGGGCGTGACTCACGTTCCATTCCCCGATGTTTACCGCCGGCCTTCGGGTACCGATGCCGCTCACTATGCCATCGAGTGCGCCCGCTTCATTGAAGAGAAGGTCTTCAAGACCACCGTCCCCCCCGAAGAGGTTGCGGCCATCTTTGTTGAGCCGGTCCAGGGCGAAGGCGGGTACCTGCCGGCGCCCCCGGAATTCCTGCGTGAATTGCGGCGCATCTGCACTGAAAACGGCATTCTGCTGGTGGCCGACGAAGTGCAATCCGGCGCGGGGCGCACAGGAAAGTGGTGGGCCATTGAACACTCCGGCGTGCAGCCCGACATCGTGACCATCGCCAAAGGCATCGCCTCGGGCATGCCGCTGGGCATCACGCTCAGCCGGGCCGAGATCATGGACTGGGTTCCGGGTTCCCATGCCTCCACCTTCGGCGGCAATCCCATCTGCATTGCGGCGGCGCTCGCCAGTATTCGCGTCATCGCGAGCGAGGGAATGGGAAATGTGCAGGAGGTCGGCTCGCACATGCGGCGGCGGCTTGCCGATTGGCCTGCCCGCCTGCCGCTGGTGGGCGACGTGCGCGGGCTGGGGCTGATGATCGGCGTCGAAATCGTGAAAGACAAGGAACTCAAAACCCGTGCGGGCGAGGAGCGCGACCGCATTGTCGAGCGCGCCTTCCAACGCGGCGTATTGCTGCTGGGCGCCGGTCCGAACAGCATCAGGCTTGCTCCGCCGCTCATCGTGAGCAGGCAGCAGGCTGACGTCGCGCTCGACGTTTTGGAGGATTGCATCAAGGCGGTGGCGGCACAGCGGTAACCGGAAGCCGCCAACCGCGATGCATGCGTTTGCCGCGCCGGTGGCGGACGGAATAGTCTCTCCTCGTATGCGCACACTCGACACGCTTTCCGAGCGCGAGATTCTCGCGCTGGCTATTTCGTTGGAAGAAGAAGACGAGCGGGTTTACGCCGATTTCGCGGAAGGTTTGCGCGAGAATTTTCCCGGCTCGGCAGCCGTGTTCGAAGGCATGCGCAAAGAGGAATCAGAGCACCGGCGGCGCCTGCTTGATCTCTACCGCCAGTTCTACGGAGAGCACATCCCTCTGATTCGCCGGCAGGACGTGAAGGGCTTTGTGCACCGCCGGCCCGTGTGGCTGGTTCGGCCGCTCGGCCTGGATGCTGTTCGCAACCAGGCCAGCGCCATGGAAATAGAAACCCGGCGGTTCTATGAGCGCGCGGCGACGCGGGCGCAGAGCGCCAGCGTGCGCCAGTTGCTGGACGATCTGGCAAACGAGGAGCGTTCCCACGCCGACCGGGCGCAGCAACTGGAACAGGCAAACTTAAAACCCGAAGTCATCGAGCGCGAAGATGAGGCGCGGCGCCGGCTCTTCGTGCTGCAGATTGTGCAACCCGGACTGGCCGGCCTGATGGATGGCTCGGTTTCCACCCTGGCTCCGGTGTTTGCGGCGGCGTTTGCCACTCGCAGCAGTTGGACTGCTTTTGCCGTCGGGCTCGCCGCCTCCGTGGGCGCCGGCATCAGCATGGGGTTCGCTGAGGCTCTCTCCGATGATGGAAGCCTTACGGGCCGCGGCCATCCCCTGGTGCGCGGCCTGGTATGCGGATTGATGACCGCATTGGGCGGCATTGGCCACACCCTGCCATTTTTGATTTCCAATTTCCAGGCTGCCCTGGTCGCCGCCGCGCTCGTGGTGGTGGTGGAACTCGGCATAATCTCCTGGGTTCGCCACCGTTATATGGATACTCCCACGTGGGCGGCGGCGCTGCAGGTGGGCCTGGGAGGCATTCTGGTGTTCGCCACCGGCGTGCTGATCGGGAACTCGTAAGGCCAATCCGTTAATCTATAAAACGTTAATCTATTGCTCTATGGTGAATCCTGAGCCTGCCACCGTCAGCGCGACCAATTTCATTCGCGACATCATTTCGGAAGACCTGCGCAATGGGAAGTATCAGCACGTGCAGACGCGCTTTCCTCCGGAGCCCAACGGATACCTCCACATCGGTCACGCCAAGGCGATCTGCCTCGATTTTGGCCTGGCACGCGAATTTGGCGGCAGGACCAATCTGCGCTTCGATGACACCAATCCGGAAAAGGAGGAGACCGAATACGTTGACTCCATTCAGGAAGACGTGAGGTGGCTGGGTTTCGAATGGGATGGCCTGTATTACGCGTCTGACTATTTCGATCAACTGTATGAATGGGCGGTGCAGCTCATCCGGGCGGGAAAGGCCTACGTGGACGATCTCACCGCTGACGAGGTTCGCCAGCGCCGCGGCACTCTCACCGAACCAGGGCAGGAGAGCCCGTACCGCAACCGCGGCCTTGAGGAAAACGTTGACCTGTTCGAGCGGATGAAGCAGGGCGAGTTCCCCAATGGTGCCAGGTCGTTGCGCGCCAAAATTGACATGGCTTCGCCCAACATGAACATGCGCGATCCGGTGATGTACCGCATTGTCCACGCTTCGCACCATCGCACCGGCAATCGCTGGTGCATCTATCCCACGTACGATTGGGCTCACGGCCAGTCAGACTCCCTCGAGCGGGTTACGCACTCCATGTGCACGCTGGAATTTGCCGATCACCAGCCGCTCTACAAATGGTTCATCGAGCAACTGCGCATCTTCCCTTCGCAGCAGATTGAGTTTGACCGCCTGAACCTGACCTACACGCTGCTCAGCAAACGCAAGCTGCTGCAACTGGTTCGCGAAGGGCATGTCAGCGGCTGGGACGATCCGCGCATGCCCACTATTTCGGGTATCCGGCGGCGCGGCTATCCGCCGCAGGCCATTCGCGCGTTTTGTGCCGCGATTGGCGCTGGGCGCACAAACGGCACCACGGACTTTGCCATGCTCGAGCACTTTGTGCGCGAGGATCTGAACCGGCGCGCGAGCCGTGTCATGGCCGTCCTTCGTCCCCTGAAACTGGTCATCGATAATTACCCCGAGGGCCAGGTGGAGGAAATGGACGCGATTAATAACCCGGAGGACGCCGCCGCCGGCTCCCGCCGCGTACCTTTCTCGCGCGTGCTTTACATCGAGAACGACGATTTTCGCGAGGCGCCGCCCAAGGGTTATTACCGGCTGTCGCCCGGCCGCGAGGTCCGGCTGCGTTATGGATATTTTGTGACGTGCACCAGCGTAGTGAAGGACGCTTCCGGCAGCGTTGTGGAAGTGCACTGCACGTACGATCCCGCCACTCGCGGCGGAAATGCGCCTGATGGGCGCAAAGTGAAAGCAACGATTCACTGGGTATCGGCGGCACACGCCATCGCGGGCGAGGTGCGGCTGTACGACAAGTTGTTCACCAAACCCGATCCGAGCGAGGTGGAAGAAGGCCGGGAGTTCACCGCGAATCTCAACCCCGAGTCACTTGCGGTATTGGATGGATGCAGGCTGGAGCCATCGTTGGCCGGCGCGCAACCCGGTGCCCGCTATCAATTCGAGCGCCTGGGCTACTTTTGCGTGGACCTGGATTCAACACCGGGTGCGCTGGTGTTCAACCGAACGGTCGCGCTTAAGGACACTTGGGCAAAGGTGGAAAAAAAGTCACACTGAGCGCGCGCGTTGGATCAGAAACCAGGGGCGCGGAGCCTGCGCCCTGGCTTTCTGGTGTGGCCAGCTTCGCTACTGTGCCCGGTACTGGACAACAACTGTCGCCGCTTGCGGGTCTGTCGTGCAGGCGCGCGCTCGGACCACGCTCACACTCAATGTTGAGGCTGCGGGAAAGCTCAGAGATATGGGCCCAGTATCGAGTGCGGATCCGGTGATGGCGATCACCTGGGCTCCGTTGACCGAGTCGCCGACCCTGATTGCGGCGTTCGCGGAGCAGCCTACAGGCGCATCCCGCAACTGAACCTGAATACGAGTCAACTTGATGGAGGTATCGGGAGTAAACACTGCTGCCGTGTGGTTTGTTGCGAAACCCGGAAGATAAACTGACCAAACCTGGCTACCGGCTGGCCCGGCCGGGCCTGTGGGACCGGCAGGACCAATAGGGCCCACGGGTCCGGGTACGCCGGCTTGCCCTTGTGGACCCTGAGCGCCGGCAGGACCTTGGGCGCCGGTTGGACCCTGCGGTCCTGCGCTCCCTTGGGGCCCGGTGGCACCCGCAGGCCCTGCGGGTCCTTGCGGTCCCGTGGGTCCCGCAGGACCTTGTGCGCCGGCTGGACCTTGCGGCCCAACTGCTCCTTGCAGTCCCATGGTGCCTGCCGGTCCGGCAGGGCCTTGCGGACCGGCGGGTCCGGGGGGTCCGGCAGCCCCTGGCGTGAATGCCTCGTTCACGACGAAGCCCGTCGGATCGGTGGTCCCCCCCGCGGCGTAGATCACCCCATTCAGCACAGCCAGATACGGCTGACGTCTCGCCGTGGGCATCGGCGCCAGCGTGACCCATGAATCGGTGGTCGTGTCATAGCCTTCATTTGCGTTGAGGCAACAGCTACCGAACACGTCCTGCCCGCCTATGACGTAGATCATGCCATCCAGCCCGACGGCGCGCGCATCGCCGCGTTGCGTCGGCATGCTGGTCTTTATCTCCCAGCTATCGGACACCGGGTTATAAGCTTGAACGGAACCGGCGCCAACACCATCGTAGCCACCGAATACATACAGAATTCCATTCACCACCGCGCCCGCGGGTGTATTGGTCGCGATCGTCATGGAAGCTCGGGTTGCCCAGGTGTCAGTCGCAGGGTCGTACACCTCAAGAGTATTGATAGGAGTACACGAAGGGCACGCCTGCATTCCACCTGCCACGTAGAGTTTGCCCTCGATCACGCCTGCCGCCATATGACTTCGCGCCGTCGGCATTGGAGCCTTAGTCGTCCAGGCGTCAGCCGCCGGGTCGTAGACTTCGAGCAGGTTGGTTGTTCCCCCGCTGCAAGCAACGATGCAGCCGCCCGCAACATAAATCTTCCCGGTGATCACGCCTCCGGCTGTAGAGCCCCTGACGGTGGCCTGCGAGGCTGTGGTTGCCCAGGTATCTGACACCGGGTTATAGATATATGTATTCGGCGTACCGCCGGCCACTGTGTACAGCAACCCGCCCACAACTCCGGCGACGCCGCCCGCTTTCGGGGCCGGCATGGGTGCTTTCGTGACCCAGGTTCCTCCCTGCGCCATGGCGAGGGAAGTAGTCAAGGCTGTAATGGCACAAGCCAAGAATTTGGCAGAGTGAGTTTTGCCGCTAGTCATTGTGCACGCCTTCTCCGCGCAGGTGTCTCTTACCTCTGGCAAGAGTTCAGGGGACATTGACTATCGGGCTACCCTGGGGGTATCGTCAATACGCTTTTCGGCGTACATCGGGCCCCAGGCTGCAAGGAATGCCATGGTACGTTCGGTGCAAGCTGACTTCCGCCCGGTGCTCAAGCTGCTCCGCCGCCATTATTCGACACGCGACTTTGAGGCTTTTGTCGCCTGCGCGCTTCAGCAGCTACCGGTTATCTCTTCCAGGCGGCTCTTAAGCACTCTCCGGAACGGGAAGCATGTGCTCCGCAAGAACCGCCCTCGAGAGCCATGGCTCGACAAGATTGCGATGTTGACCTCAGCAACTCGCCCATCCCGGGGAATGACCCAACGAGAGATGGAGGTCTTAAGCTATGTGGCCGATGGTAAAACTAACGCAGTAATTGGTGTGCTGCTTGGCATCAGTTCGCGTACGGTACAAAAACACCTGGAAAACATTTTTCAGAAGCTGGGAGTTGAAAACCGCACCGCCGCCGCGGGCTGGCTGGAGCAGCGCTGCGGCAGCCGGGGCAGGTAACCCCAGTTGAATGCCTGGCGCGCGAAGCGACCCTACTCCTGCCGCAGCGCCAGCATGGGATCCACTAGCGTGGCCCTGCGCGCGGGTATAACGCTCGCAGCGGCTGCTATGGCCATGAGCAGCAGAGCAGCCATTGAGAGTGCCGCCGCGCTCACCGGATGCACCCCAAACAGCACGGAGCTCACCAGCGGCGCCGCCAAAGCCGACCCGGCCAGCCCCAGCGCCAGGCCTGCGGCCGTCAGCAGCAACGCGCGCCGCGCGACCATGCTTACAACCTCGGCGGAGTTCGCGC
>JAFAIN010000319.1 GCA_019236695.1 Acidobacteriota bacterium | reverse complement strand
GCGGGAATCCTGCTGCACCGTTTTGGGACCGTGGATGAACTGGAGCTGCACGGCCGAGGCAAGAACCTGCGCACCACGTGCGCGGTATGGGTGGTGGCGGGTTTTGCGCTTGCCGCACTGCCTCCTTTCGCCGCCTTCTACGGCGAGCACTCGATTGAGGGCGCCGCCCAGGAGTTGAATCAGGGCTGGGTGGCGTGGCTCTTTTTGTTCTGTTCCGCGCTTACCAGCGGCGCCGTTTTTCGAGTGGCGGGCCGCGTATTCCGGGGTATGGGGCGCGGCGAAGGGGCCGAGACCGCCGGCGCGCGCAAAATCCCTGAAGAGAGAGAAACCAGCGGCGAGGGCGGCGGGGTTCCGGGCGTAATGCTGGGTCCGGCGATCGCCCTGCTGTGCATTGCGCTTGCCGTGGGCTTGATTCCGGGACTTCATCGCACAGCCCTGAATGCGGCTGCCGAGTTGATGGATAACGCAGGGTTCGCCGCGCGCACGCTGGACTCGGCACGCCTGCCGGGGGTGAATGTACAACTGCCAGGGCGTTCCGAGTTGCCGCCAATGCTGCGCGCGGTGGCGGCAAACATTGCGGCGCTGGCGCTCGCCTGGTTTGCCCTGTCGGGATACTGGCCGAGAAAGGAATTATATGGACGGCCACTGTTCCGCGCGGTTTACGTGGTGAGGCGCCTGCACAGCGGGCACGTGGGAGACTACGTAGCGTTCATGGTGGCGGGAGTGGCAGTGTTCGGAGGCATGCTGGCGTTGCTGGTATTTCGTTAGGAGGCCGAGGATTCACAGCGGAGGCGCGGAGGCGCGGAGAGAATGCAACCGGCTGACGCCTAGGCGAGCTTCGCTCGCCATGTCCGTTCCACCACCCCAGCACGCGCGGGAAACGAAGCGCGCGCTGGGGACCCCGGGGCCGAGGGCGGCCGGACCCACGTCGTTCTAGCCGGCTCTATTCGGAAAACATTGGAACCTGCTGATCTTCGGCTGCGGCCCGCGGCTTGCGCCGGCGCTGGGCGCCGCCGATCACGGCCAGCACGGTGAGCGAGCCGACGGCCGTGCGCGGCACAAAAATGCGCTGGGTATTGGAACGCGTGTCGGGCGGGTTGAGCAGGTAGCCTTCCGGGAGCACCTGTGCCAGGTCATTCGGCATCATGCCTTCCATGACCTCGTTGTCGCGAAACTTAAGCCTGACCCACAACCCTTCGCTCCGCGGCCGGGTGGTAAATGTTTTTCGTGCAGGCCCATCCGGATCGCTGAAATCGCGAACAAAACTGACGGTCTTAATGTCTTTCAGCTCGATGCCGACTACGTTACCCGCGGTGTTCAGCATTTCGAGCCTGCCCTCGACAATGAACTTCGGCGATACGTAGCCGCTTACCGAGTCACGGTCCGTTTTGCGGACAATGACCTTCTTGTGGGTGGAGGGCATAGGGGTCAGGCGGCGTTCAGCGAATCATGATACATAGGGATTGCGGAATTGCGGAACTGCGGAATTGCGGAATTTATCCGGAGCGAGCAAATGCAGATCCCTCCCCTTCGGCAAGCTCAAGGTCGGGATGACAGAAGAAAATTGCGGAAGTACGCAAGTGCGGAATTGCGGAAGTGCGGAATTTTTCCGGCTCGGACGAGAGGCGACTGATATTGCCTCTATCGGGCTCCCTCTACCAGGAACAAGTCAGACAATTCTCTGGCAAATGAGTAGCCGTAGGCCTTGCCGTCAGGCGTCATACGGACATCCATGATGCTGGTTACGCCGGCGATATCGCTGGGAGCCAGCGTGGCAACCAACTCGCGCCTGCCGGTCGCCAGATCGAGTCGGTAGAGCGGCGCTGCAGTCTTATCATCGTGATAGACATAGATGGATTGTCCGTTGGCCGCCCAGGTGACGCAGATGTCTTCGGGCAGCCAACCGGGAACCAACCGCGGCTCGCCACCGGTAATGGGGTAGAGATTGCCCCTCCCGCTCAGGTCGCGGGCGAGAAACGCCTGGCCGTCGGGCGACAGGATGTGGCCTTCAAAATGGTTTCGCTGGACGGATATCTCAGGCGTAACGCTGCGGGGAACGCTTCCATGCAAATCCTGGACGTAGATTTTCCATCCGTGGCCATCATCGCCGGCATAGTAGATGGCCTTTCCGCCAGGAGTGAAGCCGATGGAGGTGGTTTCCTGGATTCCGGGTGCGCTGATTCGCTGGCTTTCTCCCACTCCGGTGGGCAGGAGAGCAAAGCCGCGCAGATTGACAGTGGAGGCATCGGAAGCCAGCACCTGCTTTGCGTCGGGAGAGAGCACCGGCACGCCGTATTGCCCGAGCTTGATAGCGGGAGAGCCATCGGTTTTTCGCAGGTATGCCAGGCCGGAAGCCCCGGCGGCGGAGCCCCAGTCGTCGAACGAAATCATGGTTCCGTCGGATGACAGATCGCGCAGGGTTGCATAGTCGAGCCAGCTCAGGTCGCGTTCCCTGTTGTCTTTGGGGCCACGAAATTGCAATCCGCTTCTCCAGGATTCCCTGGAAAGCAGCATGCGCCCATCGCGTGAAACGTCGTGCAGGCGAAGAATGCCGGGAAGGCGAAGCACCACGCGCTGCCGGCCGTCCATGGCGATGGCAACCACTTCATTGGCCCAGCCTTCGGTCAGGGTAGCGGCGGCCCAGACCTCGCTGCCGCCTGGAGACCACGCGGCGCCCTCGACGCTGATAAAGGCGGGCGAGCGAACCAGCCGTTTTCCGTTACGGTCGATCGCGATGACCCAACCGGCGTCACCATCCACCGAGGTGAATTCCACAAATGCAACCGCGTTGCGCTGCGGCGAGATTCGGATGTAGCCCAGGAGGCGGTTGCTCTCATACAGTGTTTTGCCGCGAGGGAACTCGACGCGGTAGTTTCCTGCCGCTTGCCGGATGATGGCCATCTCATTGCCGTCAGCGGTCAAATCGGCGGACAGCACATCTTCCGCAAGCTCGCGCGGCGCGCCGCCGGCGAGCGGCACCAGCCCCAGGGTGCCCTGGCAAAGCCCGATAATGCGATCTCTGCAGCCGACGGAGATGGCGAGCTCGGAGGGAGAGAGAGCAAACAATGTGGAGTTGACGAGGTTAACGGGCCGCGACTCAGGGCTGTTGGGCACCGTGGAATACACCTGAACCGGCTCGCCATTCCAGCTTGCGCTGTAATAGATGGATCGGCCATCAGGGGCGAAGCGCGCGGCATAAACCAATCCGCGATCGAATGTGAGCTGATGGTAGGTGAGGAGCGGCGCGGCGCCGGTGCGCGCCCAGAGCACCCAGCCGGCGGCGGCAACCGCCGCCAGGAGCAACGCGCCTGCTGCAGCCAGGATCCACCAGCGCGTTTTCTTTTCCTCGGCCGCCAGCGCCCGGGCGGTGCCTGCGCCGGTCAAAGATCCGTCGGTCAGTCCTTCCAGATCGAACGCCAGGTCGCGCGCCGACTGGAACCGCTGCACCGGCTTTTTCTCAAGGCAGCGGCGAACAACGCGCTCCAGGGCAGGCGAAGCCGGCTTCCCGGTAAGCGCCAGT
>JAFAIN010000289.1 GCA_019236695.1 Acidobacteriota bacterium | reverse complement strand
GAAGAGGTCAATGGTGCGCGGCCCAATCTCGAGCGCCATCTGGCCGGCAGGAATCGGCTCCCCGGGCAAAACGCTGGTGGCACGCGCATCCGGCCTGATTTCTGGAGCCGCCACGTGATCTACGGGGAGGAGCAAGCGCAGCCCGGTGCGGTCGCTCACCCGTCGGGCGGCTTCGAGCGTTTCGCGCGCCACTTCAACCTTGTCCTGCTCGACCAGCGACTTGCCCACATCGTGCCCCTGGGCGCGCAAAAAGGTGTAAGCCATTCCACCGCCGACAAGCAGCGCATCGACCTTTTCCAGCAGGTTTTGAATGACGCCAATTTTGTCGCTCACCTTGGCGCCGCCGAGAATGGTCACAAACGGGCGGGCGGGGCGTTCCAGCACGCTGCCCAGATACTGGAGCTCTTTCTCCATGAGCAAACCGGCGGCGCAGGGCTTTACAAAATTCGTAATGCCCACGGTGGAGGCATGCGCCCGGTGGGCCGCCCCGAATGCATCATTCACATACACATCGGCCAGCGAAGCAAGCTGCCGGGAAAAATGTTCCTCGTTGGCTTCTTCTTCCGGATGGAAGCGCAGGTTCTCCAGCAGCAGTGTCTGGCTGCCCTCGAGCTTGGCAGCCATTTCGCTGGCTTCGAGGCCGACGCAATCGGGCGCAAACCCAACCTGTTTGCCGCGGCCGATGCGTTCATCGAGAAGCTGGCGCAGGCGCTCAGCCACCGGCCTGAGGCTGTACTTCGGGCTCGGCTTCCCCTTTGGCCGACCCAGGTGCGAAGCCAGCACGACCCGTGCCTGGTTGTTCAGGGCGTATTCGATTGTGGGCAGCGTCTCCCGAATGCGCGTGTCGTCCACGACGGCGCCATCCTCTGCCAGCGGCACATTGAAATCCACGCGAATGAAAACGCGCCGCCCGCGCAGAGGCACATCACGGATCGAGAGCTTGGCCATGCTTTACTACAGCCCCCTCGCACCGAGATAGTGAATCAGGTCGCGGACACGGCAGGAATAACCCCACTCGTTGTCGTACCAGGAGATGACCTTCACGCAATTGCCGGCTACTACTCGCGTCATGGGAGCATCGACAATGGAGGACCGCGGATCGCCGCGAAAATCCATCGATACCAGTTCTTCTTCTTCGTAACCCAGATACTTCGCCAGCGGACCTTGATCCGATGCGCGCTTCAAAGCCGCGTTCACCTCTTCCGCGCTCGTCTGCTTCTCCACGAATGCGACCAAATCGACCACCGAGACGTTCGGAGTCGGAACCCGCATGGCAAAGCCGTCGAGCTTGCCCTTGAGCTCGGGAATCACGAGGTGCAGCGCCTTGGCGGCGCCGGTGGAGGTTGGAATCATGTTGATGGCGGCCGCGCGCGCGCGCCGAAGATCCTTGTGCGGAAAATCGAGGATCACCTGATCGTTGGTATACGAGTGGATGGTGGTCATCGTGCCGCTCTGAATGCGGAAATGATCGTGCACAACCTTGGCAATGGGCGCCAGGCAATTTGTGGTGCAGGAAGCATTGGAGATGATGTGATGCTTTGCCGGGTCATACTTCTCTTCGTTGACACCGAGCACAACGGTGATGTCTTCATTTTTTGCCGGGGCCGAGATAATGACCTTCCGGACGCTGCCTCGGAGATGCTTGCGCGCGTCTTCGGCGTTGGTGAAGCGCCCGGTGGACTCGATGACCACCTCCGCCCCCACCGATTCCCAGTCAAGCTGCGCCGGGTCTTTTTGTGCGAACACGCGAATTGTGCGCTCTTCGAGCTGGATGGAGTCGCCGCTGGCCGATACCTTGTGCGGCAGATTGCCCAGGATGGAGTCATACTTCAGCAGGTGGGCCAGGGTCTTGGTGTCGGTGAGATCGTTGACCGCTACAAACTCCAGGCTCGAATCGTTGAGCGATGCGCGCAACACATTGCGCCCGATACGGCCAAACCCATTAATGCCAACCTTGATGGCCATTTAACCCTCCCGAACCTTAATCCACATGTGAAATATTGATTGCGGAGCAAGCCCAAAATCGTAACATACCGTTTTTTGGAGGAACGCGCGGAAGAGCACGGGCGTGAGCCGGTTAAGATTCTCTTTTACTCTGCTTTTCATGGCTCGGCGGCTTTGCTGATAGGCTTACGATTCCAATGAAGTTTCCATCACAGGATGGCGATGCCGGCCTTGCGTCGCTCACCACCGAATCGGCAAATCCGGTGGCGGCCGGCCTCGATGCCAGGTCCGCACTCGAAATTGCGCGCATCATGAACTCCGAGGACCGCAAGGTCCCGGAGGCGGTGGGGCGAGCGCTGCCGGCGATTGCCCGCTCAATCGATGTGATTGCAGAATCGCTGAAACGAAATGGCCGGCTTATCTACGTTGGCGCGGGCACTAGCGGCCGCATCGCGGCACTGGATGCCTCGGAGTGCCCGCCCACCTTCGGCATCGACCCGGAGCGCGTGCAGTATCTGATGGCGGGAGGCGTGAAGGCCCTGGGACGTGCCGCCGAATATAACGAGGATTCGCGGCCAGCCGGCCGGAAAGATATGGCAGGCCGAGGCCCCGGCAGGCGTGATGTAGTGGTCGGCGTGGCGGCGAGCGGGCGAACGCCTTACACCATTGCCGCAGTGGAATATGCGCGCCGACGCGGAGCCATGACCATCGCCGTGGTCTGCAATGGAAATTCGGAACTGGGCCGCACCGCCGAAATCGAAATCGTCGCGGAGGTAGGCCCGGAGGTGGTTTCCGGATCAACTCGCCTCAAGGCGGGAACTGCGCAGAAGCTGATTCTTAACATGCTGACCACCGGCGCCATGAGCCGCCTGGGATATGTCTATGGGAATCTCATGGTCAATGTAAGCATGCGCAATCAGAAGCTGAATGCCCGTGCCGCCATGGTGCTGGAACGAGCGGCAGGAGCAGACTCCAAAACCGCGAGAGAGACGCTGGCGCAGGCTGGGCAGAGCGTTCCGGTCGCGCTTGTCATGCTCAAGACCGGAGCCACCCGGGCGAAAGCCGAGAGCCGATTGAAGCAGGCGAAGGGGAATGTGCGCCAGGCGATTGAGATGAAATAGCATTTCCGCGTACGCTCGGTCCCCGGCCCGGCGCAAGAACCCTAAATGCCCCTGAACTCATCCAAAGTGCAGAGTTATACCCTCCTTTCGGGGCAACAATCCAGGTTCAGGCGGGGGAGCGTGGAGCGGCAACGGCTTACAATCGTGTAAGCGCCCAAGAAGCTATGAGCAGGCAGGTCTTTTATCAGGCGAATCCTACGCGCTGGAGGCGTGTGCGGCTGGCGCTGAACCTGGCCGGGGTTGCGACCACGCTGCTCATCCTGTTTTTCTGGATCAGCCTGAGCCGCGCCGCCAAGCTCGACACGCTTGACCTGCCGGAGCAACGCCGCGTGTTTCGCCCCATAAAGGAGAAACCGCGGCGAACTTCACCGCACCGCCGCCGCCCCGAACAGCCGGCATCAGATGTCACGCTGAACGCGGGCGACCCCGTGCGGGCGGCCTTCTACGACACGGGCGATGCCGCCAGTTTTGCCTCATTTAAGGAATACGCGCACCAGATCGATCTTCTGTTCCCCGATTTCCTGCACGTCATAACTCCGGATGGACTGCTGCAATACACCACCGAGGACGGACGCGCCCAGAGGCCGGTGATCCAGAACGGCGCTGCGGTCGCGGTGGATGGCAGGGTGATGCCGCTTCTCCGCAGCGAGAAACTGCCTACCGAGGTCTTCCCCATGGTGCAGAACTTTGATCCCATTGCGGGAAAGTGGGTGGACCTGACCGGCTTTTTCAACAACCCCGATTCGCGAGCGGCCTTCCGCCAGCAGCTCGCCAAATTCCTGGGCAGCGACCATTACCGGGGAACCATCCTCGATTTTGAGGACATCAGCCTCAAGGCGCAGCCCGGATATAACTCGCTGGTCGGCGAACTATACGACCAACTGCACGCCCGCGGTCTGAAGCTGTATATCGCCACGCCGGCGCACAACCAGGATTTCGATTACCGCTTCCTGGCGCAGCACACCGACGGAATCGTGATTATGGATTACGACCAGCACTATCCGGATGGCGAACCGGGCGCGGTGGCAAGCCAGGACTGGTTTGTGGCGAACCTGCGCGAGGCGCTGAAACTGATTCCTCGCGAAAAACTGATTTGCGGCATTCCAAATTACGGATATGACTGGCCGGCAAAGAAAGGCGGCGACGAGCGGCCGCACAATATCTCGGCGCAGGACGCGTGGCGAACGGCCCAGGAGTCAGACGAAACCGTTGATTTTGATTCTGACGATCTGAACCCGCACTTCGCGTATGTCGATGAACACAACGTGCGGCATGACGTGTGGTTCACGGACGCAGTGACAGCGCTGAACCAGATGCGCGCTGCGCGGGGCCTGGGTATCGGAACATTTGCGCTGTGGCGGCTCGGCGTGGAAGATCGCTCGCTCTGGGCGGTATGGGACAGGCCGCGTGCCCAGAATGCCGCCGAACAGTTGAGCGTAATCCCGCCCGGCCGCGACGTGGATATTGAAGGCCGGGGCGAAGTGCTGCGCATTGCACAACGCCCATCCGACGGCGCGCGCGAGGTGACCGAAGATCCGCAAACCCACCTGATTACCGACGAGGAGATCACCAAAGTTCCTGTCCAGTATCAGCTTGATGAATACGGAACACAGCCGAAAAAAGTGGCCATTACGTTTGATGATGGGCCCGATCCGCGGTGGACGCCCATGGTGCTCGACATCCTGAAGCGGGAACATGTGCCCGCGGCGTTTTTCCTGATTGGCGCGGAAGCGGAACAGTATCCTGACCTGCTGGATCGCATCTACCGGGAAGGACATGAAATCGGCAACCACACCTGGACTCACCCCGATATCAGCGAAGTGAGCGAGCGCGTGCTGCGCGTGGAACTGAATGCCACCGAGCGGCTGTTTGAAGCCAAGCTGGGCGTAAAACCGAGTTTCTTCCGCCCGCCATATTCCATTGACCAGAATCCGGATCTCGATGCCGAAGTGCGCCCGCTGCAATTCGTGCAGGACATGGGTTACACCACCATCGGCAGCAACGACGATCCTTACGACTGGCGAGAGTACAACGACGACGGCTCGCGGCACACGGCCGAGCAGATTGCCGATTTCGTGCTGAGCCTGAACAACCTGCCGCCCTGCCCCTCGGAGTTTTTGCAAAACCCGCACTGCGGGAACGTCATCCTGCTGCACGATGGAGGCGGCAACCGCGAAGAAACCGTCAAGGCGCTGCCCCTGATCATTCAAGGGCTGAAGCAGCGCGGCTTCCAGATTGTGCCGGTATCGGACCTTATGGGCAAAACCCGGGCGCAGGTCATGCCTCCCATTGGGGTGAACGAGCGCTGGACGGCGCGGCTTGACCGCATTGGCTTCTGGGGCTATCGCGAGATCTGGGTGGCAATCGTTTTCGTGTTCTGGGTGGGCGACGCGCTGATGAGCCTGCGGTTCCTGGTGCTCGGAGCTCTGGCTCTTTATGACCGCTTCCGAAAGCAGCGCTATGCGCTGGCGACAGCGCGGCGCGCCGCCGCCAACGGCAACGGCGCGGGGCCGCCGTTTGCTCCCGCCGTAGCGGTGCTGGTGCCCGCCTACAACGAGGAGAAAGTCATTATTCGTACCGTGCGGGCAGTGCTCGCTTCCACCTACCAGAACCTGCGCGTCATCGTGATCGATGACGGCTCTCGCGATCGCACGCTGCAGGAGGCGCGCGAAGCATTCGCCGCTGAAACTGCAGCCGGCCGCGTGCTGGTGCTTACAAAGCCCAATTCCGGCAAAGCTGAGGCGTTGAATTTCGGCCTGCAGCACGTGACCGAGGAAATCTATGTCGGAATCGATGCCGATACGGTGATCGCGCGCGACGCGATTGCGCGGTTGATTCCGCATTTTGCAGATCCGCAAATCGGAGCGGTGGCAGGCAATGCCAAGGTTGGCAATCGCGTAAACCTGTGGACGCGCTGGCAGGCGCTTGAGTATGTCACCAGCCAGAACTTCGAGCGCCGCGCGCTGAACACGCTGAACGCCGTCACGGTGGTTCCGGGAGCTCTGGGCGCGTGGCGCACGCCAGCGGTGCGCGCCCTGGGCGGCTACCACGTCGATACCGTCGCCGAGGACGCCGATCTCACCATGTCGCTGCTGGAGCACGGCTACTTCGTGCAATATGAAGACCGGGCCCTGGCCTTCACGGAGGCGCCGGTGAACGCCGGCGGCCTCATTCGCCAGCGCTTCCGCTGGTCATTCGGAATCCTGCAGGCAGTCTGGAAGCATCGTGGCGTCATCGGGCGCAAAGGCGTGCTGGGCTTCTTTGCCCTGCCGAACATTTTTGTGTTCCAGATTCTGTTGCCGCTGGTTTCGCCCTTCATTGACATCATGTTCATTGCCACCGCGCTGGTGTATGCGATGAACCGGAAGTTCCATCCTGAATCGGCCGATGCCACCAGTTTTCACAAGGTGATGCTCTTTTTCCTGACATTTTTGATAATCGATTTCATCACCTCGGCTGCCGCCTTTGCGCTGGAGCGCCGCGATTCCGATAATCGCGAAGACATCTGGCTGCTGGGCGATATATGGCTGCAGCGCTTCACCTACCGGCAACTGTTCAGCGTGGTGCTGTTCAAAACCGTGAAGCGCGCAATTGACGGCCGCAGCTTCAACTGGGACAAACTGGAGCGCACCGCCCGGCTTACCTATACGCAGGACCCAAAGGCTGTTCCCACGAACCAATGAGCGGTTCCCCCGAGCGTCCCCGACGCCGGCAAACTTTCGTAACCCGCACAAAGTCAAATTTGAGGAATTTCCGTTGTACACTCAGCCTTATGAGGCCAGATTCTCCATCCTGCCCGAAGTGCAACGATAGGTTTCCCTATCGCGCTTCGCGGAAATGGTGGGAGCGCATGTTCTTTCCTCATCTCCTGGCCTACCGCTGCGCCAATGGCCATCGTTTCCTGGGAGTGCCGCATGAAGCGGGCACGGAAGCCATGAGCGCGCCGGCTGCCCTGCCGATGCAGGAGCCACAGCAGGAATTCTCCGCTGTTCCAGCCAGTTGGAAAGATGAATCAATTCACGTAGCCCTGGAGCCGGATCCCTTGCGCAGCCGCCGCCCGGTGAGAAGGCGTCAGCAACAGGATGCCGCTGACATCGTGGCCTTCGTGGACGCCACAGGCAGTAAGAGACTTTGAAGTACCGCACCAACCGCTGGGAATCACGGAACAGACTTACGGTCCGAGCGTAGCTCTCCAGCAATGTGTCATCTCGAGGGCCACGGATCTTTCGCTGCGCTCGGGATCACACTCCTCAAACAGCTTCTCTTTGCCTTACCCCAGGCGGCTTGCCGGGATTTCCGCTGCCGGCACTTGGCGCTCCGGTGGTCCCCTGAATATTAGGATTGATGGGAACCGAAGGTGGCCGTTGATTGGGGTTCGCCGGCTGGTAACGGGGCGTTGCGTCAGGTTCAGGATTGGCCGTGCTCCCTGAATTCGCCGTGCCCGCTGGGACCTTCGGAGTGACGGGACAGGCCCCCGCCAACAATTTGAGTGACGTTACCCGAAAGCGGGGGTTGCCATTGTCGGCAGTCGGTTCGAGCTCGCGGCCCTGCGCTTCCACCAGCCTGCCAGAATTCGCGGCGAACTGGGTTGCATCGCCCTGCAGGTCGAACAGCGCGTCCGTGGCCTCCTGCTGGAGCATGTAGCCCTGCTTGCCGCGGACCAGGCATCCGCGAACCCTGAGTCCGGTGGCGGTGGGAGTATTCGGGTTGTCGCCGGCGGCTTGCGCTGCCGGCCGATTGGTCTGGTTTGCAGCCTGCCCGGCGGGCTTCTCGCGAGTGAGCTGCGCCAGCGCGACGGCCGCAAAGGCTACCAGGACAGCTACGGTGAGTGAAGTGGGCGAAGTGCGCGCGCGCATGAGAGTTCTCTGTTGATTTAGACGCGCCCCGCCGGCCAAGGGGTGCACTGCCACCGCCATGAGATAATGAGAACGCAAGCCAGCCACCGCTTTTCACCGGCTTTGCGCGGCCAGCGTGGCGCATTCGTCTAACGGTTAGGACGCCGCCCTCTCAAGGCGGTAATACGGGTTCGATTCCCGTATGCGCTACCAAGTGCTTTTTTTCCACCTGCACAACTGCGGCCCAACTTCTCGAAGAGAAAGCTCGCTTGCGCAAGCACATGGTTCTTATGGCGCGATCATTGGCGATCCGACGCCCGAGGTTGCTATCCTCTCCCTGGTATGAAAGCCTTCTGCTTCGCTACACTGCTGCTGTTCGCGGCAGCGGGAACCGGGCAACCTGCCGCAGACAAGGGATCTAAGATGTCTCACCGCGCCACTGGAACATTCGAAGTGAAGCTCGCGCCGCTGCAACCATACGTGACAGACGATCCCACGCTCGGCCGCTTCTCGCTTGATAAGCAGTACCAAGGCAATCTTGAGGGCAGCAGCAAGGGCGAAATGCTGAGCGCAGGCAAGCCGCCGACGGCGGGCGCCGTCGCCATTGAGAAAGTGGCAGCCAGGCTCGATGGCCGCAGCGGCACGTTCGTCCTTGAGCACTACGCCATTATGGAAAAGGGCAAAACCAGCAGTTGGAGCATTGTCGTGGTGCCCGGAAGCGGAACCGGGGAGTTAGCCGGCATTGCCGGCAAGATGGAAATCATTATCGAGAACAACAAGCATTCTTACGCCCTGGAATACACGCTGCCATGAACAGGTGCGCCAGGTAAAGCCCTCGGATTTTCCCATCGGCTCGCGAATCAAGGTCGATTACATGGAGAAGGAAAAGGAAGTTCAGGGGAAGAAGGTCAGGTACAACGAAATATCCAAGTTTGCCCCGGCCTGATGCCGCCACGGGGATCGCTCACTTCCTTTGCACCAGTTCGAGAACCTTTTCGCCAGGCGACCGCCCGGCGCTCTATATCAGGTTGAATGCGTGCCAGATCGGTCGAACGGCTACGAAGGAATTGCGGCGGAGTTTCTGGCGCGCCGCGGCAGTGGCCGCGGGACTGGCATAGGCGTCACGATGGTGCGCAGGTGGGCTCGCTTGCTGCCGCAGGGTGGAACTGTGATCGATCTCGGCTGCGGGCCTGGTTTTCCCATCACCGAGGTTCTGGTTGCGGAAGGGCTCAGTGTTTTTGGGGTCGATGCCGCGCCATCTTTCGTTGAGGCATTCCGCCGCAATCTGCCGGGCGTTCCTGTGATGTGTGAAGCCGTACAGGAGTCTCAGTTCTTTGGCCGGACGTTTGACGGCGCGCTGGCGTGGGGGCTGATGTTCCTGCTGGCGCCGGATGATCAGCGGCGCCTTATCCCAAGAATTGCTGCGGTGTTGGCGCCCGGAGGCCGCTTGTTGTTTACGGCTCCGGCGGAGCCGCTGGCCTGGAACGACGCCATGACCGGGCTGGAATCACGCTCGCTCGGAGCCGAGGAATACCGCCACGCGCTCTCAGGCGCCGGGTTGCGGGTGGAGAGCGAGTACGAGGATGAAGGTCAGAATCATTACTTCGACGCCCTCAAACATGCGTCCGTGTGACCCCGCAGACGACCTTTGCCCCCAGGAGCAAGTTGTTTGGAGGCGCGGGTGAGAATCGAACTCACGATAGAGGTTTTGCAGACCTCTGCCTTACCACTTGGCTACCGCGCCCTCTGAGTAAAGGTCCCCCTCGATCCCTCGTCCCTCGGGATTTCGCCTGGCGGCTCCCGGCCGCATACTGCGCGACCTCACGCCGCCAAAACGGCTCAACTTGGCTAACCGCGCCCTCTTGGGCAAAAACTTCAGATCCCTCGTCCCTCGGGATTTCGCCTGTCGGCTCCCGGCCGCATACTCGCGGCCTCACGGCGCCAAAACGGCTCGAAGAACTGGCCCGCTGACAACGAACCCCCGCTCGGGGGCGAGGGCAACCAGCGCAAATCTGGAGCGGGAGACGGGATTTGAACCCGCGACTTCGACCTTGGCAAGGTCGCACTCTACCGCTGAGTTACTCCCGCTCGGCTGCGTTGATTATATCTGAATCACCAGTCGCATTGAACCGGCAGTGCACCTTCGTGCCTGCTGGTCACCCCAGGTTTCACACCCGCCTTGGGCCGGCGCGCGCCCCGCCGAGCAATTAGAATCAGAGCAGATGCGCACATGGTCATTTCCGATCGGGCGGCTGCTGGGTGCCGATTTCCGCCTGCATTTTACGTTTCTCATACTGCTGCTCTACGTCTGGCTGGCGGAGGCGCAGCAGGGAGTGGACTTCGTGGCTCGCGGCGCGGAGCTGGCAGCGCTGCTGCTTGCTTCCGTCATCGCGCACGAAATGGCGCATCTGGTAGTGGCGCATTTTTCCGAGCTTGCCCCGCGGGCGGTGCTGCTGTTTCCGTTTGGCGCGATCAACCTGGTGCTGCAGCCGGCAGCGGAAGAAGGACGCGCGCCCCGCTGGCGCCGCGAAATCCGCGTCGCCGCCGCGGGGCCTCTGTTCTCGGCAATGCTCAGCGCGATTGCCGCCTGCCTGGTTGCGGTTGAGGGTGGCCGGCTGCTGCAGCGCCCGCTGGTTGCCTCTGCAGACCTGCTGCGCAGCTTCTTCTGGATCAACGCCGCGCTGGCTGTGTTCAACCTGCTGCCGGCTTACCCGCTCGATGGCGGCCGCATTCTGCGAGCCGTGTTCCTCCGCTTCATGCCGGCCGAAGTCGCAGGCACGCGGGCGGTGGCTATCGCCCAAGGGTTCAGCATCGCGCTGATGCTGGGCGGATTCTGGAGCTCCTGGATGCTGCTTGGCGGCGTGTTCCTGTTTGTTGCTGTGCAGTTTGAGGAGCAGAACCTGATGTTCCAGGCAGTGCTGGAGACCGTGCGGCTGGAAGAGGTCATGCTGACTGAGTTCTCCGTGCTCTCGCCGGCCGATACGCTGCAGGATGCACTTACCAAGGCGCTGCATACGCTGCAGGACGATTTTCCGGTCGTGCGCGGCGCCGACATGGTCGGCACAATCTCACGCCACAGCATCACGCGCGCCCTGCGCAGCAACGGCAACGGCTACGTGCAATCGGTGATGAACAAGGTGTACCAGGCGGCCAACCGCCAGGAGTCGCTCGGCAACGTGTTCCGCAGGATTACGGGAAACCAGCTCATTCCGGTTGTGGAAGATGACCGGTTGGTCGGCATTGTCACCTTCCAGAACATCATGCGCAGCATGGCCCTGCTTGCCGAGTCACGCAGGCTGAGACGAGAGAGCGAAAGAATCGGCTGATCGGCGGCAGCTAAGTACTTCTCTCCCACACCTCCACAGCGAAACCACCTGCCTCGCGGCTGAGCGCCTGCCCCCAATCGCCTCCCAGGGGAAGATACTTCTCGAGCGAAGGTTGAGCAGCCGATGGCTCAAGGGTAGCGGCCACAAAGAGGCGAGGACCCTCGGCAGGAACCTGCATCGTAAGAACTCCGTCCGCATGCCACTCCGCGCGGCAGGTCCGCGAACCCGGCACAACCAGGCGCTTGCGCAGCGCGATCAGGCTTCGATACCACTCGGCCATTGGGTTGTGTGCGTCCATCGCCAGGTCCCAGTTCAGCTTCGAGCGCCGGAAGGTGGCCGGATCCTGGGGATCCGGCACTTCCTCCCATCCGAAGTCCTTGAATTCCTCACGGCGGCCTTTTCGCACCGCCTCCTGCAGCGCTGGATCGCTGTAGCTGGTGAAGAACTGGAAAGGCGCAGGCTCATCGTATTCCTGGCCCATGAAAATGAGCGGCGTATGCGGCGCCAGTAGAAGAAAGGCGGCGGGCGCGTAAAGCCTTGCGGGCGGTACGAGGTGATTCAGCCGCTCGCCGGTTGCCCGGTTCCCCACCTGGTCGTGGTTCTGGAGGCAGATTACGTGCTCGGGAAGGGTCATTTCGGCGGCCGAGCCGCCACGGGGGCCATTCCAGAACCCGAAGTGCTCTCCCTGGAACACGAAGCCTTCATTCAGCGCCCGCGCAATCTGCTTTGGACTGCCGAAATCCTGGTAGTAACCCTTGTTCTCGCCCGTAAGGAAGGCGTGGAAGGCATGGTGAAAATCGTCACTCCATACCGCATCGATTCCGTAGCCGCCACTTCCCGGGCGCGTATAGCGGGCGTCATTTTCATCGGTTTCGGCGATCATGCAAACCTCGCGCCCGAGGTTGTGCGCCAGCGCCTCAACTTCATCCCTTATTTCGGCCACGATGTGCCGCGGCGAATCGTCATGGATGGTCTGCACTGCGTCGAGCCGCAGGCCATCCAGGTGATATTCGCGAATCCAGTAGAGCGCGTTCTCTACAATGAAGCGCCGCACATGCTCGCATCCCGGCTGGTCATAATTCACGGCATCGCCCCACGGAGTGCGGTACCGGTCGGTGAAATACGGCCCAAACAGGCGCAGGTAGTTGCCCTCATTGCCAAAGTGGTTGTACACCACGTCGAGAATGACGGCCAGCCCGGCCTGATGCGCCGCATCCACCAGGCGTTTGAGGCCGGCCGGGCCGCCGTAGCCGGCCTGAACCGCATAGAGCGAGACCCCGTCGTAGCCCCAATTGCGCTCCCCGGGGAAGGCGCTGACCGGCATGAGCTCGATGACCGTGATTCCCAGGCTTTTCAGGTATGGCAGCTTGTCCACGGTCGCATCGAATGTCCCGGCGGGCGTAAACGTGCCGATGTGGAGTTCGTAAATGATGTACTCGGTGCGCGGCAGCCCGCGCCAGCCGCTGTCATGCCATTCCCAGGCATCGGGATCCATAACCTCTGTGGGCCCGTGTACGCCTTCAGGAAGAAAGCGCGATACAGGATCAGGCACCGGCTTGTGGTCATCCAGCGCCAGCAGATATCCGGAACCGGAGCTGGCCGGCACAACCGCTTTGAACAGGCCGGCTGCGCCGGTCATCACGGCGACTTCAGAGGAATCCGCCAGCACAGCGCGCAAGCGCCGGGCGCGAGGCGCCCATACACGGATTTCGACTTTTTTTCCATCGATTCGCTGTGCGCCAAGCATGGAATAGGATGTGACGAGCCCCGGGATTTCCGGGATGCTTCGAAATCTTGCCATGCTCATACTTGCTTCGGCCTCGCCGCGACGCGCCGAATTGCTGCGCAATGCTGGCTTCGAATTCCGCGTGGCGCCTGCTCATGTCCCGGAATATCCGCTCCCGGGCGAGGAACCGGCGCGATATGTCGAGCGCCTGGCCCGGAGCAAGGCGCAGGCCGTCGCAGCCCTGTTTCCCCACAACACCGTTCTGGCAGCCGATACAACTGTGGTCCTTGATCGCCAACTGCTGGAGAAACCGCGCGATGCCGCGGATGCGGCCCGCATGCTCCGACTGTTGAGCGGCCGTACCCACCAAGTGATCACCGGCGTTTGCGTAATCGCCGGAGCGCCGGAGCGGTTGGAGCATGAAATCACACGCGTGCGGATGGATACAATCAGCGAATCAGATATCGAGAACTACATCGCCACCGGCGAACCCATGGACAAAGCCGGTGCTTACGCAATTCAGGGAATCGCGTCCCGCTGGATCTCATATATCGAGGGCTGCTATTTCAACGTGGTGGGATTGCCGGTGGGCCGAGTGTACAGGATGCTGAAAAATGGCGGCGGAAAACAGTTATGACCTGCCGACCTGGTTTTTCCTGTCGCTTCGCGTTTTCAACGAATTCGCGCTACTTCTTCTGGTCGGGATTGCTCGGGCTTTCTCCGTCGCGCATGGCGTTCTTGAAATTGCGGATACCCTCTCCCAAACCCTTGCCCAGCCCCGAAAGCTTGCTTGGACCAAAAATCAGCAGGCAAATGACCAGAATTATCAGCAGGTGCATCGGCTGGAACAGACCTTCACCCATAGTTCCCCCTTTGTATATGTATGGATTATAGGCGAAACGGAGGCAGGTTCCTACAGCTTTCGCGCGCCGGAGGAAGCTATGGTGCTCCCGAAACCCCGGCTGCCGGGTGGACCTTTTCGGCGCTCACGATCGGAGGTGACTGGGGTCACTGCGTACAAGACCTGACAAATGGTAAATTCATGTTACAAAGTTTTTACACTTTTGTTACATCACGATATGAAAGACCGCACCGCCGAGGCCGCTCGCTGGGCCGCCCGCTTCATGGGTGTGATGGTTCCGGTGACTTTCTTTTCCATTGCTGTCGGTGAAATCGCTTCGAGACGTGGACCGTTCCCTTCCGGGTTGCGCGTCTGGGCGGCGTTTATCCTGCTGGCCCTTTCGCTTGCTGGGATGCTGCTGGGCTGGGTTCGGGAATTCCATGGCGCCGTCATCTCCCTCTTCTTTCTGGCGCTGTTTGTGGCAGTAGCCGGTCTGCACCGGCAAGGCGTCATCTTGTTTGCCGCCGTGCCGGGCGCTCTCTACCTGCTGAGTTGGACGCTGAGGCGTTCCGAGGGCACATAGGGCGAAGAAGTCAAAGGTGCGAAATCATGGCTGCGAGCAGCGCGGTGCGGCGGGGCACTTCGGCCACTACGACCGATTCATCTCGCGAATGTGCACCCTCGCCGGCCGCACCCATGCCGTCGAGTGTCGGCACTCCGAGCGCCGCAGTAAAGTTGCCATCAGAGCCGCCGCCGGTTGATGCTTCTTCCAGCCGCCAGCCAAGTTCGGCTGCAATGTTCTTCGCGCTGGCAAATAGAGCCGCCACGGCGCGAGTTCTCTCCATGGGCGGGCGATTCAGGCCGCCGCGAATCTCGAGCTGGCACTGCCGGTTTAGAGGCCGCAGGGAGCGGAACTTTTTTTCGATGCGTGCCGCATCCTGCGCCTTGGAAATGCGCACGTCCACATCGGCCACTGCTTCGGCGGCCACCACATTGGTGCGCGTGCCTCCGCGAACGACGCCCACATTTACGGTAAGGCCGCGCTTCAACTCGGTGAATCCGGCGATGCGCTCAATCTGGCGGGCCAGCTCGAGAATCGCGCTCTGCCCTTCTTGGAAGTCGACGCCGGAGTGAGCCGCGCGTCCCGTTACCTTCACGTGGAAATCGCCCACGCCTTTACGAGCTGTTTTCAGCGCCGCTTGCGGGCCCTGCGCCGGCTCGAGGACGAAGACGGCTTCCGCCTTCCGGGCCAGCTTCTCGGTAGTTGGGCGCGACGATTCGCTGCCCACTTCTTCATCGGTGTTCAGCAGCACGAGTACCGGCCGGGGCAGGGCGCCGGCGGTTTCGTTCAGCGCACGAATCGCAAACATCATCATCACGATGCCGGTCTTCATATCGAGCGTGCCCGGGCCGAAAAGGCGGTCACGGGTGGCGCGGAAGGGCATCGAGTGAAGCGTCCCTTCGTCATAGACGGTGTCGTGGTGGCCCAGCAGCATCACAGGCCTGCCTCTTCCCCCGGCAAAATCAACCTGGATGTGATCGCCGAACTTTACGGCTCGATGGAAGCGAACCCGGCCGCCCTGGGCTTCAAACCTGCTCGCCAGCACGCGGCCGAGCTTATCGACTGCAGCCTTGCTGAAGCTGGGTGACTCTATCTCCACCAGTTCGCGAACAGTGGCAATCATCTCCGGCAGGCGCGGCTCGATGGCCCGCATCAGCGGGCGCGGATCAGAAGGCATGCTGCCCATTAAAGCACGCGGGGTTTCAGGCTGAAAAACCAACCGCAGTCGCTGCACTCGAGGGTGGTGATCACACGCCCCTGCAGTTGCTCCGGTGAGCGCCTGAAAATGGCTAATATGGCCGCCGAACCATGACCGGAACGTCAGCCTTCAATGCCCAAATCAATGCGATGACCCATCCGATGGCGGTCCAGCCAAGAAAGAAGTTCAGCGCCAGAATGGCCAGCGCGTCACCCTTGCCGCGCGCGAAGGCAACGATAGCGGGGAGAAAGTAGAGTACAAACCCGAATCCGAAGAATGGCACAAACAGCAGCATAGCTTACGCCCTCCATTCGGGGCCTTGCGGTCAACCTGCACAGCAGTACGCAGCAAGGCCCGAATTGGTTCCCCAAACCTCCCTCGGCGCTACGTTCTCTGCCGAACCAGACCACGGCCGGTGCGAACGATATTGCGCTCCGCGTCATACCATGCAGCATATGCGGGCCCTGCCATGAACGAATCGTGCGCCTCCGCCAGCAGCACCCGCAGGATTTCGCGAAATCGATTCCGCTCCGCCAGATTCGAGGCGGCAAGGTTTTCCATTTGGTAGGGATCGGCAGCATTGTCAAACAATTCCTCTTTCCCGGAAAACCATTTCACGTAAGTGTAGCGGCGGGTGCGAACGCCTCGCCATTCGGGCCACGGCCACTCAGAGTGGAAATAGTCCCAGTGCGACGAGTAATTCGCAATCAACACGGCCTCCCGTCCCAGTCCTTGCGGCGCGCCCTGAACGGCCACACTGAGATCGCGGCCATCCATGCCAGAGGGCGTTCTGGCTGCGGCAAGAGCCGAAAGAGTGGCGTGGTGGTCCATGGGCGTGAACAGCACGTCGGATGTGGCGCGCGGAGGCACGCAGCCCGGCCAGCGGAATATCAGGGGAATGCGCACAGCCTCCTCGTAGGGCGCCATCTTTTCCCACTTTCCGTGGCTGCCCATCATTTCGCCGTGATCGGACGTCACAACGACAAGCGTATCCTGCGCGAGACCGGACGAATCCAGAAAGGCCAGCAGCTTCCCGAAAGCGGCATCCACGGCGCCCAGCATGGCGTAGTAGTACCGGGGCTCGCCGGCGCCGGGTGGCCCGTTTGCCGGCACATTCGGCCGGCGGACCAATTCGCGCCGTACGCGAGGAACAAATTCCGCGGGAGCCGATTCCGCATTCCAAGGCTGGTGGGGCGGGTGCGGCGAAATCACGATAAAGAACGGCTGCCCCACCGATAATGCCTGCCGCATGAAATCAATTGCCATGGCGACTTCGCTCTGCGGCTCATAGTCAGGCATCCACAGCCGTTCCCCCGTGTCGCGGTAGTAAAACGCATGCTTGTATTCCGTGTGGAAATTGAACGCTGCCCAATGCTGGAATCCCCGGCGTGCCGGCCCGGGAGGAACAAACTCCGATTCAGGATGCCGCCGAACGTATGCAGTTTCGGCTGCCGGCCGATGCGAATAATCGCCCGCCGACTCAAGCTCGCGCACCTCCTCGCTCATGATGAGCCCGTTACGCTTCATCTTGCCGGCATTGAGATGCCATTTCCCGACGTATGCCGTGAAATATCCTGCTGCTGCGAGGGTTTTCGCCAGGGATGGGTCCCCGGGATTGGATTCCAGCCAGTTAATGAGCATTCCGCTGTGCGTGGGATACAAGCCGGAAAGGAGCATGCTGCGATAGGGAGCGCAAAGCGGGCATGTGGAGAGGGCATTGGAAAAGCTGGTGCCTTCCGCGGCCAGCCGGTCCATGTTGGGAGTGGCGATATTCTGGCCGCCGAAGGCGCCGAGTTCGTGAGCCGGAACCTGATCGGGGAAGAAAAAAACGATGTTCGGGCGGCGGGCGGGCACACCATGGCCAAAGAGCGGCCGTCCGGCGGCCCCGGCGGCAAGCGCGCCCGCCCAGAGCGCTTTGATGAAGTCGCGCCGTGAATTCACCGCGCGATTCTAGGTTGTGCCATAACCGGTGGCAAGGTGTGGCTGGAGCTTGAGGCTGAATTGTTTGGTGAACCGGAGCGCATGACGTAGTCTTTCCATTTTTCCGGTGATGCCGAATTCCGCTTCCACTCCCGTTCCCCTGCCGCTCACGAGCAACCAGAAGCGCGGATTCTGGGCGGCGTGGGCCGGTTGGGCACTGGATGGCATGGATTCCTTCATTTATGCCCTGGTTATGCTCCCGGCGCTTCGCGAACTGCTGCCCCGCTCAGGTGTGAGCGCCACCACGGATGAACTTGGCAAGTATGGGGGCCTTTTATTCGCGCTTTTTCTCGTTGGCTGGGGCTGCGCGTTCGTCTGGGGTCCGGTCGCCGATCGATTTGGGCGCGTGCGCACGCTGATGCTGACGGTTTTCTGGTATTCGGCATTCACGTTTGCAGGAGCGACAGCGGGCAATGTGTGGCAGCTTGCACTGTTCCGCCTGCTCGCGGGAATGGGTATCGGCGGCGAGTGGGCGATGGGCGGAACCCTCGTGGCCGAGGAGTGGCCGGAGAGGCTGAGGGTTTGGGGCGCAGCCCTGATGCACACCGGCTACTACGTCGGAATCCTCATCGCTGCTGCAGCCAATTACACCATCGGCATGCGTTTTGGATGGCGTGCCATGTTCGCTCTTGGCGGAACCCCTGCGCTGTTCCTGGCGCTGCTGCGGCGGGGACTGAAGGAACCGGAACGCTGGCGGCGCCGGGGCAATCGTGCAGGCCCGGGCGCCCTGCGCGAAGACGGGTTGCGCGAACTCTTCTCCCCTGCCCTCCGATCGCGAACTCTGGTGAGCAGCTCCCTGCTCCTGGTGGCAATTGTGGGTCTTTGGGCAGGATCCGTTTATGTGCCGGCATCCGTAAGCATTCTCGCCGTGCGCGAGGGGATGGCGGCCACCGGCGAAATTGCCTCCTATGCAACCATGCTGCTGGCGGTTGCAACGATAATCGGCTGCCTGCTGCTCCCCGCGATGGCCGATCGTTGGGGGCGGCGCGGATCCGTGGCTTTCTATTTCCTGCTGATGATGATCTTCATTCCGCTGGCGTTCGGCTACTGCTTCTACCTGCCGCACCATGCGTTGCTCTGGTTTACGGTGTGCCTGTTTTTTCTCGGAGTGGGCGGCGCCAGCTTTGCCGTGTTCACACTGTGGCTGCCGGAGCAGTTCCCTACTTCGTGCCGGGCCAGCGGATTCGCTTTTGCCACCTCGGTGGGCCGGTTTGCCGGAGCGGGGATCACGTTCCTTGTGGGCTGGATGATCTCACGCTTTCACACGCTGGGTGTTCCCATCGCGCTTACCTCCGTTGCATTCCTTTTCGGGCTGGCGCTGCTGCCGCTGGCTCGCGAAACCCGGGGACGCCCCTTGCCGGAATAATGCTTTCCGCTCCGGCTGCGCTTTTTGTATATTTCGTGAGCGCTTTCCTTGCGACACAACCAGCCGCAAAGGGCGCCGGGACAACAAGGAAAGCTCGGAGGACTGCATGGAATTCTCACGTCGCGATTTCATCGTCACCTCGGCCATGGCATCGCTGGCCGCGCGCGCCCGCGCCCTGGCGCAACAATCAGCGGCGGCGCGCCCGCCGGTGCAAACCACAGGCAAGGGCTTCGGGACAGGCAAGCCGCCGATGCTGATTTCCAGCGCCAACGGCTGGAACGGCAGCGACCTTGGATACCAGATGCTGCGCGAGGGCAAAGACACGCTCGACGCTGCCATTGCGGTAGGCAAAGTGCAGGAGGACGATCCGAACGACAGCAGCGTGGGATACGGCGGCCTGCCCAACGAAGAAGGCGTGGTCGAACTGGATTCCAGTTGCATGCACGGTCCTACGCGCCGCGCCGGTGCTGTTGGAGGCGTGCGCAATATTAAGAATGTTGCCCTGCTGGCCCAGGCCGTGATGAACCATACCGGGCATGTGATGCTGGTTGGCGAAGGCGCAGAACGCTTCGGCTATGCCATGGGATTTGAAAAAATGAACCTGCTTACCGAGCGCTCGCGCAAGACGTGGATGCTGTGGAAGGAAATGCACTCGAATCAGGACTGGTGGGGGCCGGGGCTCGACGATCCTTCCTGGCAACCTGACGCGAAGGGCGAAGCGCCCGAGGCTGCGTTGCATGATGAAATTCTGCGACGCCTCGACGAGCTTGCGGCCAGGCTCGGCATTGAGCCCGAATATCGCCAAATCGCCATTGAGCAGGCGCTGCATCCCCCACACGGAACGATTCACTGCTCCGCTCTGAACGAAAAAGACGAAATTTCAGGGATGACGACCACCAGCGGGCTCGCCTGGAAGCTGCCCGGGCGTTGCGGCGATACGCCTATTATCGGCGCAGGCTGTTATACGGATCAGGACGTGGGCTCGGCGGGCGCAACCGGCTCCGGAGAAGAGAACATTCGGGTCGCGGGCGCACACACCATTGTTGAGAACATGCGTAAGGGGATGAGCCCTCAGGAGGCGGGCCTCGATGCCCTGAAGCGCATTGCGCGCAATTTCAACAATGACGAAAAGAAGATTCGCTACGTGGGCATGAATTACTACATCCTCCGCAAGGATGGCGCCTATGCTGGCGTTACGCTGTGGAGCGGCCCGGCCGATCGGCCCAGCCGCTTCTGTGTTAACGACGGCCAGAAGCGGCTCGAGCCTTGCGTGGCGCTGTTCCAGGGCACGGCGCTGTCCTACCCGCCGCGCACGCCGCAACCAAGGCCGAATGTCCCGCCGCCCAGGTAGTCGCGGCTTGGGCCCACGCGATCGAAATCGCAGGCAACTGCGATCTGCAGGATCGCATTCTCAGTAACAGGCCTCAAAATTGCATGGGAGCACACGTGTGCTCCGAAAGGATGCTTGGGAATGAAAGCGAGTCTGAAGTATTTCGGTTCGGTGCTTATCATGGGCGCACTGATGGCTCCCTGCGGCGCGCTCGCGCAGGACCGCGATCACGACAAAGACCACGACAGGGACCGCAAGGACCGAGTCTACGATCGCGCCCATCGCGATTATCACAACTGGGACGAAAACGAGGACCACGCCTACCGCCGCTGGCTCGATGGGCGGCATGAGCAGTATCGCGATTTCAACCAGTTGAATGCCAGCCAGCAGCGCGCCTACTGGAACTGGCGCCACAAACATGCTGACATGGATCGCGACCGCGATCATGACCACGATCACGATCATCAGTAAAGACCCCCGCATATCGCCGGTGCACTGTCCCACTCACGCCAAAGCAGGCTTGAGTGGGACAAATTATCTCCCCGCGATCATTTCCTGGTAGAAGGCTTCGTACTGCGGAATGATCTTCTCCGCTCCGAACTTCTCTTCCGCGGAGTGGCGAGCGCGGCGGCCCATGGCACGCAGGCGATCCTCATCGCGCAGGATCTCAACCGCGCAGCGCGCCATATCTTCCACATCGCCCACATGAGCCAGGTAGCCGGTTTCGCCGTGCTCCACCACTTCCGGCAGTCCGCCCACGCGGGTAGCCACCGTTGGGACTTCGCAGGCCATGGCTTCGAGCGCAGCCAGGCCAAACGACTCAAGCTCGCTGGGCAGCAGCATGAGGTCAGCGATGCCAAGCTTATCGGCTACCCGCTCCTGCTTGCCCAGGAAGATTACGCGGTCGCGCAGCCCTTTGCGCTTGGCCATCCACTCGGCCGCGGGACGGTCAGGGCCGTCACCGATCATCAGCAGCCGCGCCGGCAGTTGCTTGCGCACGCGGTCAAAGACTTCGATTACATCGGGCACGCGCTTCACCGGCCGGAAATTCGAAAGATGCACCAGGATGCGCTCCTCCGGCTCGGCGAATTCGCTGCGCAGTTCGGCATTTTCGCGCCGGCGGTAATGCTTGCAGTTCACAAAGTTGTAAATCACCCGGATAGAGCGTCGAATCTCGAATTCCTGCACGGTGCGATCGCGCAGGTAGTTCGAAATAGCCGTGACGCCGTCGCTGTGCTCAATGGAAAACTTCGTGATTGGAAGATACGAGCGATCGAGGCCAACCAGAGTGATGTCGGTGCCGTGCAGGGTAGTGACAAATGGAAGCCGGCGGCCGTTGTTTCCATTCGCCAGCATCTGCCGCGCAAGCAGCGCGCTCACCGAGTGCGGAATGGCGTAATGCACATGCAGAAGATCGAGCGCATAGATATCCGCTACTTCAGCCATGCGCGATGCCAGCGCCAGGTCGTATGGCGGGTAATCGAACAGCGGATACTGCGAAACCTCCACCTCGTGGTAGTGGACGTTGGGCCGGGCGCTGGTCAACCGGATGGGCTGGGAGTACGAGATGAAGTGGATCTCATGGCCCCGGTCCGCGAGCTCGAGCCCGATCTCGGTGGCCACCACGCCCGAACCGCCGTAGGTGGGATAGCAGGTGATTCCGATCTTCATACGCCAAATCCGTGAGACTGTAACGGGCAGCGCCACCCCTTGCGTCCTCCCGGACGGACCCATGGGCTACGCAAAAATCGTTGGATTCGGGCGAGTTGCGGAGCGATTCAAATTTCCGGTCAGGGCTGCTCAGTTGGAATTGGTCCTGAGAGTCTCGGCGTCCCGGCGGGGAGGTACCGACCCCGGTTGGTGCCGGGGAGCGTTCTCAGCCTCGCCCAGGAAAAGTTTGATCTTGTCGAGGAGAGCGGGGAACAATTCTTCTTTCTGCAGGCAGGCGTTTACGTCTTTGCCGCCGTCCACCGGGCCATAGCCGGTAACGATGATCACCGGGACCTCGGGCTTTTTGGCCCGGATACGGCGCGCCAACTCGAGCCCGTTCATGCCTTCCATGCGGAAGTCGGTCACCAGGATATCGAAATTCTCCTGCTCGAATTTCTGCAGCGCCTCCGCCGCGTTGTAGGCAGAAACTGCGCGATAGCCCTGCATTTCGAGTATCTCGCAGCTCAGGCGGGCGAGGACCTCGTGGTCGTCAACGAACAGGATGGCTTTCATGTTGTCCCCCCGGGTGGCTTCCCGCCGCAGAAGACGCGGTGTGAGTATAAGCGTGTCGGCGTGCGCAGCACTAACTTGGTTTCAGAATCGGCCCAAAAAGATGCCTGCAACCACGCAGATTCACCGACCGGCTTTAGGCATTCTAGGCCATCGTTCATGCTGAATGGTAAAAATGGCACGATTTGGCGTAATCGCCATGATTCCCCGGGGGCACCAGCCGACACAATCCCAGGGACTACGCTCCGGAACCAGGGGCTGCCGTAATCAAACCCACTTTGATGTCCGGATATGCGGAGTGTGCGATATCAATGGCATCTGCAACGGGTGCGAAATCCAGCGCCTGGTCGGCTTGGATAAAGAGGACTCTCTCGGAGCGCGATTTGTAAATCTCCGTCAGCCTGTTCTGCAACTCAGGCCAGGAAACGGGCTGCTGGTTTAGGCGCAGCGATGGGTTGGGCCCGGCGCCGGCACGCAGCTCGAGAACCACGGTCCGTTGAACCGGTTCTGCAGCGTTGCCGGCCGGTGGCCGCGGTATGAGCGCTTCTTCACCACGATTGTGAGATTGAATCATCATGAAAATGATGATCAGCACCAGCAGAATGTCGATCATGGGGGTGACGTTCATTTCCGCTGAAGGCCCGGCCCTGCCCGCCGCCATTGCCATCGCAAGCCTCCTCAGAACCGTCCTGGAGGAATGGACACCCGGGCTGCGCGGCGAGTTCCGGAACAAACTCGCCGCCGGCGGTGTCGCGGCGCGCCCCGGCACGGTATTCTAGAAGGTTGGAGGAGCGTGGCTGGGGCATCCGGTTGGCGCGCCAAACAGTTATTCAGCGTTGAAGGAGCGAATTGCATGGCAACCACGACAGACACCGCGGAGCAGACCAGGCATTTGGTTCGTTACGAACTGATCGACGGCGTGGCGGTGATCACGATGGACGATCCGCCGGCGAATACCTACACCTATGAGATGAACCGGGAACTCGATGACGCCATTCTGCGAGCGCGCATGGACAACGGCGCCCACGTCATCGTGCTTACCGGTGCGGGCGATAAGTTCTTTTCAGCCGGAGCAAACATCCGCATGCTGGCCACCAGCGACCCGACTTTCAAGTACTACTTCTGCCTGCACGCAAATGAGATGCTGCTTCGCCTGGAGCACACGCCCAAGCTGGTAATCGCGGCGCTGAATGGCCACACCGTTGGGGGAGGCCTGGAAATCGCCATGGCGGCCGACCTGCGGCTCGCCCGGCGCGATGCCGGCAAAATCGGCCTTCCGGAAATCAATCTCGGCGTGCTCCCCGGAACGGGCGGAACGCAGCGGCTGTCGCGGCTCATTGGCAAGTCCAGGGCAATCGAGTTGATGGTCACGGGAAACACTTTCAGCTTCGAAGAAGCCCAGGAACTCGGCATTGTGAACGACATTTTTGACCGCGAGAACTTCATGGAACAGGTGATGGATTACGCCCGTCAGTTCACGCCCCCGAACAAGGCCAGCCGGGCGGTGGGCCGCATCAAGCGCGCCGTGCAATCGGGTTGGGAAATTCCGTTGGAAGCGGCGCTGGCATTGGAGCGCGAAAACCAGCAGTTGCTGTTTACCAGCGAAGACGCCAAGGAGGGGTTGAAGGCTTACGTTGAAAAGCGCCCCGCCGAGTTTAAGGCAAGGTAAACGCCCCGGCTTCATGAAAGCCGGCTTCGGGCCGCCGCAGTACGGCCTATTTCATTTCGGTCGGGAACGAGAGGGAGCAGGATGCTGGCAGCCACACGAGCGAAGATTGCGCCCGGGAAGTTGCTGATTCACGGCGAATGGGTTGAGGCTTCGGGAGGGCGCACGTTTGACACCATTAATCCTGCCACGGGTGAGGTGTTGACGCAGGTGGCGTCCGCAACCGCCGATGACGTGGACCGCGCAGTCCGCTCGGCGCGCAGGGCGTTTGATGATCCCAACGGCGCATGGCAGAAAATGACCGCTGCCGACCGAGGCAAGCTGCTGTGGCGAGTTGCCGACCTCATTGAGCGCAACATTGACGAGGTCGCAGAAATCGAGACCCTCGACAACGGTAAGCCCATATTCGAATCGCGTTACGTCGATTTGCCCACTGTGGTCGAAGTGTTCCGCTATTACGCCGGCTGGGCCACGAAGATCTGCGGCGACACCATCAACTCGCGGCCCAATGCGTTCACCTATACCCTGCGTGAACCCCTGGGCGTGGTGGCAGCCATTGTTCCCTGGAATTTCCCGCTGTTGCTGGCAAGCTGGAAGCTCGGGCCGGCGCTGGCCGCGGGCAACACCGTGATCTGGAAGCCGGCATCGCAGACTTCCCTTTCGGCTTTGCGGGTTGGCGAATTGATGATCGAGGCCGGAATGCCTCCCGGGGTGGTGAACATCCTGCCCGGACCGGGCGCCGAGGCGGGAATGGGCCTGGTAAAGCATCCGGGGGTGGATAAGGTCGCGTTCACCGGCTCGACCGCGGTCGGGAAGGAAGTAATGCGCAATGCTGCCGATACGGTCAAGCGGGTGACCCTCGAGTTGGGCGGCAAGTCGCCGAATATCGTGCTGGCTGACGCCAATCTGGATGAAGCCGTCAAGGGCGCAAGCACCGGAATCTTTTACGGTAAGGGAGAAGTATGCGCGGCCGGATCGCGCCTGCTGGTGGAGAGGAAGATCCATGACGAGTTTCTGGGTCGGCTGGTGGAGCGAACCAGAAAACTGAAGCCCGGCGATCCGCTCGACCCGAAAACCCGCCTGGGCGCCATCGTCAGCGAACAGCAGTTGAATACCGTAATGGCGTACATCGAGGCCGGCAAAGCTGAGGGTGCGCAGCTCGTAGCCGGAGGAAACCGGGTATCGCTCGACGGCGGAAAGGGCTGCTTCCTCGAGCCCACGATTTTCGATGGCGTGAGCAACCACATGAAGATTGCGCAGGAGGAGATCTTTGGCCCTGTGCTGGCCGCCATTCCTTTCGAAGATGTGGAGCAAGCCGCCGACATAGCGAATCAAAATATCTATGGGCTGGCGGCGGCCGTCTGGACCAGCGATGTAAAAAAAGCTCATGCCATCGTAAAGCGGCTGAAGGCCGGAACGGTTTGGGTGAACGCCTACAACCTTTACGATGTGGCGCTGCCCTTCGGCGGCTATAAGCAGTCGGGCTTTGGCCGCGAACTGGGCGCGCAGGCGCTGGAGCATTACACGGAGCTGAAGAGCGTTTGGATGCAGTTGTGACGTCCGGCCGGGCCGCCGCCGGCGTTTCGTTGTTTTAGATCCGCAATCAGGAGCCAATCATGCCAGGCAAGGTGATGAAGATCGGCACGTTTTCCGACTGGGTAGGCTTGTTCGAGGAGTGGCGAAAAGAGATTGGCGTCAATCCTCAGGAAGTTCAGGATTTCAAGTTCGAAACCCTCTACGGCGCCATTGAGACCGATGAAATCCAGTTCGGGTATTACAAGGGGCGGCGCAAATGGGAAAGCGTGCGCCAGATTCCCACTCAGAACATGCGCGATGCGCTGATGAACATGATCGTGTACCAGGGCGACACTGAATTTGCCTCCGTCGAGCAGCAGCGTTTCCTGCTGGATTCCGCTCCCACCGACTGGGATCGCCGCGCCATCATTCGCGTCATGATCGAGGAGATGCGCCACGGCTGGCAAATGTGCGCACTGCTGATTGAGCATTTCGGCACAACCGGCAGAGTGGAGGCGCAAAAAATGCTCGAGCGCCGGGCATTCGAAAATAAGCGCCTGCTCAACGCTTTCAACGAAAACGTGGACAACTGGATGGATTTTTTCGCCTATACGGATTTCGTCGATCGCGACGGCAAATTCCAGTTGCAGATGCTGAAATACTCCGGCTTCGCCCCGCTCGGCCGATCCATGAGTTACATGCTCAAGGAGGAGGCATTCCATATGGGAACGGGCGACACCGGCATTCGCCGGATCGTGGAAGCCGGCAAAATTCCGGTGTGGCTCATCCAGAAGTACCTGAACAAGTGGATTTCCGAGTCGCACGACCTGTTTGGAACCGACCATTCGTCTTCCGCGCATTGGGCCTACGTATGGGGGCTGAAAGGCCGCTACGATGAGTTGAAGAACGCCACCCAGCCCGATCTCGATGACGTGAACGACTACAATCGCAAGCTTTATCACGATGAGGTCGCGGGCCTGATTGAGCGGTTCAACAACACGCTGCCGGAAGGCACACCCCGGCTCTACACGCCTGACATCAAGTTCAATCGCTCCATCGGGAAATGGGCCGGCCTGATGTTCCATCCCCAAACCGGAGCGCCGATGGAAGAAGGCGAATACCGGCAGCGCATTGCCGAGTGGCTCCCGAACAGCGATGACAAGAAGCAACTGCTCGAAGTGATCGCCAACGAGAAAAACTGGATTACACCCCGGGCCGGCGTGCGGGATCCGTTTGAAACCATCGGCATGCCTCGGCGCAGCGCGATCAACGTTTGAGCCGTGCCCCCGGGCCCGCGATTCCGGAGTTGCTTGTGAGCGCCTTCTCTCTCTCCGAGTTGATGGTGTGTGCGGCCGCACGCGAGATCCGCGACGGCGAGGTCGTATTCGTCGGCATGCGGCTGCCGCTGATTGCGTTCGTGGTGGCCAAGCAGACGCATGCTCCATGCGCCGTGGGGCTATTCGAAAACGGCGTCATTCGCACC
>JAFAIN010000152.1 GCA_019236695.1 Acidobacteriota bacterium | reverse complement strand
ACCTGCAGAAAAACAACCCCTACTTCGGCGCCATCGTAGGCCGCTACGCCAACCGCATCGCCCGCGGGCAATTCTCGCTCCATGGCAAAACATACTCGCTGCCGCGGAACGACGGCGAGAACTCGCTCCATGGCGGAACGCGGGGCTTCGACAAGGTAGTCTGGACCGCGAAGCCGCTGAACGATGGCGTTGAGTTCACTTACGTCAGCCCCGACGGAGATCAGGGCTATCCGGGCACGCTGACCGCTACGGTTCGCTATACACTTCACCGAAACACGTTGCGAATCGAGTACACCGCTGCGACCGATAAGGACACGGTTGTCAACCTGACCAACCATGCTTATTTCAATCTTTCGGGAGCAGGTGACATTCTCAGCCATCAATTGAAACTGAATGCCACCCGGTACACTCCGGTGGATGCCGGGCTCATTCCCACCGGCGAACTCGCCGCCGTCGAGGGCACCCCCTTTGATTTCCGCACCGCAACCATGATTGGTCAGCGCATCAACGACGGCAGTGAACAACTCAAGCGCGGCAAAGGCTACGACCACAACTGGGTACTCGATAATAATGGAAGGTTTGCGCAGGCGGCGGAAGTCTATGAACAGGTGACCGGGCGCGTCCTCCAGGTGTGGACGGACCAGCCGGGCCTTCAGTTCTATTCCGGCAACTTCCTCGATGGCACGCTCAAAGGCAGGCTGGGCAAGGTCTACGGGCATCGCTCGGCGTTGTGCCTCGAAACACAGCACTTCCCCGACTCCCCGAACCATCCTGATTTCCCGTCCACCGAACTTAAACCGGGCCAGAAATATCACACCCTCACGGAACTCCGTTTTTCCGTGCGCTGAGAGTCAATAGGCGTGGCGAATCGGCGGCTTTCAAAGCGGAGATTTCTGCTGCGTGCGGGCGCGGCCTCGGCCTGCACCCTGCGCTGTGGTGAACGGAACGCCTGTTGCTCTATCTGAAATGTAAAAATGTGTAATGTGTAATGTGGAAATGTGAGAGCAGGTCGCCTCTAAACTTTTCACATTCAACATTTCACATTTCACATGCTCTAACTCGTTGCCTCGCGCCGGCCTACCGGCTCGCCCGGTTCTGCCCTGCGTAATACCCGCTCAGCGTTCGTACTTGCAGGTTCTTGTGATTCGGGGCGCGGGCAATCACCTTGATCTGGCGGTAGCCGGGGGCCGTATCGTTGGCCGGCTTCTTGAAAACGATCACGTACTGCGATCGGATGTCGCGTGCCACCGTGCGCGCGATCTCATCGACTTCCGTGGCGTCCTTGGGCAGAAATGAAAGGCCTCCGGTCTGCTCGGCAAGGGCCTGCAGCGCGCGCTTTGCCTTGCGCGTGCGGTCCTCCTTGTCGAGGATGCCGATTGTATACACCGTCGGGCCATTCTGGTCTGAGAGCCGGCGCACCGTTTGCTCCAGCGTCTCAGTGCTCATGTTGTCTTCGCCGTCCGTCACCACGAACAGCACTTTCTTCTGGATCTTGTCCCTCGCCTCCAGTTGCGACGAGCTTTTCTCCAGGTAGTCGGCCGAGGCCACCACCGCGTCGTAAAGCGCGGTGCCGCCGCGCGATTCGATCTTGTCGAGCGCCTCGCGCAGCATGGGTATGTTGCCCGTAAAATCCTGGTCGAGGTAGTACGAGTCGTTGAAATTTACCACGAAGACCTTGTCATCCGGGTTCGAAGCTTTCACCAGGTCCAGCGCCGCAATGTTTACCCGGTCACGCTTCTCGCGCATCGAGCCCGAGTTGTCGATCACGATACCCAGCGCCACCGGCACATCCTTGCGTTCCACCAGCTTGATCTCGCGCGGCTGTCCGTCTTCAAACACGCTGAACGCGGTCTTGGGCAGGTCGGTGATGATGTGGCCCTTGTCATCCACTACCGTGGCGTAGAGCACTACTTCCTCCACGTCCTTATGGAAAGTGAAGGTGTCGCCCTGCCGCGTTGGCTCCTGCGGCTGCTGCCCGGGAGCCATCTGGATGGTATCCACGCTCTTGCCCGGCGGGTTCGCCGGCGCCTGCGGCTGGGCTTGCGGTTGTGCTTGCGCGGGCTGGTTCGCCTGCTGGCCGGCCGGTGCGGATGCCGCAGCCTGTCCTTGCTGGTTTTGCTGGGGGGCCGGATACGATTGCGCCACTGCCGCGCTTGTCAGAACTACGAAAACCGCAAGCGCGACCTGGCTGGGGAACTTATTCCGACGGTGCATAATACCCTGTTTTTGCGTAAACATGCAGCGGCGGCAGCCCTTTTGGGGGCAGCAGCTTTACCTTGATCTTACGCCACTTGCCGTCGCGCGCTGCGTTAATTGGACGGTAACCGATTACATATTGGTTGCGCAGCTCTACCCCTATTTTCGTAGCCACATCAGAGAGTTCCGAGGCGCTATCGATGGTGAACGTGCGGCCTCCGGTTACCTCCGTAATGTCGGCCAGCAGGCTGGGACCTTCGCGCTCCTCCGGCGTGGGTGGCGCCGCGTCGAAAAGCCCAATCGCATAAATCTGCACGTCCGCCTCACGCACTCGCGATTTAATTTCGCTCTCCGTGTAGCGGCTGCGGTTGTCGCCTCCGTCGGAGATGATCAGCAGCGCCTTCTTCTGGTTGTGCGCGTTGTGCATCTTGTCTATGCCCAGGTAGATGGCGTCGAGCAGCGCCGTCCTTCCCTTGGCTTGCACCGTGATCAGCTTGTCCTGCACCTCTTCCACCGACCGGGTAAAATCCGCAATCAGCTCCGGCTGGTCCGAGAACGTGATCATAAAGAACTCGTCCTGGGGATTGGCCGTCTTGAAGAATTCCACTACTGCATCGCGCGACTTCTGGATTTTGTCGCTCATGGAGCCGCTCACGTCGAAGATCACTCCCAGGCTGATGGGAGCGTCTTCGCTGGTGAAGCTCTGGATGGGCTGCGATTTGTCGCCTTCGAACACCTGGAAGTTTTCCTTTTCCAGGCCCGTTACCAGCCGGTTCATCGGGTCCGTAATCGTCACCGGAACCAGCACCAGGTTCACATCGCGCACCAGCGGCCGCGTGCGTGTCTTGATGCCCGGCACGTCGGGCGCCCGGGGCGGCGGCGCAGGCTGGGTCGCCTCTGGTTTTGAAAGCGCCCGCGGCTCCACATGAACCGTGTCTTGCTCCGCCACCGGCGCAGTGGCCGGCGCAGTGGCCGGCGCCGTAGCGGGAGGGGCCCCGGCAGAAGATCCAGGTGAAGCGGCCTGCCCGCCGGCGGTTTGTCCCTGGCTGGAAGCTGCCGGCGGCTTCGTGTCCTGGGCCGCCACCACTGCCGGCACAATCACCGGCACAATCAAAAGAGCGAACGCGGTGCAAGCCAGAATCGGGAGAAACCTGGCGAAACTCAGCGCAAGCGCCCGGCCGCGCGAACCGGCGGCGGCCGCAGACCCAATCGACATCAAAATCCGTGACAAGGGTTCCCTGCCTGCGCGCGGGGGCTCAGAACGGTCCGCCTGCGCCAGAACACGCGCCGCTGAACCAGAAGACCCGCGCCACTCGGCTGCTTTGCGGGTCATACACTGTGTCCCCTTCTTTCAAACGATGTTACCACCAGCCGCTATCCCTAAAAAGCAGCAGAGCTGTGCCTGCATTACGTAGGATGTAATGCTCCCAAACCCGGTTATCTGAAGCGGAAGCTCGGATGAGCTTTCAAGCTTTCAGCTCTTCAGGGCGCGGTTGCCCTTTTCCTTTTGCCTTTTTCCTTTTGCCTTATCCTCGACGCACCCCGCCAGCCACTTCAGGTACAGGTTGTCTCCCCCATCAATCTGCAGCACAACGATCTCGGGCGCCTCATACGAGTGCAGCTCCCGGATGCGCGCACTGGTTTTCGCCGCCACCGCCGCCGCCGTCTTTACCAGCAGCATGAGCTCGGCCGCTTTCTCCACCTTGCCCTTCCACCGGTAGTGCGACTCCACCGGGCCCATGATGTTGACGCATGCAGCCAGCCGCTCGCTGACCAGCGCTGACGCAATCTTCTCCGCCTCAGCGCGCGAGCCGGCAGTCGTAAGGATTATGCGTGCCTTGGTCATGGCGTTTTACCAGCGTGGGGCCGGCCGCCCTCGGGCGGTTTTCGCCGCGCGTACCCTCGTTGAACCCACGGCTTTCCTCCGCGTCTCCCAGCCTCCGCTGTGAATTTTCAGCCTCGCGGCGTCCGCTTGTAAACCGGATAGAATTTCTATCCGATGACTGCCATCAGGTTTGGCACCTCCGGCTGGCGCGCCATCGTGGCGGATGAGTTTACATTCGCAAACGTTCGCCGCGCCGTGGGCGGCATTGCCCGCTACGTTCGCCGCAATCATCCTGCAGGCAATGCGGCAATCCTTGTGGGGCGTGACCCTCGCTTTCTCGGCGAACAATTTGTTGCCGCGGCAGCCGCCGTGCTGCGCGCCTACGGCCTGAATCCCATCGTGGTGCCCGAACCCGCGCCCACGCCCGCCATCTCCCTCGCTGTGCGCTCCACCGGCGCCGCCGGGGCGATCAACTTCACCGCGTCGCACAATCCGCCCGAGTACAACGGCATCAAATTCTCCACCCCCAATGGAGCTCCGGCCCTTCCCGAGGTCACGCATGCCATCGAGGCCGAAATTGCCGCCCATGAAAACGCCAACGCCCCCGCCCCCCCTGCCGTCGAAGCCTCCGGCATCCCCGCCGCGCTCGACGTTCGCCAGCCTTATCTGCAGCGCATCGCCGAACTCGTCGACCTCCCGGTTATTCGTCGGGCCGGGCTGCGCGTTGCCTTCGATCCTCTCTGGGGCGCGGCCCGCGGTTATCCTGACGCTCTGCTCCGCGAGCACGGTATTGCGGTCCAAACCGTGCATGACCAGCGCGATGTCCTGTTCGGCGGCCATGCTCCTGAGCCCGACGATCACCTGCTCGACGCCCTTCGCCGCTCCATGCGCGCCATGCAGGCTCACATCGGCATCGCCACCGATGGCGATGCCGACCGCTTTGGCATCGTCGATGCCGATGGCACCTTCATCCAGCCCAACTACATCATTGCGCTTCTGTTCGATTACCTGGTCGAAACCCGCAACTGGCGCAACGGCGTGGCGAAGTCCGTCGCCACCACGAACCTCATCAACGCCTTGGCCCGCCATCACGGCGTCGAGTTGCACGAAACCCCTGTCGGCTTCAAATACGTCGGCGAGCTCATCGAGCGCGACGCCGTGGCCATCGGCGGCGAGGAAAGCGCCGGCCTCAGCATTCGCTATCATGTCCCTGAAAAGGACGGCATCGTCGCCGGCCTGCTGTGCTGCGAAATGGTGGCTCGCCGTGGCCAGTCCATATCCGCTCAACTGCGCACCGTGTTTGGCAAAGTTGGTTCCTTTTACCCCTTGCGCGAGAACTTTCGCTTGACGCCCGAGGTCAAACACAAGTTCACTGCAAAAATGGACGAAGTTTCCTCCGGCCGGCCGCTGCCCCATTTCTTTGGCCGGGCGGTTTGCGAGGTGGTGCGTACCGACGGCCTCAAGCTGCTGTTTGACGACGGTTCCTGGGTCTGCTACCGGCTCTCCGGAACTGAGCCCGTGGTTCGCGTGTATTCCGAGGCGCGAACCCCCGAAGGGCTGCGCCAACTGAGCGCTGACGCAAAGCGCTGGATCTTCGAATGACATTCCAAATTCGCCGCTGCCTCCAGCGCCAGGGTTCGACTGTCCGGGTCCCCGGCGAGCCCGTTTTCGGCTGGCTCGCGTGGAAACGCCGCCTTGCCACTGGCGCCGTCATTCTCCTCGCCCTCTGGATCGGCTACGTCGCCATCTGGGGCGCTGATGGTGTGCTGGCTTACAATCGCAAGCGCGGCGATTACCGCGCATTGCAGAAGCGCATTGAGGAACTGCGCCAGGAGAACGAGCGCCTCGTTCGCGATAATCGCGCCCTCAGGACGAACCCCGCAGCCATTGAACGCGAAGCCCGCGAGCAACTCCATTACACCCGCCCCGGCGAAGTCGTCCTCATTCAGCCCGAAGCTCAGCCCCAAACCCAGCCGGCCTCCGCCACCGCCCAGAACACCCGCTGAGAAAGCTCTGCAGCCCCGGGCGTTCCGCCCCCCGACTGCCCATAGCCCACGGCCGCCCCCCACCGGGTGTAATCTGTTGCAGCGCATCCTGCGCCTCTGGAGATTGCCCATGAAGAAAACCGTTGCCGCCCTCACCACGTTGTTTCTTCTGCCGGTGTGTGCCGGGCTGGCCTTTGCAGTTCAGGATTCCCCCAAAGCCACCATGACCGGATGGGTCATGGATGCCAAATGCGGCGCAAAAATGGCCAATGAGAAAGGCGCCGCCTGCGCCAAACGGTGCGTCGAGCGCGGCGAGGCTGTGGTCTTCGTGGATGATAAGGATCAGTCGGTCCTTAAGGTCTCGAACCAGGACGCCCTGAAATCACACGCCGGCGAGCACGTCACTGTAAGCGGCTCCGTAGATAGCGGCAGCCTGCACGTTGATAACGTAAGCGCCGCCAAGTAAAGCGATCCAGCAATGCGGGTGCCCACGCTCCGCGATTTTCGAAGCGTGGGCCACCCTGCCATATTCCTCAGGATTGTCATCCCGACACCAGAGCAATACTAAAGCTGTTGTATCCGTAACCCCCTCTGTCATCCTGAGTCCGCCGCGGCGGACGAAGGACCCCCGCAAGGCTTGCACCGGTAGCGCGGCTCGGAGATCCTCCCCTCAGGCTTTTCTGCTGAGCCAGGTATGTATCACCAGCGGGAGGGATCCGCATGTCCGCTGGAAACCCGCGCAGCTCCGCCAATTCCGCAATTCCGCACTTCCGCACTTCCGCACTTCCGCAATGCCTCACTACCTCACGATTCCTTCAACCGGCGAACTTGCCGTGGCATAGAGCTTCCGCGGCATCCGCCCGGCCCGGTACGCAGCCCGGCCCGCCATCACTGCGTGGCGCATGGCTTCTGCCATCAGCGCCGGGTCGCCTGCGGCGGCAATGCCCGTATTCATCAGCACCGCGTCCGCCCCCAACTCCATCGCCATTGCGGCATCCGACGCCGTGCCTACTCCGGCGTCAATAATCAGCGGCACGCTGGAAATCAGTTCGCGCAGAATGCGAATGTTCGCGGCATTCTGGATTCCCAGGCCGCTGCCGATCGGCGCCGCCAGCGGCATCACGGCTGCGGCCCCAGCATCAATCAGCCGCTGGGCCACGACAACGTCATCTGAGGTGTAGGGCAGCACCGTGAACCCCTCGCGCGCCAGCACCCGCGTGGCTTCAATGGTGGCCTGCACGTCGGGATACAGCGTGCGTTGTTCCCCGATCACCTCCACTTTCACCCAGTCCGAAAGGCCCACTTCGCGTCCCAGGCGCGCCGCGCGAATCGCCTCGTCCGCTGTGTAACAGCCGGCGGTGTTGGGCAGCAGGAAATAACGCCTCGAGTCAATGAAATCCAGCAGGGGCTGTTCGGAAGTCCCCGCCGCCCCGTGTCCGTTCCCCGAAATGCCTTTTTGCGGCAATCGAATGCGCCGCACCGCCACCGTCACCATCTCGGCGCCGCTGGCTTCCAGGGCCCGCGCCGTTTCCTCGCCCGATTTGTATTTGCCGGTTCCGACAATCAGCCGCGAGCGGAACTCCCGCCCCGCAATAACCAATGCGTCCATAGCCGCAATTCTATTGGAAGTCTCGACAGCACAGGATGACAGCGCCG
>JAFAIN010000281.1 GCA_019236695.1 Acidobacteriota bacterium | reverse complement strand
GATGCCTCGGGCTCGCGCTGGTACGAGCCCACCGGGTGGCCCAGCGCCAGCCTGACCAGAAGCGATTCGAGCGAGACCCGAGAGCCGGCCGGAAGATCAGCCTCATGGCTGAATCGCAGCGACCGGGCGCAAAGGCCGCCGATGCAGCGAGCCGCTATCTCCAGGATAAAAATCCCCCCGCCGGGCGCAATGCGCATCTCCGCGTGCACAGGCCCATGCCACAACCCCAGAGCGGATGCGGCTGCCCGTAGCGCCTCCTGCAATCTCCCCTGGTCGAGATCGGGCAGGCGCGAAGGCGTAACGTAAATGGTCTCCTCGAAATATGGCCCGGTGAGCGGGTCAGGCTTATCAAACACCGCCAGCAGCTTCAACTCGCCGTGCTCCATCACCGCCTCCGTGGCTACCTCCACGCCCTCGACGTATTGCTCCACCTGGATGAAGTCGTTGCTGGTTTCGCGCAGCGCGCGAACTTCCGGGCTGCGCAGCAGGGCGCGGATTCGAGCAAAGGCACGCCTGGCTTCCGCTTCGTCATTGGCGCGGATTACGCCGCGGCTGCCGGAAAGCGCGAGAGGCTTAAGAACCCACGGTGCAGCAAATGGCGCAGTGGCTGGAAACGGCGCATCGAGGGGAACACGGAAAAAATGTGGGACCATCATGCCGGCCCGCTGCAGCACGGTGCGGGACTTGTACTTGTCGCGGCAAATATCGGCCGCCGCGCTGGAATGGAAGGGCAGGCCCAGTACCGAGCAGGCGCGCGCCGCAGCCGGAACCGGCCGGTCGCCCAGAGCCACAACGCCGCTGATCGGGTTGTTGCGCGCAAACTCAACCATCTCGAGCGAGGCAGCTTCGGGATCATCGAACCGCAATGGCAGCGCGCGGTCGCGCCAGGGGTCTTCGAGCACGTGGCATCGATCGGTGCCGTAGGCCACCGTTAATCCAAGTTCCGCAGCGGCCTCAGCGAACGCGCGGGTCTGGTAGCCGAGCTTTGATGCCAGGATGAGCAGCGAACCAGCCATTCTCTACCGGGCTTTTAGCTGCCACATGTAATAAAAGCCCACATTCTGCTGCATGAGCCGGGTGGGATTGGGAACAAGATCACTGGCATCACCGAGCAGAAGATCAAGCAGGCTCCGCTTCTCGCGTTCCGGTTTTACGACCGAAGGTTCTTCCTTGATGCCGGCAGCCGCAGCGGTATCGTGCAGCGCCTCCTGAAGCCCGCCGATCTGGTCAACCAGATGCAGCGCGAGAGCCTGCTCGCCTGTCCAGACTTTCCCGTTGGCAATTTGCCGCACATCCTCGACCTTCATTTTGCGGCCTTCCGCCACGGAGCGGATGAACTGGCCATGCATATCGTCGATCATGCCCTGCAGGTAATCGCGCTCTGCCGGCGTGAGATCGCGCGAAGGGTCGCCGGTGTCTTTGAATTCGCCGGCCTTGATAATCACCTGCTTCAGCCGGGCCCAGCGCAGCAGTTCGCCGTAGTTCACCCATTCGGCAATCACGCCGATGGAGCCCACCACGCTGGCCTGGTCGCTGAAGATTTTGTCGGCGGCTGAGGCGATGTAGTAGCCCCCGCTTGCCCCCACTGTGGCGATGGAAGCGACAACGCGCTTCTTCTTTTCGCCGCGAATAAGGCGAACCTCACGGGCGATTTCTTCCGAAGCCGCGGCGCCGCCGCCGGGGGTGTCCAGATGCAGGATGATGGCTTTGATGTCGTCATCCTCGGCAAACTTCTTCAGGTCGCGCACCGTGGCTTCGGCATCGACAATGATGCCGTCAATATCCACCACGCCGATCTTGCCTCCCTTGCCCTCGTATTCGGTCTTCTCCCCGGAGCGAACCGAAACGTACACCAGGGTGAAGATTGCCAGGAAAAAGACGAAGAAGGCGCCACCCGCAATCACCACCCACAACCACACGCGTGACGGAGGTTCGGGCATAAGTTTGAAATTCTATCGCGCCGAATGCTCGTGCACGAACTGCACAAGAGCTTTCACGTTCTCCACCGGAGTTTCGGGGAGAATGCCGTGGCCCAGGTTGAAGATGTGCCCCGGGCGTGTCCCGGCCCTGCGAAGCACGTCTGCAATGCGAGCCCGCAGTTCGGTCCAGGGTGCGAACAGCGCTACCGGGTCAAGGTTGCCCTGCACCGCTCCGCGATTGCCCAGGCGCTGCCAGCCGTCATCCAGCTCGATGCGCCAATCAAGGCCAATGACTTCGGCGCCGGTCTGCTGCATCTGGGGAAGCAGCGTTGCCGAATCAGTCCCGAAATAAATGACGGGTGCGCCGGCGCTGCGCAACCGGCTTACCAGTTCCTTGGTGTGCGGCAGCACGTATTCCGAGTAGTCGCCCGGGCTGAGGCACCCCGCCCAGCTATCGAATACCTGGAACGCTGCGGCGCCGGCCGAAATCTGCTGCGCGCCAAATTCCGCGAGCACGGTTACCAGGCTCTGCATCAGGTGTTTCCACGCCACAAGCTGCGAATACATCATCTTCTTGGTTTCAATGTAGTGCCGCGAACCCCCGCCTTCGATCATGTAGCTGGCCAGGGTAAACGGAGCGCCGCAAAATCCAATAACCGGTACGCGCTCGCCAAAATGCCGTGCCACCAGCCGCACCGCCTCAGCCACGTAGCCGAGTTCTGCTGCGCGATGGGTTTCCAGCGCCGCCACCTGCGCATGGTTCCGCAGCGGCTGCTCGATGACTGGCCCTTCTCCCGCCTCGAACCGAAAGCTCATGCCCATCACCTCCAGCGGCAGCAGAAGGTCGGCAAAAATGATGGCGGCATCCACTCCCAGCGCTTCGGCGGCCGTGATGGTTACTTCCGCGGCAAGCTGCGGCGATTTGCAGATTTCAAGCAGAGAATGCTTCCGGCGCACAGCGCGGTATTCGGCCATGTAGCGGCCGGCCTGGCGCATCAGCCACACCGGCGTGGCATCGACCGGAAGCGCGCGGCAGGCGCGCAGGAAACGCGAATCGTTCACCGTATGAGAGTAACAAAGCCGCGCCGGCTCTTATAATCGAGCGAGAGTCATCTCGCCCCTGAATGCCGCGAATTTCCCCCCTGATTGCCGTCTCGCTGCTGTGCCCGTTTCTCGGCGCCCAGAACGGGAAGCCGGTTTCCATTCCGGCGCAGGTGCGCGAGCGCATCGAGAAGCAGGTGCGGCAGTATGCGGAAGCTCCTCCCGAGGCCCAGGTCACCATTGGAGCTGCGGCTCCCAGCGAGTTTGGCTCGTTTTACGATTTGCCGGTCGTCATCCACAGCGCGCGGGGGGAGCAAACTTACCGCTTCCTGCTGGCCCGCGATTTCAAGCAGCTCATCTATCCCAGGACTTTCGACCTTACGCAGGATCCCTTCGCGCACGCCCGGCAGACCATCGTGACCGAGGGGCGGCCGATGCGAGGGAGCCCGGATGCGCCGGTCACGATTGTTATGTATGACGACCTGCAATGCCCCTTCTGCGCGCAGCAATACATCTCACTCTTCAACGAAGTAATGAATCACTATCGCTCCGGCGTAAAAGTGGTGATGAAGGATTTTCCGCTGACCGACATTCATCCCTGGGCCATGGATGCGGCCGTAACTGCAGACTGCCTGGCGCAGCAGAGTGAAACTGCCTACTGGAACTTCGCGGATTATCTTCACACGCACCAGCAGGCGGCGACGGCGCGGTGGAATCAGGATCACGCCGGGGCTTTCGTGCAAATTGCCGCCGAACAGGTGCGCAATGCGGATGTGCCCGCGTTGAAGGGGTGTGTCGCGCAGGGGCGGCCGAAGGCCGCGATTGAAGCTTCGCTGGCGGAAGGCCGGTCGCTCAACGTAACCGCCACGCCTGCATTGTTCATCAATGGTGAGTTCTTCGATGGCGTACTCACTCCCGAACAGCTTCGGCTGGCCATCGATCGCGCGCTCAAAGAAGCGAAACAACCACATGAATGACGTGGGGCCGACCGCCCTCGGTCGGCCAGGCGGCCTGAAAGGCCGCACGCGCAAGGACTGCTCAGGCCAGGCCGGCGAGCGTCGCTCGCCCGGGCCGGCCGGGGATGGCCGGCG
>JAFAIN010000202.1 GCA_019236695.1 Acidobacteriota bacterium | reverse complement strand
CTGGATCATTTCGCGGTTCCACCGCACGGCCGAGCAGGTGAATGCGGCCCTTGCCGGCTACCGTTTTCATGAGGCGGCCGGCGAGGTTTACCACTTTTTCTGGGATGAATTCTGCGACTGGTATATCGAGCTGTTGAAGCTGCGTTTTCAGTTCGAAGACGCTGCCGCCGCGGATGCGGCCCGGAGCGCGCTGGCCAGCGCTTTCACGGTATTTGAAGCGGCGTTGCGCCTGCTTTCTCCGTTCATGCCGTTCATTACGGAGGAACTTTGGCAGGCTCTGAACGCGGGCCGGCCTGCCGCAAAATCGATTGCCATGGTTGGGTTTCCCGAAGCCGATGCACGGCAGTTCGACCTCGGGGCGGAAGGCCGCATGGCCATTCTGCAGGACCTGATCACGACGGTGCGAAACCTGCGCGCGGAGCTGAAAATTGAGCCTCGCGAGCGAGTGCATGTGCAGGTGTTTGCCGGCGCTGAAGTGCGGGAACTCCTGGCAGAGAACCAGCGGGCCATATCGCGACTGGCCAGCGTGGCAAACATTGCCTGGGTGGACACTTCGCTGGCGGGCGCGCCCGGGGCGCGCTCAACCGCACGCTTCGAGGTAGCGGTGTTGTACGAGCGCAGGATCGACGCCGCAGCCGAACGCGAGCGGCTCAGCCGCGAGCTGGCCAAATTCCAGCAGGAACTCGCCCGAGCCAACGCCCAACTGGCTAATGAGGGCTTCCTGGCGAAGGCGCCGCCCAGGGTAGTGGATGGCCTGCGCACGCGCGCTGCCGAATTGCAGTCGCTGGTGGAGAAAACCGCCCGCGCGATGAATCGCTCGGCGGCTGAATAGCGTGGCGGAGCCCCACGCCGGGGGTTTGGGTCGCGCCTACGGCGCTTGAAACCGTGGTTGACGCCTACCCAGCGCTTCCGCGCTGGGCTAATTGTGGGAGCGCGCCTACGGCGCTCGGGAACACCTGCGCCTGGCGGGCGCGCAGGAATACCCGCGCCTGAACGGCGCTCGCGCGCGGCACCCGGACCCACGCCAATTTCCTGCCGTCTTCGGCCTTTGGTAAATCCTGGTAACCCGGCGCCACCGCCCGCCGGGGTACTCTGGGCGCCAAAAGGGCGCGTCACCATTTTCTCCGGACCATAATCCAACCTTCTGTGACTATAATTGCGCGTTAAGGATCCCCTGCATTGCACGCCACAGGAAGAGGAACCGGTAATGGCCATTGATGAAAAAGCCAGCATCTGGCACAACGGCAGGCTGGTGCGCTGGAACGAAGCGACCGTGCACGTGATGTCGCACGTAGTGAACTACGGGTCATCCGTTTTCGAGGGTGTCCGCTGTTACAACCTGCCGACGGGCCCGGCCATTTTCCGCGCTCAAGAACACATCCAGCGCCTGCTCGATTCCGCCAAGATCTACCGCATGGACCTCGATTACACGCGGGAGGACCTGGTGGGCGCCATGGTGGAACTGGTGCAGACCAACCGCATCTGGCCCTGCTACATCCGGCCGATCGTGCTGCGGGGCTACGGCCAGGTGGGCGTGAACCCCTTTGACTCGCCCATTGAAGTTTTCATTGCCAACTACCAGTGGGGCAAATACCTGGGCAGCGACGCGGACCAGGGGGTGGATGTCTGCATTTCGAGCTGGACGCGAATTGCCCCCAATACGCTGCCCGCAATGGCCAAGTCGGGCGCGAATTACATGAACTCGCAGCTCATCAAGATGGAAGCCATTCTGAACGGGTACGTGGAAGGGATTGCGCTCGACGTGAACGGTTACGTGAGCGAAGGCTCGGGCGAGAACCTGTTCGTGATCCGCAATGGCACGCTGCTGACGGCGCCGCTGGGCAATTCGGTGCTGCCCGGAATAACGCGGGATTCCGTGCTGCAGATTGCGCGCGATCTCGGGGTTCCGGTGGTCGAGCAGATGATTCCGCGGGAGATGCTCTACATTGCCGATGAAGTTTTCTTCAGCGGCACCGCCGCCGAGATCACGGCGGTGCGCTCCGTGGACAAAATCAGCGTGAAGAGCGGCGCGGTTGGAGCCATCACGAAAGCCATTCAGCGCGAGTTTTACGGCATCATCAACGGCACGACTGCGGATCGCCACAACTGGTTTACGCCGGTGCCCGTAAAGCAGCCGGTGGCGGTTTAAGGATTCGGCTTCGGCGGATAGTCAACCTTCACTCCCTCGAGCGACGGGAACATGGCGGGATGCAGTTCCACGGTCGCTTCTCCCGATTTCACCGCCGGATCAGCGGACGCCCATTCCCGCGCCTCTTCTTCCGAGCGTGCAGCGGCGATGGCCATGCCAAGCACCCTGCCGCCATCGAGGAACGGCCCCGCGAATATGTATCTCCGGGCTTCGATCAGTTGCCGGATGTAGGCGATATGCTGCTGCGTCAACTGAGCTCGCGCAGCTTGATCGGCCGGCTCCGTGCCCCTGACCAGGAATACAACGAAGTATCTGGTCATGTTGTTTGGCACGCCTGGCGGAAGCGACGGCTGCTGCCCCGCCGCCAGTACGCCGAACATCAGCAATGCAAAACCTCGCACCACGTGTTTCATCCGTCCTCCTTGGTGGGCATGCTGCTCACACAATACACGGACTGGCTGGCTGGCGGAGGGCTGGATGGCTGGCTGGCTCACTGGCTGGGGCGTGCGCGGCCGTTGGATCTGCTTGCGATGTCGCGGTGTAAGCACTGCGGGGGTCCTTCGCCCGCCGTGGCGGGCTCAGGATGACAGTGATTTTTTTGCTGAGTGATTGGAACTCCCCAGGGAGCCAGTCAGCTAGACAGCCAGTTAGCCCTGTAGCGGCAGGCACCCACCGCGCCTGCAGCTCGCATCCAAAGCTCAGGCGTGTCATGAAACCTGCCCTGATTGTTCCCCTGATTGCCTGTTGCGGTGCGTTCTGCCAGCAACCTCAACCCGCAAATAAAACCCCGGGCCAGTTAAATCCCAATGCCGCGCCGGGCTCAAATCTGCCGGCGAGCGCGCCGGCCGCGGGGCAAACCGGGGCTGAAGCGCCAGACCCTTATCTGGATGCGCCGCCGCTGCCCACGGGCAACGTGACCCTGGTGGGCGGAACGGTGCGGAACATCGATCACATTCGCGACCACATGACGGTGGTTCCGTTCGGCGGCAAGCCTATGAAAATTTTCTTCGATGAGCGCACCCACATCTACCGGGACGGCGCGGAGACGACCTTCATGGGCATTCAGAAAGGCGACCGCGTATATGTGGATACGCAACTCGACCGGGGCAGCGTGTTCGCGCGCAACATCCACGCAATTACCCAAATGAGCAATGCCGATGCGCGGGGACTGGTTACGGAAGTCCGCGGTGACAGCGTCACACTGCAGGATGGCCTCTCCGGCCAGCCGGTCAGCTTCCGCGTGACCTCTTCCACAAAAATCACGGGCAAGGGCGCCTCGCCGGGCGGGGTGGTTCCCGGCGCGCTGGTGAGCATTCAGTTCACTCCGGCGGCAAACAACAGCCGCCAGGCGCGCGAAATCTCGATTATTGCCAGGCCCGGCGACTCTTTCCGCTTCTACGGGCAGGTAATGCATCTGGATCTTTCCCAGGGCCTGCTCGCCCTCCGCAACCTGTCAGATGACCGCACCTATGACATTGCATTCGATCCGGCAACGCCGGCGGGCAACTCTCTTCGAGTGGGAGGGCAGGCGGTGATAGACGCCATTTTCGACGGCCGCGGCTACCGCGCAGCGAGCGTTCAGGCCCAGTAGCTGGATGGCTGGATAGCTGACTGGCTGGATGGCTGACTGGCTGACTGGCTGGATAATGGTAAGAAACTTGCCCACGCAGCATGCATTTCTGCCGCTCGCTGCGCGAGCTCGAATCCCGTGTCGGTGATTTTCCACGGGGCTTACGCCCCGGGCTAGTCTCTTTCGCCCGCGTTCGCGGGCTGCATGTTTGCGCTTCTCGCAACTTTCGTGTCATCCCGAACGGAGTGAGGGATCTGAATGCTCCACAAGTTCGAGATTCCGCGGCCGCCAGTCAGCCAGTTAGCCAGTTAGCTATCCAGCCATTGAGCCATCCAGTTGATGCGCCTTCGCAACGCCGATACCATCAGCATGCATTGTTCCGCGCCCTGTTGAGCGACAATCCGCGCAGCACGCGGGCGAGCATCCTGGCCATTTATGCGGGGCTCGCCGGGTTCAGCCTGGGCGCATGGGCCTGGGCGCTGGGGGCTTTCCACCATTTCCCCCTCCTGCTTGGAACGGCGCTGCTGGCCTATAGCTTTGGCCTGCGGCACGCGGTTGACGCGGATCACATTGCCGCCATTGACAACGTTACGCGCAAGCTGATGCAGGAAGGCAAACGGCCGGTGGCAGTGGGGCTGATGTTTTCTCTCGGCCACTCCACGGTGGTGGTGCTCGGCTCGATTGCCATCGCCGCGACCACTCTCGCCCTGCAGCAGCGCGTGGAATCGGTTCGCCATATCGGCGGGATCATCGGGACCGTGGTCTCGGCCAGCTTTCTGTTCGGCATCGCCCTGGTGAACCTGATCGTGCTCCGCTCGGTGTATGCGGCGTTCCTTCGCGTGCGGCGCGGGGAGCGGTATTCCGAAGAAGACCTTGACCTGCTGCTCGGCGGCCGCGGATTCCTGGCGCGGATATTCCGGCCCATGTTTCGCGCCATCCGCAAAAGCTGGCACATGTACCCGCTGGGTGTTCTGTTCGGCCTAGGGTTCGACACTGCCACCGAGATTGGAGTGCTTGGCATTTCGGCCATTGAGGCCTCGAAAGGTCTTTCGCTCTCAGCCGTGATGGTGTTTCCGGTGTTATTTGCGGCCGGCATGTCGCTCATTGACACCACCGACAACGTGCTCATGCTGGGCGCCTACGGCTGGGCTTACGTGAAGCCGATCCGCAAGCTCTACTACAACATCACCATCACGGCGGTTTCCATTGTCGTCGCGGCGCTGATCGCCGGCATCGAGACGCTGGGCCTGATCGGCGGCGCGTTCAAGCTCGAAGGGCGGTTCTGGGACTCGGTCGGATCGCTCAACGACAATTTCGGCGCGCTCGGTTACGCGATCGTCGGCGTGTTCGCCGCAAGCTGGCTGATCTCGGTTGCGATCTAACGCGCCAAGGGTTACGACGCGCTCGACGTCAGGGCGGGCGCGTAGGTCGCCCGTTTCGTGGGGCCGGGCCTCGACGAAGGCAGATACCCTCTGCGGGGCGTGTACACGACGCTTCTCATGTCGACCGGGCTGACGTTCAGGTCGATCTCGGCGCTGTTCGGCCTTACCAACAAGATCATCGACCAGGGCCGTATACGATCCTGGTCACGGCCGTGATCGCCAGCGCCGTCGTGC
>JAFAIN010000187.1 GCA_019236695.1 Acidobacteriota bacterium | reverse complement strand
GCGCGTCAATTGGGCGGGCATGTCGCTGCCGGCGCTCCGCACGTAGTAGTTCGGCGGATCCGATGGCGATTCGAAGCGCGTGAGGTACTTATCGCCTGCGGCGGTCAGCACCGCAATCGGCTGCTCATAAACTTTTTCGGGTGAGCGGAAAATACGCTCGGATTTCAGCGTAACCCGGTTAAAACGGTCAAGGAATGGCCGGTCGCCCTGGTCGCTTGCGCCAAGCCCCGTGAGGTAGATATTGTCACCGGATTGCAGGATTACGCGATAGCCGTTCGGCAATTCATGCAGCGCAGGAGAGCCGGGATCATTGTAGCGGTCCTGTGACGAGCGGCTCCAGACCAGCCGGCATCCCGGCTTTTCCGAATCCTCGCCCGGCTTCATGGCATTCGGGCAGGTGTGATCGGCGGGCGGAACATCGAAATTCACTTCGAAGGTTCGAGTCCAGCGCCTGGAGCGCTCGAAATCGCGAATGTAAGCGGCGCCGCCATGCTCGAACCATTCCATGCCGTTGCCCCGGCCGCCGCCGCCAAAACCGCCGCCCTGGTACCGCTGTTGCAGCCGCACAACTTCGGTCGGCTCGCCCTTGAACGGCGCCTTCTTCATCATCATCCGGTCGCGGAACGGCGCGGGTTTCCGCGTATTGCCGCCATCGAGCGCCTCTACCCAGACCAGCGTGGCAGCTTCGGTTGGCCGCCAGGTGTAAGCACGCGGCCCAACCATCACGCCTTCAATCGGGACCTGATCGGCCATGGGAAGGCTGGCCAGGGTATATTCCTTTTCGCCGCTCCGGCTCCAGACCTCAACTTCTTTCGGGAAGTCGCTCGAGGGAATCAGGTAGGAATAAGGGTGGACGTCGCGCTGCACCAGGATGTGCGCGCCATCGGGAGAAACCTCGACCCGCGAAAACACAGCCGGCCTGCCTACCTGGGCCACGGCGCTCGTGCCGGTGTTGACGAGCGCGAGCTGCGAGGTGGCGTAATAATCCCAAAGCTGCTCATCGTAAGGCGACGAGAGCAGGTCCTCATAGGTTCGTACCGGCGCGGGCTTGCCGTAACTCTCCTGAACGATGGGGCCATCCGGAACCGGCGGGGCTTTGGGAATGGCGCCGCGACCACCGGGGACGAGTTGAACCAGCAATGTGCGTGAATCGCCGAGCCACTGCACCGGCGTGCCGTAAGCGGCGTTGATGCGAACGCCGGTCACCTGGTGCGCGGCGCCGCTGGCTGCGTCAGCCAGCCACAAATCAATGCCATGGCCAGTTGTATTGGTGAATGCAAAATGCCGGCCGTCGGGCGCCCACGTGGCCGAACCGAGATAAGCATTGGCCGGGGCCGTTACCTTGACAGTCCCGGCGCCGGGAATGGAGACGATCTCAATTCCCGTAATGCGCGGAGGATGATGCGGTCCATTCGTCGCAGGATTGATGCGGTGGCCCGCCAGGCGAAGCATGGGCGCCGAAAGATCGTCGATGGAAGGATGGCGGCGGCCGGCAAGCACCAGCATGCGATCGCTGGTCGGGCTCAGCAGAACGGTGGGCGTGGCGGGCGACTCCAGCACGCCGGTAATCACCTTCGGGGGCTTCTGATAGCCGGTCACCCGCGGCTGGTCTGCGGCCAGGGAGGGGAGGGAGGCAAGGGCAAGTGTGACGGCGAGCATCGCGGTTCGGCGCATCGGGGCTCCTTCGAGGATGGCGGAATGATGTGGAAGTTTGCTACAACGGGGGGCCGAAAACAAGGGTGGAGTCATTCTGCGCCCGCTTTGGCGGGCAAAGAATCTGGGAGCACATTTGCCCTTGCGCGGAAGGCGGTCGTCCTCCTCGGCGCGTGTGTTCAACTGCCTCTCGACGGCCGCGCCCATGGCGTGAGGTCCACGGCGGGGACGACGACTAACCGTTGCTGGCCGGTTAAGTATGCTCCCAGATTCTTCCGCCGCTCGCGGCGTCAGAATGACATGAAGGGGGGACGCTGCTTAGCCGCGGTGTTTAGAAATGTATTGCTGCAGGTAATCAGGCACAGGGACAGCGGGCGCCAGGCGCGGATCGCGGACCAATTCGCCTGCCGCCGTGTGCAGCGGCAACACCCCGGCCCACATGGGAAGCGCATAGTCTTCCTCATCGTCCTTGGGAGGGCCGGTGCGAATCTTGGCTGACGCGCTCTCAATCGGAACGCGCACCACGGTTGTGCCTTTCAGCTCCTGCGGGCTTGGACCCCGGATATCGCGCCAGCGGCCGGGGCAAATGTTCTCAGAAATTGCATAGAGCGCGTCATTCTTCTCTGCCGGGTCGGTGATCTCATGGCCGTGCCCGAAGACCACCACCGAGCGGTAATTGATGGAGCTGTGAAACCCGGAGCGCGCCAGCACCAGCCCATCGACAAGTGTGACAGTGATGCAGGCCGCATTGCCCTGCGCCAGGTGCTTCATCATGCGGCTGGCGGCGGAGCCGTGGCAGAGGACCTCATCGTTGCGGCGGCCGTAGTTGGTGGGAATGACGAATGGCTGCCCGTCCTGAATGAAGCCCACATGGCAAAGGAAGCTGCTGTCGAGAATGGCATACACCTGCTCGCGGTCGTATACGCCGCGCTCGGGCAGGCGGCGCACGCGGTTGCGGTCTGTGATTTCGATCTGGTTGGCCATGGCTGAACACGATTCTAGCAACCGCCATGGCTGAATGGCTGCATGGCTGCATGGCTAAATGGCTAAATGGCTGGATAGCACCAAGGCGATTTAATAGCTGGCAGGTCCTGAGATGGTGTATCCCTCGCGAAGCAATGCAGAACTCGAATCCATGGAGAGCCATTCAGCTATTCAGCTATTTAGCCCCCATTCAGCAGCCATTCAGCTTTCATCTCTGAGCACGCGATTGTGATGCATCCTCCGCCATGCCGCGTCCATCGCAACCTGTAGCGTTCCCCCGGGGGCCTCATGAGATTCGCCAGCCTGCTTGCCATTGTTCTGCCCGTTGTTGCCGGAGCCGCCCTCACCGGCGCGGCCGGCTCGGGGCGCGCGCAACCAGTTCTGCTTGCGCAGAGCCAGGGCGGGCCCGCGGCGCTGCAAGCGGCACCCGGCCAGGCGCCGGCACCGGCGCCAAACAACAAGTCGAGTGATAGGAATTCGAGCGGCAATCAGGCAGAACAGCCGGGAAGCGCGCCGCCCTGGCTCGGAGCGCCTCCCCAGTTCAAGCCGACCTGGCCCCCCACCGTGTTGCCGCAGACCGATGGTGACGATGACCTGCTGCTGATGCAGGCTGCGCCCAAACCGCCGAAGATCCACAAGGCGTAGCGGGCACTCCGGCACAATGCAGGTCCCTCGCTTCGCCCGGGATCACAATTCAAATGAGCTGCAAGAACAGAGCACTCTTTAGCTCACCGCTTTTGAGCGGAACTGGCGCAGGCCGACCACGAGAAAAAGCGTGTCGAACCCCGCCAGTGCGGCCAGCACGGCGACCAGGGAGAGATGAGGAAACTGCGGGACCAGGGTTCCGCGCATGCCCTCGCTGGCATACACCAGCGGATTCACCAGCACGATTTTCTGCAGCACCGGGAAGGCGCTGAGCGCGCTCCAGGGATAGTAAGTGCAGCCAAAAAAGATCATGGGCGTGAGCACCATGCTGAACATGAGCCCGATATGCTGCTGGTTCACGCTGCAACCCAGCGCCAGCCCGCCGCAGGCCGAAAACAGCGAAACCAGCGCAACCACAAACGCAAAGGCCACCGGCGAGCGCAGATCGAATGCCACCGGCCGCAGGATGAGCCAGGCGGCCGGAATTACCACCAGCCCGGCAATGGCCGCCTGCACCGCGCCGGCTACCACTTTTTCCACGGCTACCCAGGAAATCTCCATGGGGGCGAGCAGGCGATCTTCAATCTCGCGCGTGAACTGAAACTCCGCGATCACCGGCATGGCCACAGCCCATACGCCGGTGAACACCATGCTGATGGCCATGATGCCGGGCAGCAGCAGGCTTTTGTAAGCTTCAGGCATGTAGCCGCTGCGCACCATGACCCGGCCGAAGATGAACACGAACATCAGCGGCTGCACGAAGGTTTGCAGCGTGAGCATGATGGCATTGCGCCTCGCCACACGAACATCGCGCGCCAGCATGGCTCCAAAT
>JAFAIN010000162.1 GCA_019236695.1 Acidobacteriota bacterium | reverse complement strand
GCTACGGCGAGCAACTGGGGGGATACGCCACGCTATTCGGCAAGCTGGGCAGGGAACCAGTGCGCGCGGGCCTGTATTTTCCCGCTTCTGCGGGCTGGCGCGAGTGGAAGGCGGGGCGGCAGGATGGCTGAATTCCGCGCAATGCGCTGTATCAAAACGGGTTAGGTTGCATTAACGTAAGTGCTTGCGGCGCAACCAGATGCAGGCTTTTTGGGCCCCTGATGTTATGAACTGGTAAACAAATCCTCACTGCTAGCAGTGAAAAACCACAGGGAGCCGTTTTTGGGGCAATTCCGTTACTGAGCAGTAAACCTTGGCGGAGACAGGCCCGCGCCCGAGTTTAGAGTACCGCAAAGCGCTGCGGAAAGCAAGGCCATTTTCGATTCATGTTCGCCCGCCCTGCCTCATGCCCCGGTGGGCAATGTCACAAAGAATGCCGTCCCGCGGGTGGAGCGCTCGGTGGCGCTCTCAAAAGCGATGGTTCCCCCATGCTTCTCGATGAGCCCGCGTGACACCCACAGACCCAGGCCGGTGCCGCTTTCTCTTTTAGTCGTGAAGAACGGCTCAAAGAGGTGGGCGGCCTTTTCCGGCGGGATTCCGCAACCATTGTCGCGAATGACGATGCGGGCAGCGGGCCGGCCATTCAACTCTTCAGGCCCGGTTTCAATCTCAATTGTGCCGCCTGCGCGGTCAACGGCGTCAATGCAGTTGGCAATCAGGTTTGAGAGCACCTGGCGAATTTCGCCATGCAGCGCGCGAACAGCAGGTTCATTGCCATATCGCCGCCGGACCTCGATGTTCCGGGAATCGAGCTTTGGCGAGTAAAGCGCGAGCACCTCGTCGGCAACGTCGCCGAGCCTGACCTGGGCGGGCGCGGTGGTATCGCGGTAGAAGCCGAGCGTCTGCTTGACGATGTGCCCAACGCGCGAAAGCTCCCGCTCGGCGGTGGCGAGGAATTCGGCGGCTTCGGCCGAGAGGGCGGGCTGGTGTTTCAGCAGGTAGAGCAGGTTGGTAACGGCTTCAAGCGGATTATTGATCTCATGCGCAACCGTCGCCGCCAGCCGGCCCATGGCCGCCAGCTTTTCGGCTTTGCGCATGACTTCTTCCGCATCCTTGCGGTCGGTTACGTCAATCAGCGTGCCGATGAGCCGGTCGGGCTCGCCTGAGGGCTTGCGGTACAGGCGGGCGCGCATGGAAACCCAGCGCGGCGGCGCGGCACCCGGCTGCTGCCCGCGAGCGCCACTGGCTGCCTGCGGAACAATGCGGAACTCTTCGTTCGCCCAGTCTTCCACGGCCAGGCGGCGGCGCAGCGCGGCAATGCAGCCGCGGTCCTCTCGATGGATGAGCGCGGTGACGCTCTCGAGATTGCCGGGCAGGGCGGGACCAAAAAGATCGCCAGCGTTCTGCGACCAGGCAAGGCCGGCGTCGGCTGCGTCGAGCTCCCAGGAAATGATCCTGCCGGCCTCCTGCGCGCGAAACAAGCGCTCATTGGCCAGCGCCAGCTCGCGTTCGGCTTTGCGCTCGCGGGTTACATCATCAAACGCCAGCACGCCGGCAATGATCTGGCCGTTCGGCAAGCGCACGGGAGCCGCGCTCACACGGTAGATGACTTGCTCGCCGCTTTCCAGTGACGTTACCAGTTCCTCGTTGCTGACAACCTCACCCTGCAGGCAACGGACGCTGGGGTACTCGTTGTCTCCATACCGGCTGCCATCGCGATGAAAAGCGGGGTTGGGCCGGTATTGCGATGCCGGGGCGCCGGGCTCGAGTGAAACCCGGCTGAGTTCGCGGGCGAGGCGGTTGGCAGTGAGAATGGCGCCGGTGGGCGCCTCGATGAGTATGAGCCCCAGCGGCAGATTGGCGAGCACGGCCTCGACCCGGGCGCGCTCCGACTGGGCCTCGGCATACAACCGGGCGTTCTCAATGGCGATGCTGGCGCTGGCGGCCAATCCGCGCAGCAGTTCGACATCGGCAAAATCAAACGGCCGGGCTCCAGCTTTGTTGTATAGCTCAATGCAGCCCAGGAGATGATCGCCGCGCCCCACAATGGGCACATTGATGAGGTTGTGTATCGACAGGGTTTCGCCGCCCGCGGCCGGCAAACGCCGCAGGTCATCAGGGCGGTTCGAGACGTATGGCTTGCGGGTACGGGCCGCGATCTTTCCCGCCTGCCCCTGGTCGAATTCGGCCGCAACGGTTACGAAATCATTGCCGCTCAAGAGCGTTTCAGAAAAATACGGCTGCCCGTTGGCAGCCACGGCCCAGGCTCCCTGCTCAGCCTCAACCAGGGCCACCGCGGAGGAGAGCAGCACCCGCATGATGGAAGGAACCTGCAGCTCGGCGTGAATTCGCCGGCTGGCCTGGGTGAGCACTTCGAGCTTTCGGCCGCGCTCGCGCGCGGCGTGCTCGGCGAGCTTCTGCTGGGTCACGTCGGTCACGGCCGCGCCCACGGCCAGCACTTCACCATTGGGCCCTTGAACCGGGAAGTAGCTCGACGACCACCAGCGCGGGCGGGCGGGATCGAGCGGGTCGCCTTCGATCTCGGCTTTGACGGCGGCGCCGGTTTGTATTACGCGCGCGATCTGCGCGGCCACATTTTCGGCAATCAGGGGAATGACCTCATGCACCGACTTGCCGAAATGTTCTTCGCGCGGCACGCGATTGAGCTCGGCCAGGGCGGGATTCACGTGCAAGATGCGGCCTTCGGGATCGTGCAGCGCAAACCCCACGGGCGCGCTCGTAATGAATGCAGCGAGCAGGGCATTCAGGCGATCATGCTCGGCCCGGGCGGCGCGCAGCTCTTCCTGCACCTGCCTGCGCGCCGTGACATCCATGGCGATTCCCATGAGCCGGGGTGGCTTACCGGGTTCCCGAACGCCGCGCCCGCGCAGGTAAACCCAGCGCATGCTGCCATCGGGCAGCATCATGCGATATTCAATCTCATGCTCGCGCTCGGGCTGGGCGGCAGCCTGCTTCAGCATGAGAAGCCCGCGCTCGCGGTCGTCAGGGTAAATCTGCGAGACAACCTCGTCCACGGTGGCTCCGCCCACGCCGATGACGGGCGAGGCCTGCATGGATTCGTGAGGAAGGGAGCGCGACACTCTGCCGGTGGCCAGGTCGATTTCCCACATCCAGGCGCCGGCTGCGTGCTGCGCGATTTCAAAGCGCTGCCGGCTCTGCTCGAGCTCGCGATGCAGCCGGGCGTGGTCTATGGCCACCGCAGCCCGGAGCGCCAGCTCCTGCGCGAGCGCGAAATCGGGCTCATTCAAGTCTCTCCCCGATTCCATGGTGGTGGCCAGGGTAAGCGCGCCCAGGGTGCGCCCGTGCGCCGCCAGCGGCACAATGGCGCTGGAGCGCAACTGCATGCGCCGAAGAGTCTCAAAGTGGCGCTGGTCGCGGGCCGACTGCATCAGGTCCGCTTCCGAAATCTGCGGGTAGAACTCGGGCTTGCCGGTGCGCACCACCCGCCCCAGCGCGTGCTCGCCTTGCACGCTGCCCTGGTAATGCTCGCCGACTTCGGCAGCCGCTTTGGCCTTTTCGGAATTGGGATGCTCGACCACCAGCCGGCGCAGCGAGCCATCGTTCTCGAGAACGTCAATGATGCAGGCGTCGGCGATGTGGGGCACGGCAGCCCGTGCCAGCGCCGCCAGCGTGGCTTCATATTCGAGCGATGAGCCGAGCAACTGGCTGGCCGCGGCGAGGAAGTCGGACCGCTCTTTCTCCCGAAGCTGCTCCTGGCGGCGTTCCGCCGCGCTGATTGCGCCGGCGGCGAGATCGGAAAAAGCCGCAGCCAGGGCGATAACGTGCCTGGGAACCTGCTTCGGCTGCCGGAAATAGAAGGCCAGCGTGCCCGCAGGCGTTCCCGCAAAGCGCAGCGGCAGGATCAGCAGCGCGCGGATGCCTTCGGCCCGGTAAATGGCACGCCGCGGTTCGAGTATGGCCGGGGCACACGCCACGTCTTCCACGACGATAGGAGAATCCTGCATGCCGCCGCCCGGCCCTGACTGCATCATCTGGTCCACATAGAATTGCGAGAGGCCGCGGGAGGCGATGATTCGCCACTTGTCGTGCTGTGGAAGCTGCCGCCATAAGGCATAGCCATCCGCAGCAACCAGTTCGCCGGCAACATCGAGCACGGCAGGGAGCAGCGAGTTGAGATCGGGTTCGGCCAGCAGGCGCGCCGAACTTTCAACCAGGCGGCGCAGGCTTCGCGCGGAGAGCTCCGGAGTTGGAGGGCGGGGAACCGCCTTCGACCGGGCTGCTGGCTGGGTGCCGGAATTGGCCATCGCAATCGAACGCTGCTGCTGGGTTCTAGTCTAGCAGCGCGGCAACTCTGCGGGTCACGCTGCCCCAAGGAACGACGCAGAGGACGCTGAGGACGCAGAGTCTGGATTCTTGCTTCTTCTTCTGTGTCCTCTGTGCCCTCTGCGTCTTGAATTTTCCGGCGCTATCCGCCGGCGCCGCGGGCAGAAGCCGGGCGGTATATGTGGGTGGCTTGCCCAAAATACGATTCGGCGGATTCCATGATGGTTTCCGAAAGCGTGGGATGAGGATGAATGCTCAATTTGATATCCGAGGCGACCGCCGACATCTCGATGGCGAGCACGCATTCGGCAATGAGCTCGCCGGCGCCCGGGCCGACGATGCCTGCGCCCAGGAGGCGTTCCGTTTCGGGATCAATGATGAGCTTGGTCATGCCTTCCGTGCGGTCGAGGGTTACGGCGCGGCCGGAGGCTGCCCAAGGGAAGCGCGCGACTTTGATGGCGCGCTTCTCTGCTTCGGCCTGGGTTTCGGTAAGCCCGCACCAGGCAATCTCTGGATCGGTAAATACCACTGCGGGAATCGCTCTTGGCTCGAATGAAGCGCCCTTGTGGCCGGCAATGGCTTCCACGGCTACGCGCCCTTCATGGGACGCCTTGTGGGCCAGCATGGGCTCGCCGGCGACATCGCCAATGGCATAAATTGCGGGATCGTTGGTGCGGCGCTGCAGATCAACCTCGATGAAGCCGCGCGCGTTCTTTGTAACGCCGGTTTTTTCCAGACCATCAATCTCGCTGTTCGGCCGCCGCCCCACGGATACGAGCACGCGATCGAATACCTGCTCGAGCTCCTTGACCTCGGGGCCTTCAAAGCGAACACGAATTCCGCCCTTCTCTTCTTTTACGGAAGCAACCTTGGTGTTCAGCATTACGGCGGCAAATGATTTCTGCACTCGCTGCGCAAGCGGCCTCACCAGGTCGCGATCGGCTCCGGGCAGCAGGCCCGGCATCATCTCGACCACCGAAACCTTTGTGCCCAGCGCCGCATAAACGGTACCCAGCTCGAGGCCGATGTAGCCGCCGCCGATGACCAGCAAGGACTTCGGTATGTCAGGAAGATCGAGCGCGCCGGTGGAATCCATGACGCGCGGGCTGTCGATGGAAACTCCGGGAATGCGCACCGGGCGTGACCCGGTGGCAAGGATGATGTTGTCGAAGCGGAGTTGCTCGGCGCCGCCCTCCAGCTTCTGGACTTTCAAGGTGCGCGAATCCATGAAGGCGGCAGTACCGCGCAGGTACGTAACCTTGCGCTGTTTGGAGAGCTGGCCCAGGCCGCCGGTCAGCTTGCCGACGACATTGTTCTTGAAGCCGCGCAGTTTCTCGAGGTCGATCTTCGGGCTGGGGAAGCTTACGCCCCACTCTTTGGCGTGCGCCGATTCGTTGATGAGCGCGGCCACATGCAGCAGCGCCTTCGACGGGATGCAGCCAACGTAGAGGCACACGCCTCCGGGATTCGGGTCACGATCAATCAACGTGACCTGCATGCCCAAATCAGCAGCAAGGAAGGCCGCAGCGTAACCGCCAGGCCCGGCGCCGATTACAGCAATGGTCTTTTTTTCAGGCACTTTCTTCATCCTTCCAGCGACAGCAGGAACGGCTGCTCAAAGGCCTCGGCCAGCCAGCGCAGGAATCGCGCAGCGTCGGCGCCGTCAATGATTCGATGATCGTAGGAGAGCGAAAGAGGCAGCAACAGGCGGGGCTCGAAATGCCCCTTGGCGCCATCAGACCCGCTTTCACGCCTGAATACCGGCTCCCACTGGGACCGCCCGATTCCGAGGATTGCAACCTGCGGCGCATTGATGATGGGGGAGAAGAACGTGCCGCCAATGCCGCCCAGGTTGGTTATGGTAAACACCCCGCCTTCGAGGTCCTGCGGCCCCAGCTTGCGGTTTCGCGCGCGCTCCGCCACTTCCGCCAGTTCGACGGAGAGTTCCAGGATGTTCTTCTTGTCCACATCGCGAATCACCGGAACGATGAGGCCGCGCTCGGTGTCAACGGCCACGCCGATGTGAACGTATTTCTTGAGTATGACTTCTTCGGCAGCCAGGTCGAGGCTGGCAGCGAACCGGGGAAACACTTTGAGGGCGCCGGCGACGATCTTGAGGGCCACGGCGGTGGTGGTGAGCTTGCCGCCCATGCGCTCGGCGCGCTCGGAAAAGCGCTGCCGCAGCTTTTCGAGCGCGGTGGTATCGGCCTTATCGTTCTGGGTAACGTGAGGAATGGCCCAGGCATACTGCATTTGGCGCGCGGTGGCACGCCGGACCGCGTTCATGGGCTGGCGCTCGATCTCGCCCCACTTCGCAAAATCGGGGAGGGGCAGGGCGGGCGCGGCGGCGCCGGGAAGCGCGGAAATGCGGCTCTCCCGGGCATGGCGCTTTACATCGTCAAACGTAATGCGCCCGCCGCGCCCGGTTGCTTCGACATCGGTGATATCAATGCCGATTTCACGGGCGAGCTGGCGGACGGAGGGAGCGGCGGCAACATCAGCCGGCGAACGTCCGGAGGCCGGGCGGCGAGCCGGCATGACGGCAATGTTGGGAAGAGCCCGCGCCGCCGCCGGTTCTTCCTGTGCCGGAGCTTCCGCCGGAGCTTCCCAGGTTCCGCGCGCGGGGGCTTCCCCATCGCGAACCGAAGGTTCTTCTGCTGCCTGCGCCGGTTCAGCCGCCCGGGCCATCACGTTTTCGGTTGACTTTGGTTCCGGCTGCTCGGGAAGGCCACCTTGCGGCAAAACCTCAGCGGACGAGCTCACCATCAGGATGAGATCGCCCACGTTGATTTTCTGGCCGGCTTTCACGGCGATTTCGGTCACGGTGCCGGCTTCAGGGCTGGGCACTTCTACGGTTGCCTTGTCGGTTTCGATTTCAATAATCGGCTGGTCTTTCTCAATGCGGTCGCCAACCTTAACCAGCACCTTCACCAGATCACCCGAGGCAATGTTCTCTCCGAGTTCCGGCAGAGCCACCGCTTTCCGGCCTGCCTGGCCGCTGCCCGGCCCTTCCGAAGGGGCCGGAGCCATAGCTCCCGGAGCGGGGGCAGGGGCGGAGGCGGCGGACGCGGCGGCGGTTTTGCCGGCGGACGGCTCCGGTTCCGCTTGACGTTTGGCTGCGGGGCGTTGCGCGCCATTGTCGCCGGCTTCAAGCGAAAGAATTGCCTGGCCCACAGTGAGCTTCTGCCCCTCGCGCACGTGCACCTCTTTTACGGTACCGCTGGAAGGGCTCGGCACCTCAACTGTGGCCTTGTCGGTTTCGAGTTCCAGCAGAGGCTGGTCTTTCTCGATGCGGTCGCCGGGCTTTACGAGCAGCTTGACGAGGTCGCCGGACGACACATTCTCGCCAAGCTCCGGCAGCGTAACTTCAGTGCTCATCTTCAGTGCTCATCTTCAGTGCTCATCCGTGAAAATTCCTGTTTCCCTGCCGGCAATACGCCCGCCCGGGCGAAACCGGGGTTATGCGTACAGCGGATCGGGCTTCTCCGGGTTGATTTCCAGGTCGCGAATTGCCTGCTGCGCCACGCGGGCCTGGATTTTTCCTTCCTGGGCCAGCGCGTTCAGCGTAGCCAGGGTGATGAAGCGTGAATCCACTTCGAAGAAGTCGCGCAGCGATGCCCGTGTCTCGCTGCGGCCAAACCCATCAGTGCCGAGCGCGACGATTGGCCGGGGGCACCATTTTGCGATGGAAAGCGGCAGCGTCTTCACGTAGTCGGATGCCGCGACGATAGGCCCTTGAGTGGGGCCCAGGCACTGGGCTATGTAAGGCACGCGGGCATCGGCGCCGCCCGGGTGCAGCATGTTCCAGCGGTCGGCCGAGATGCCGTCCTTGTAGAGTTCCTTGTAACTGGTCACGCTCCACACGTCGGCCGCCACGCCATACTTTTCCTGCAGAAGCTGTTGCGCCTTCAAAACCTCCCACAGAATGGCGCCCGAACCCAGCAACTGCGCGCGCGGCATGCGGCTGTCGCGGGCGTCAGAAGGGCGCACCCGGTAGATGCCGCGGAGAATTCCTTCGCGCGAGCCTTCCGGCATGCCCAGCATCTCGTAGGGCTCGTTCATCAGTGTCAGGTAGTAAAAGATGCTCTCCTCGGCCTGGTACATGCGCCGGATGCCATCCTGAACGATGACGGCGATTTCGTAAGCAAACGCCGGATCATAAGCAACCAGGTTGGGCACGGGGTAGGCCAGGAGATGGCTGTTGCCGTCCTGGTGCTGCAGGCCTTCGCCGGCCAGGGTGGTGCGGCCGGCCGTGCCTCCCAGCAGAAAGCCGCGGCAGCGCATATCGCCCGCCGCCCACACCAGGTCACCAACCCGCTGCAGCCCGAACATTGAATAAAAGATAAAGAAGGGAATCGTATTGATGCCGTGCGTGGCATACGCCGTGCCGGCAGCAATAAACGAGCTCATGGAGCCGGCTTCGGTAATGCCTTCTTCCAGAATCTGCCCGTTTTTTGCCTCCTTGTAATAGAGGAGGGTATCCATATCGACCGGCTCATAGAGCTGGCCCGAATGCGAATAGATGCCGACGGCGCGGAACAGGGCTTCCATGCCGAAGGTGCGGGCTTCATCGGGAACGATGGGCACGACCAGATGGCCCACTTTCTCGTCGCGCAGCAGCTTGGAGAGCATGCGCACGAAAGCCATGGTGGTGGAAGCCTTGCGCCCGGAGCTGCCTTTGTAGAACTCCTCCCAGAGCTCGCCATCCGGCAGCGTCAGGGGTTTGCTGCGCGCCGCACGCTTGGGGAGATAGCCGCCCAGCTCCTGCCTGCGGGCTTTCATGTACTTGAATTCAATGCTGTCCTCGGGGGGGCGGTAGAAGGGCGCTTTGGCAATATCGACATCGGAAATGGGAACGCCGAAGCGGGCGCGGAAAGCGCGCAGCTCCTCTTCGTTGAGCTTTTTCTGCTGGTGGGTGATGTTTTTGCCTTCGCCCGCCTCTCCCAGCCCATAGCCCTTGATGGTCTTGGCCAGCACCACCGTCGGCTGCCCCCTGGTTTTTACGGCGGCGTTGAAGGCCGCATACACCTTCAGCGGATCGTGCCCGCCAAGCCTCAGCTTTTTGAGCTGCTCGTCGGACATGTGGCTCACCATCTCGAGCAGCCGCGGATCGGTGCCGAAGAAGTGCTTGCGGGAGTAAGCGCCCGATTCCACCGCGAACTTCTGCCATTCGCCATCCACAATTTCCGACATGCGGTGCGCCAGCACCCCTTCGCGGTCGGCGGCGAGCAAAGGGTCCCAGTCACTGCCCCAAATGACCTTGATGACGTTCCAGCCGGCGCCCCGGAATGCCGCCTCGAGTTCCTGAATGATGTGGCCGTTGCCGCGCACGGGGCCATCGAGCCGCTGCAGGTTGCAGTTGATGACGAAGATGAGGTTGTCGAGTTTCTCGCGCGAGGCCAGCGTAATGGCGCCCAGCGCTTCCGGCTCGTCCATTTCGCCGTCACCCAGAAACGCCCAGACGTGGTAAGGCGACGGGCGCCGCAGCCCGCGATCCTCCAAATAGCGGTTGAAGCGCGCCTGGTAGATGGCCATGAGCGGCGAAAGCCCCATGGAAACCGTGGGAAACTCCCAGAAATCGGGCATGAGCCAGGGGTGGGGGTAAGACGACAGGCCGCCGCCCGGCTTCAATTCGCGGCGAAAGTTTTCCAGTTTTTCCTGCGGAATGCGGCCCAGCAGGAAAGCCCGCGCATACACGCCGGGCGAGGCATGCCCCTGAAAATAAACAATGTCGCCTTCCACGCCTTCGCCTTTTCCGTGGAAGAAATGGTTAAAGCCCACCTCGTACAGCGTGGCCGCCGAGGCATAGGTGGAAATGTGGCCGCCAATGCCTTCGCTCTCGCGGTTGGAGCGCACCACCATGGAAAGCGCGTTCCACCGCACCAGACTCTTGATCCGGCGCTCGATCTCCTGGCTGCCCGGGAAGTTGGGCTGCTGCTCCGCGGGGATGGTGTTGTAGTAGGGAGTGGTCGCGGTAAACGGCTGCCGGATTCCGTTGCGGCTCAAAAACCCGCGCAATTCCTGCATCAGGCGGCCGGCCCGCTCGGGCCCGCGGTGCCGCAGCACGTAATCGATGGAATCAATCCACTCGCGCGTTTCTATGGCGTCAACCGATTCCGCGCTGCCGTTCGGCGAAGCCGAAACCTTTACATCTGTACTCATGAATCTCCTGTGGGCAGAAAGAAAATCTTAGCAGATGGAGGGAGGCGGGGAGGGGGAGCGGAGCGGGAGTGCGAAAGTGCGGAAGGTTCGGTGTAGCTGCCCGGTGATGCCTGGCTGACGGAGAGGTAATTCTGAACGCCAAACTGGCACCCTGCGGGTTGCGACATGAAATTAGCCGGCGAGGAAACGACGTGGGTCCGGCCGCCCTCGGCCGGACAGGGCGAGCGAAGCTCGCCTGGGTTGACCTTCAACCAGGGCTCGCTCGCAAGAGACGGTGAGCGGCCTTTCAGGCCGCATGGCCGACCGAGGGCGGTCGGCCCCACGTCACTTAGCTTCCGCCCGCGGCAGGCCGGGAGACGCTCTGGCCGCCGCCCGGTGGCAGTTGGACACACGTGCCGATGAGGACGACCACCCTCCGCGCAACCACAAAGGGCTCCCAGATTCCTCGCCCGCCAGAGCGGGCTCGGAATGACTCTCCCTTGGAAATGGAAAAGGCAGGATAGAAATTCGGCAGTTCAGCAACCGCAATTCGGCAATTGTGCTCAGCCGCTGTGGCGGATGTGCATTACGTCGCCGTCTTTTACGATGTAATCCTTGCCTTCCAGGCGCAGCGTTCCCCGGGCGCGCGCGTTGGCCTCGGAGCCGGCCTCGAGAAGCTGGTCCCAGTGAATGACTTCAGCGCGGATGAAATGCTTTTGCAGGTCGGTATGAATGGCGCCTGCGGCATCCTGCGCCCGGGTGTGGCGCTCGATGGTCCAGGCGCGGCACTCGTCTTCGCCCACGGTGAAAAACGAAATCAGGCCCAGCAGTTCGTAGGTCTTATGAATCAGCCGCACCAGGCCGCTTGCCCCGAGGCCGTAACTCGAAAGGAAGTCAGCGGCGTCCTCATCGCTCATCTCGGCCAATTCGGCTTCTACTTTGGCGCAGACGGCGAGTGCGCCGGTATTAGGGCGGG
>JAFAIN010000254.1 GCA_019236695.1 Acidobacteriota bacterium | reverse complement strand
ACGGTTCAACGCGCGCGCTTCCGCCGGCAACGGGTACGCCGGGGTGAGCAGCAGGGCCGACCACCAGAACCGATTGGATGCGATCGCGGCTGAGAGGCAGAAGCTGGTTTGAATTCTTCAGCAGCACCATGCCTTCCAAAGCCGATCGCAGCGCTACCTGCCGTGCCTGCTGGTTGAAGCGGGGGATTGTCAAATCGGCCTGCGGGCGGTCAAGCCAGCCCATGCGGGCGCCGAGGCGGAGAAGGCGGCGAACCTTATCGTCAATGGCCGCCATTTTCACGGAGCCGCTCGAAATGGCGGAAAGGAGATTGCTGCGGTTCATGAATTCGGCGGAAGGCATTTCGAGATCGAGGCCGCCATTGGCAGAGCGCACCGCATTGTAGGTTGCCCCCCAATCGGACATGATGATGCCGGCGAAGCCCCATTCGCCTTTGGCGATCTCATTGTTGATGACAGCGTTCTCCGCGGCATGAACCCCATTGACGAGGTTGTAGGAATCCATGATGGCGCCGACGTGGGCCTCCTTTACGGCAGCCTCAAATGCCGGGAGGTAGATTTCGCGCATGGTGCGCTCATCCATAACGGAATCGGTGTTATGGCGGTCAAACTCCGAGTTGTTGCCCATATAGTGCTTGATGGTGGCGCTGACGTGCTGGCTCTGCACTCCGTTGATGTAACCGACTGCAATCCGTGAAGCCAGAAAGGGATCCTCGCCGAAATATTCAAAATTGCGCCCATTGAAGGGCGCGCGATAGATGTTGACGGCCGGACCCAGCAGGAAGTGCACGCCTTTTGCGCGGGCATCGCGGCCGAGTTCTTCGCCCATTCGGCGCGCCAGTTCAGGATCCCAGCTTGCGGCCAGCGCGATGCCGCCGGCAAAAGCCGTAGCCGGCCCGCCGTTGCGCACGCCCATTGGCCCATCGGCCATTCTGAACTGGGGGATCTGCAATCGGGGGATGGCTCGCGTGTAGAAGCCGTTCACCCCGCCGAGCATATCGATTTTTTCTTCGGTGGTGAGCTGCTGAAGGAGCGAATCGGCTCGCCTTTCGGGGTCGGCGGTTGACTGGCTATGCGCTGCCGCACAACATAACAGCGCGAGCAAGGCGGCAACCGCAGGTGTGGTCCGCATGCGTTCTCCTGTTTTGCGGTTCTGGCGTGAAAGGCTACACGCCGCGGCTGGGCTTGACAACCGCCTGGCTTGCAACGGGCGCGGGGAAACGCGACACTGTTTTCATGCTGCTGCAGGGAATCTTCCCCCCCATCACGACGCCGTTCTACCCCGACGGCGAGGTGTACTACAAAAAGCTGGAACACAACACTGCGCTGATGTCGAAAACCCCGGTGGCGGGAATCGTGGCCCTCGGCTCGACCGGCGAGGCCGTAATGCTGAGCGATCAGGAAACCCGCGAGGTTCTGCGCCTGGTGCGGGAAGCGACCGAACCTGAGAAGGTGCTGATTGCGGGCGCCGGCCGTGAATCGGCAAGAGAAACCATCGCGCTTTCCGAGTATGCTGCCGGGCTTGGTTACGACGTGGTGATGGTGCGGACGCCCCACTACTTCAAGAAGCTCATGACCACGACGGCCATGCTGAATTTCTATCGCACGGTCGCGGATCGCTCGCCTGTGCCGGTGATCATCTACAATTTCCCGCCCTGCACCGGCTATGACATTCCGTCGGAGCTGGTGGCGGAGCTGGCCGGCCATCCCAATCTGATCGGCATCAAGGAATCAAGCGGCGACCTGGAGAAGGTAGGCAGGATGATCCAGGGGACTCGCCACGTTCGGCGTACGGTTGAGGTCACCGAAGTGTTTAACGCGGTTACGGGCCGGATGAAGGCAGCCTGGCGAAACGCGGTTGCGGCGGCAGACGGAATGATAGAAGCAGCAGCCCTGGTGGCAGCGTCGCAATCGGCTTCAACGGCTGCATTGGTCGCAACCGAGGCTGCGCCTCCGAAGCTCAAGACGCGGACACGGGAGGTCGGATTCCAGGTGATGGTGGGCTCGGCAGACAAGCTGCTGCCGGCGCTCGAACTGGGCGCGGTGGGCGCGATTCTGGCGTTCGCTGATCCCGCGCCGACCGCGTGCTACGAGATTTATGCGGCGTGGAAGGAGGGCGACTCCGCACTGGCGCGCGAGAAGCAGGAGCGCATTGTTGAGCCGGTGCGCACGGTGCTCGGCGAATTCGGGATTCCGGGCATCAAGCATGCGATGGACTTGAATGGCTATTTCGGCGGGCCACCGCGGCTGCCGCTATTGCCGCTCACCGCAGAGCAGAAACGGCAGGTAGAGCAATTGATGGCAGACATCAGGAACTAAATGGGTTTGTGCCCGCATCAAAGACGGATGTGGCGAAAATTTCGGCATTGATTCATGCGCATGATGACGAGCGGCGCCTCGGCCGGCTGCTGGAGACGCTGAGGCCGTGTGACGAAGTGGTTGTCATCGACCACGGGTCAAGCGACCGCACGCGCGAGGTGGCTCGCGAGTATGGCGCCACGGTGCGCGCCGGCGTTCTGGGAGTAAAGCCGGGGGCATACGTGGCCGACCTGAAACATGACTGGGTGTTGTGCCTGCTGCCCTGCGAGTCGCTTTCCGAAGCCCTGGAGACGAGCCTGTTTGAATGGAAGGAAAACTTTAACGAGGAGCAGCAACCTGCCGAAATACCAAGCGGTTATTGCATATCGATGCGAGAAGAGCGGGGAGCGGGATGGGGCACGCGCAGCCCCGAATTTCGCCTGGTAAACCGCAACCGCATCAACTGGACGGATGAACTGCCGCCGAATGTGTGCCCGGGCCCAAGCCTCAGTGGGGAAATCCTGCGATTTTCAAGCCCGTGAATGCTTGGCCGAGTTGATTACGAACGTCACATACGCCGCCGGCGCAATCTACCTATAATTTTGGAGAGAACGTGTGAGGGTATCGCTTGGTTTACGGAATCATGGTCGGCGTGTTTTTTGGGCTTCTGGGTCTGGCGTTTGGGAGTTTCCTGAATGTCTGCATTCACCGCTTGCCCCGGAGAATCGTGTGGCTGGATGCGCGCGATCAACTGCTTCCGGCCACGGATTCAGAGTACCGTGACACTCACCTTGCGCGCGTAAACGAGCAGCTCCGCTGGTTCTCCATCTGGCGTCCGCGATCGGCATGCCCGGAGTGCCGGAACCAGATTGCCTGGTACGACAACGTCCCGGTGGTGAGCTGGCTGGTGCTTCGCGGCCGCTGCCGGCATTGCCAGGCGCCGATCTCGCCACGGTATATGGCGGTTGAAATCATTACCGGGCTGCTGTTCGTGTCGGCTTATGCCGCTTTTGACGCTACATGGCTGGCGGTGAAGTTCTGTGCGTTCAGTTTCTTCCTGGTCGGACTGATCTTCACGGATGCGGAGTGGAAGCTGCTGCCGGACGCGCTGACGCTGCCGGGCCTTGCAGTGGGGCTGGTGAGCAGCCTGGTGGCGCCGATGCAGGACCTGGGTTTACGGTTCATGATTCCGGCTCTCCGCACCGAGGCATTTCGCACCGATGGGCCATTTTCGATGACCTATGTGGGCACGGGGCCATGGCGGCTGGCGTCGTTTTTGCAGTCGGCAGGCGGTGCTCTGGCGGGAGCGGCTTTCGTATATGGCGCCGGCGTGCTGTACATGCGAATGCGCCCTGACTTGCGCGAGCGGGGCGAGGGCGCCATGGGCCTGGGCGATGTAAAGCTGATGGCAATGATTGGTTCTTTCCTGGGCCTGACGCTGGCGGGGCTGACCATGTTTGCGGCGTGCCTGGGAGGTTCGGCGTTCGGATTGGGAATGGTAACGCGGGTATGGCTGAAGCGCCGGCACCGCGGTCATGGCCGCCACATCCCCGCGGGGCGCGCACGGCAATCGGCGATGCTGGCCTTCCGCCACTTTCAGGTGCCGTTCGGAGTCTTTCTGGGCGCCGCTGCAATCGCCGCCATCTATTGGGGCAACAACGCCGTGGTGTGGTATGCCAGGTTTTTCCGCCTGGAGCGGTGAATCATGAAGCACAGCGTCCTGGTTTCCGTTTTGCTGCCAGCCATGGTTCTTGCAATCTGCCAGGCGGCGGCCGCAACCGTGCAGCAAACGCAGGACGGCGAGCCGCCTTCGCTCGCGGATGCGGTTCGCAAGCTGCAGCAGAACAAGGGCGCCTCTACGAACGCGCCCCATTCCTACACGAACGACAATCTTCCCAGGCACACCGTGGTGAATGTGGCGGGGAGTTCCACGCCGGAACCGGCGCCGGAAAAAGTTTCGGCGAAGGAAGGGAAGAAGGAATCGCCAGGCGCGGCGCCTGCCGATGCAAAGCCGGCCGATCCCACGAAACTGGTGGAAGAGTGGACCACCAAAATCGGCGATCAGAAGAAGCAGATTGCGGCTTTGGAGCATGAACTCGACCTTCTGCAGCGGGAATATCAGTTGCGGGTCGCTGAGCTGTATTGGGACGCGGGCAATCGTCTTCGCGATGACAAGAAATGGGCCGAAGACGAGCAGAAACAGAAGGACGACGTAGCCGAGAAGACCGCGAAGCTCGATTCGTTGCGCCAGAAGCTGGAAGAACTGCTGGAGGGCGCTCGCAAAGCCGGCGTACCCTCCCGGTTGCTGGAGTGACCGGGTCCCAGCCGCCTTCCGCCGCCTGCTCTCGTTGTAAGATTATCGTCCAATCATTATGAAAGCCGCTCTTCTTGCCCCGCTGGCGCTGGTGTTCCTGTGCGGTTGCAGTGGAAACCAGAGCGCGGCGCCGCCGCAGCCTGCCCCGAAAAAAGCGACCGAGGTCATGACGGGCCGCGGAGCTTTCCAGAAGCTGTATGTCACGGCGCGCGGCTGGTCACCGGATGCGCAGCCGTTCCTTGTGGAATCCTCAGCCACGAAAGACGCGAATGGCCACGGCGGCAAGTCGGCCATCTGGCGGGCCGGCTTTGCATCCTTATCGAAGAGAATGCAGGAGCGGTTTCAGTGGTCAGGAGCGACCGGACCCGATGCACCCGAGCCAGGAGTTTCGCACGGCACCGAAGATACATACAGCCCTGCGAACTCCTCGACCCAGGTATTCGAGGTAGCCCGCGTTCAGGTGGATTCCGACGCGGCGTTCGATGTGGCACAGAAGCACGGCGGGGAAAAGCTGCTGAAGGCGAGTCCCGATGTTCCGGTGAACTACCGGCTGCAATGGGATCCTCGAAAGAGCGAATTGTATTGGCGCGTGGCCTACGGGCGCAGCAGCGACGTGCCCGATCTTGCGGTTGACGTAAACGCATCGAGCGGCGACTTCCTGCGCGTAGAAAAATAGACCATGGCTGCGAGTGCGCTCACCGGCATTGTAAGGAGCTTGCAACGCCATTATGGCAAGCCCGAACCGCCGGTTTCCCGGGATCCGTTCGAGCTGGTTCTCTACGAAAACGTCATTTATCTCGGGACCGATGAAAGACGCCTTGCGGCATTCCGCGAATTGAAAGAACGAATCGGAGCCAGCCCCGCGGAATTGCTGAAGGCAGAGAACGACACCATTCTCGAAATCACCCGGATGGGCAGCATCGTTCCGGTGAACAGCGCCAGGAAAGTGCGCCTGATCGCGGAGCTGGGGCATTTCGTCTTCAAGGATGATGTGGCCTCGGTCCTGAAGTTGCCGCTGAAAGAAGCGAAGAAGGCTTTGATGAAATTCCCCAGCATCGGCGAGCCAGCGGCGGAAAAGATCCTGCTGTTTTGCGGAGCTCACCCTGTGTTCGGCATGGATTCAAACGTCATGCGGGTGCTTTTGCGCCTCGGTTATGGGGAAGAGAAGAAGAATTACAGCGCAACCTACAAGCTGGTGCAAACGGCGGTCGCTCCAGAGCTGCCGGATTCGTGCGAAAAGCTGATCCCGATTTTCCAGTTGCTGCGACAGCACGGCAAAGCGCTGTGCAAGACCAGTCATCCGCGGTGCGATGAGTGCCCGGTAGCGAGCCTGTGCCGGTATGCTAGCGGAGGGCAGGCCAGTGCAGTTCCCCTCGGCTGCTAAAAGCCGCCCTGAATGAGCAGCCTTCGGCCGCGTTCCCGACCGGGGCGGCCGTTCGGCTTCGCTCAGGACAGGTTGAACCCCCGTGATGTTGCCCGACCAGGCCGGATGCACGTCAGGGCGATTGCACCTTCAACCGCTGCAACGCTGATCGAACGCTCTCTGCCTGGGGCCCGTGTGGCAGGGTTTTGAGATACAGCTCGTAGAATTCCGCGGCTTCGTCGTTCTTCTTCTGCTTTTCGAGTACCTGGGCCAGGCCGTAGATGGCGGCGCCATTGTTGTTCTGATACAGCAGGGCTTCGCGATACCGGGATTCGGCCGCCGAATAATTCTTGCGTTTCATGTGGTAATCGCCGATTTCTACATCCTTGTCGGCCTTATGGGGATTCCATACATGCATCTCTCCTGGGCCGTTCAGGGTGCTGTCCGGGTGTTCCTGAGCGTCGCCGAGGGGTGCTGATGTATCGCCACGGCTCTCCTTGCTTGACGCCTGCCCGGAAGTATCTTTCTGGTCCGGCGCCGGCTCGGATTTCTGGGTCTGCTTGTCTGGCTTTATTGGAATGCGAGGCCGAACCGGCCCTTGAGGCTCGTCCTGAGCGAAGGCGAAGGCGCAGGCAAGAAGCAGCCCTGATAGCAGAAGTACTTTGCGGTGCACCACTAAATTGTACCTGCACCCAAAAGGCCGGCGATCACTCACCGGCCTGCTGGGGGAGGGCAGAGGAGCTAACGAGTACTTCGTTATGGGTGCTGCGTCGGGCCGGGCTGCTGGTTGGCAGCCGTTGTGCCTTCGTCGCGGTTGGTCATGAGCCTGACTTCAACGCGGCGATTCTTTGCCCGGTTTGCCGCATTGGTATTGGGCACGGCCGGGTGATCTTTTCCAAGCCCAATGACGTAAATGCGATACGCCGGAATATTCGCCTTTTGCTCCAGGTACTGAATGACCGCCTCAGCGCGCCGGTGGCTCAGGTCATAGTTGTAGTCTTCGCTGCCCACGCTGTCAGCGCCGCCTTCGACGGTGACGATGAAGTGCTGCATGCTGCCGATGCTGGAGGCGAGCTGGTCGAGCGCCTCTTTGGCTTTCCGGCTCAACTGATCGCTGTTAAATGCGAAATGCACTTCGCTATCGACCACCGGCTTGTAATTGTCGAGGTTTGCAACCGAGGTTTGCAGTTGATCGGCCCGGCCGTTCACCTGGTTGGCAGAGTTTTCGGCCTGGGCGGCTGCCTGGGCGGCTGATTGCGCCTTCTGGTCAGCCTGGCCGGCTTTGGCATCGGCCGCCTGGATACCCTGCTGCGAGCGCTTGTCCACGTCTTTGATGGTGTTGGTGGTGTCGCGCGTCATCGCATCCAGTTCGTTGGTCTTGTTAATGACAGGCGTGGTTTCGTTGCGTACGTACTTCTTGCTGGTGCAGCCGGCCGCGAATACCAAACCCATTGCCAGTGGCAGGGCTATGAGAGAACGGATCATGGGGGAGGGCTCCTTTGCTTGCTCAGGGACAGCGACTCAGGCTGCCCGGCGGCGATCACTCTGGGAGATGCAACTGCGTTGCCAATGTCGGTAGTCCATAAGTCTATGTAAACATAGGGCAAATGGCTGGCCAGCCACGTGTCACAATGCAATGTGGAAGGGCACGATAAAATTTTTACCGAGTCCTCGGGAGGAGCCGGCGACGCAGAGGGGCCGGGGAATGCTCCATCGTGGCTCCGAGCGGACGGTGTGGGCTGCCGGCGTGGCAAAACTGGCTGAGCCTGGCAAGTAGCTCGCGAGTCGCCCGATTCGGGCCAGAATCCAATAATCAGTGGACCTGCAGGAAAAAATTCGGACGCTGCCGACATCGCCCGGGGTGTACCTGTACAAGAACGCCGAAGGCGAAATCATCTACGTGGGCAAAGCGCAGAATCTGCGTTCGAGGGTTCGATCATATTTTTCAGGAGACTTCGGGGATTCCAAGACCGGCAGCCTGCTGCGCGAAGCGGTAGACGTTGAGTACATCATCGTCGACAACAACAAGGAAGCGCTGGCGCTTGAAAACAACTTCATCAAGCAAAAGAAGCCTCGCTTCAACATCCTGCTGCGCGACGACAAAACGTACCCGTACATCAAGCTGACGGCGGCGGAGCGGTACCCACGGGTTTACGTAACGCGGCGCTTGAAGCGCGATGGCGGCCTTTATTTTGGGCCGTATTTTCCAACCAGCCTGGCGTACCGGCTGGTTGACCTGATTCATCGGCATTTCCTTGTCCCCTCATGCACAGTTGACCTGACGCGAACTCATCCGCGGCCCTGCCTGCAGTACTACATCAAGCGGTGCCTGGGCCCGTGCGTGGAGGGGCTGACCACGGCAGCACATTATTCGGAGGCGGTGCGCGACGTGAAGCTGCTCCTGGAAGGCCGCGCGGGCGACCTGGGAGCGTCGCTGCGCGAGCGCATGTCGGCCGCAGCGGGCGAGGAGCGGTACGAGCAAGCGGCAAAATACCGCGACCTGATCTCGACCATCGAGTTGATGGAGCAGCGGCAGCGGATTGCGGCGGTGGAAGGCGATGATGCCGACGTGTTCGGCTACCACCTGGAAAACGGCATGCTCTCGGTAAACGTGTTCCACGTGCGAGGCGGAAAAGTGCTTGACCGGCGGGAACTCTTTTGGGAGAAGCTTCCGGAGCACCATTTCCCGAACGGACAGTTCGACACGGCAGAGTTCTTTGCGTCACTGCTGATGCAGCTTTACCTTAACCAGCAGTATGTTCCGCGAAACATCTACGTTCCGGTGGATTTTGCCGATCGCGAGCCGCTGGAGGAGCTGCTCTCGGAAAATGGCGAAGCGCGAGTGCACATCACGGTTCCACAGCGCGGCGAGAAGCGCTCGCTCATCGATCTGGCGGGAAAGAATGCGCGGCAGTCATTCGACCAGCGGTTCCGGGTGCTCAAGCCCCGCACCGAAGAAGTCAAAGAGGCGCTGCAGGAAGCGCTGATGCTCGCGGAAAAACCGCAGCGCATCGAGTGTTTCGACATTTCGCACATTCAGGGCGCCGAGACGGTGGCTTCCATGGTGGTTTGGGAAGACGGCCGGATGAAAAAATCGGACTACCGCAAGTTCATTATCCGCAGCGTGGAAGGGGTGGACGATTTCGCCAGCATGCGCGAGGTCGTAATGCGGCGGTACAAGCGGCTGCTGGGAGAAAATCAGCCGCTGCCCAGCGTCATCCTGATCGATGGAGGCGTGGGGCAACTGCATGCGGCGGCCCAGGCGCTCGATGAGCTCGGCATTTTGAACCAGCCGGTGGCCTCGATCGCCAAGCGGGAAGAGATTATTTATGTCGCGGGGCAGGAGGATGAACCTGTCATCCTGGACCACCACTCACCGGTGTTGCACGTGGTGCAAATGATTCGGGATGAAGCGCACCGTTTTGCTGTGGGCTTCCATCGCAAGCGCCGCGAGATGCGCGATCGCGATTCCGAACTCCTTGAGATTCCCGGCGTTGGCGAGAGGACCCGGCAGCGGCTGCTGGAGCATTTCGGCTCGGTGCGGGCCGTTCGCGAGGCCAATGCGGCCGCGCTTGCGGCAGTAGTCAACAAAAACCAGGCGGCGGCCATCCTGCAGCATTTCGCAAGACAAAGCTAAGTCCGCGCCTCGACGGCGGTTCACCATCACGGCGGGAGCCGGAGATTTTCGCCCGCGGCTGGGAACCATATGCTCTGCCGGCTCGTAATTGGTGTTCATCGTAGCCAGAAACAGGCCTGACGAAGGCATGAATACAGAACGATGAATACGGAACGAAGTGACGTGCTGGTGTTCTCGGCGGCGGTCATCGCGGTGACGACGGTGGCGGTTGGGTGTTTTCCGCTATTTCGCATTACCAGCAATTGGGCGGAAAATTCGCTCATGTTCATTCCCGGAATTGTGGCGCTGGCGCTGCTTTTCCGACGCCACCAAGAGCTTTGGCCGGTGGGATGGCGGCTCGGCCATGTGTC
>JAFAIN010000195.1 GCA_019236695.1 Acidobacteriota bacterium | reverse complement strand
TAACCACAAACAGGTTGCCGGCGGCATCAGCGCTCAGGCCTCCTCCTGCCTGCCAGATTCCCGCCTCATTGCCGTTGGGAGTGGTGTTGAAGACTGCGGTCTGCCGAAGCGAAGCGGCGTTATAGCCGAGAACCCAGCCGTGGTATGGCCCCTCATCACAATGCGAGGCGAAGCCGATGTACACCGTGCCATTCACCAGCAGCAGGCCAGCCCGCTGGTTTTCCCAAAGCGCATTAAATGAGATGGAACCACCGCTCGAACCGGTGCCGTTGCCCTGGACGGTGGCTTGCAATGCTACGGGCCCGCCGAATTTCTCCGCGCCGGTGGAGATATCGAGCGCATGCAGGCGAGCCACGAAAGCGCCGTTCTCCTCGGTGAGGGCCACAACGTACATGGTTGCAGTGTTCGCGTCGATCACGGGGGTGCTGGTGATGCCGATCTCAGGCTTGATGTCGTCGCACGAGTAAAGAGTCTCGGGTATTGGAGTAATCCCCAACGCGGGGTTGATGAAGCTCACATGCCAGAGCACGGCGCCGGTATCGGCGTCGATGGCGTAGACACTGTCATGCTGGGTCGCAACGTACACCACGTTGCGAATACCGACGCTGGGAACCGAAACATTGGGAACGTAAAGAGGCTGGGTGTAGACGTAGCCATCCACAGGGACGGAATTGAGCAATCCGAACTTGTTGGAGCTGACGTTTGCCGGGGTGAGCAGGGTCTCGGCGGAGTTAACGCCGGAGCGGGCATTGTCATTGTGCTGCGTGAGCACGCTGACCTGCGCAGCCATAGCAGGTATGAGAGCCAGTGAGCAAAGTAACGCGAGGGCTGTGCACAGCCTTCTGTTGCGCATGTATGCGTATCTCCTTCGAGACTTCAGCAAGGGCGGTTGCCTGTCAGGCCTGAAACGCGGCACGCGGGCGCGACGCTTCGAACGCCCCGAAGCCTCTCCTGCAGGCTTCGGCGAAGTTCGGTCGCGCGAACCCCAAGCGGTACTAAGTGGCAATTCGGCATCCACAATGACTGAAAATTCAGATATCAAATCGGGGCAAGCTGCTGAATTCAAAGAAGTGCCGCAAGAGGTGGGCAGGCATGGAGGGAAGCGGTACGGCAATGTGGTGCACACAGGGAAATGAATTTCCACAACCGCAGTGCGAATCTGCGAAAGCGCGGAAGGTGCAAATCTCCGCCGGAGTACGTGGCACTCCGGTTCGCGAGGCGCGCTGCGGCGCCACTTCCCGCCGAGGACGGCCGCAAGTACCAACCTGCGATCGCCATCAAGCGCCGGCGCGTTCCAGAACCATTTTCACGAACAAGCGGTAGCGCGTGGGTGCGACGCTGGGGAACGGCCAGGATAGAAGAGAAGCGCAGATGTGGCGCAGGCATTCGCGTGAGCCCTGGTCGCGCGCGGCAATGGCAGCGCTGGCCAGCAGGCGGGCATCCACCTTGCCTCGCATCACAAGCTTTTCCAGCCCGGAGAAATCCGCCTGGATTGCGCGTGAAACCTCGCGGGCATAGCGCAGCACGGCGCGGTAGTCTCGATGGGTCAGGCTTTGTGCGTGCATCCGGTAGTAAATGGAGGGTTCGGGAATGCAGGCGAACCTGGTGGCGCGCGAAAGCTTGTAGAAGTAGTACCAGTCTTCGGATGATTTGAACTGAGTGGGCCAGGGGTGCTGGAGCGCCAGCGAACGCTTGACCAGCACGTTGCTGGGGAAGAGCGGATTCTCAAAAGTCAGCCGGGCGTGGGTCCATGCGGGGTCTTTGGCAATGATGGTCCTGACTATGCCGTCATCGTGCAGTTCGATGCGCCCGGAGTAGATAAGGCCGGCTTCCGGATTGTTTTCCAGCGCAGCGAACTGCCGTTCCAGTTTGTCCTTCATCCAGAGATCATCGGCGTCGAGGTAGCCGATCCAGCAGCCCGCGGCTCTCTCAACGCCCAGGTTGCGCGCAGCGCTGGGGCCGAGCTGCGACTGGGAATAACACGTTACCCGCGGGAAGCTGCGCGCGATGTTTACGGTGTGATCGGTGGAACCATCGTCCACTACGATGATTTCGCGAACCGGGCAGGTCTGGGCCAGAGCACTTTCAATCGCCCCGCCAATAAACTGCTCAGCGTTATAGGCAGGGATAACCACGCTGACATCACGCATCAAGTTCTCTCCTGAACGCCGGTGCTCGCCCTCATATAACCGCGCCGCGGACCGCGAGCCGGGGCGGATGCGCAGGCCGTCCACCTGAGGAGTGCAGGCAAATGACCAAACCGGTTGACTGGAAAGCGCGGAAACAAAGGGATTGCACGATTCTGAATGGAGCGGAATCAAGCGGAGATGCAAAAAAATGCAGATCTCAGCCTCCAGACTTTCACCGGGAGGCCGCGGCGGGGCGGCTGCCGGCCGACAGCCGCCGGCGAGCCCGCACGAACGTGCTCCGGCTGAAAGCCGAAAATCGAGAGCCGAAAGCTGAGAGCTGGTTCGCCATCATTTCCGCCTTTTGCCTTTCTGTTCAGTGGTGCTGCGGCTTTGGTAATCGCCATAGAGGCCCGGGGGTACGGTCGTAACGTGACCTCCGCGGGGGCAGACGAGCACAGTAGGGACAATGTCCCAATCTGGTTTGTCGAGGTCATGCGGACCCTTCGGTATTTCATTGAATCGGAGCCTGCCGGCGTTGCTTCTGGCCGGAACGCTGGCGCTTGGCGGCTGCGGGTCTACGGGCGGCAGCAGCGGCTCCGGTTCGGGCTCAGGTTCGGGCTCAGGTTCTGGCTCTGGTTCTGGCTCGGGCTCCGGGTCGGGCGCGATTTCGGTCAGCCTAAGCCCTGCATCCGTTAGTCTTGCTGCCGGCGCTACGCAATCGTTTACCGCAACGGTAAGCAACTCCAGCAATCCTGGCGTGACGTGGGCGACCAGTGGCGGTTCGATCAGCGGCAGCGGCGCCACAGTGACTTATACTGCGCCTTCCACGGCGGGAAGCTACACGCTAACCGCAACCAGTTCGGCCGATCCGACAAAAAACGCTACAGCCAGCATTACGGTGACGTCCGGTTCCGGATCGGTGGCCGTGAGCGTCAGCCCGACCGTAGTTGCCCTTGCGCCGGGCGCAACGCAATCCTTTACGGCAACGGTGACGAATGCCGGCAACACGGCAGTGACGTGGACGGCCAGCGGCGGTTCGATCAGCGGCAGCGGTGCAACCGTGACCTACACGGCGCCGGCGAGCGCGGGCTCGTTCACGCTGACTGCGACCAGCGCGGCCGATTCCACGAAGAGCGCCACTGCCGGCATTTCGGTACTCTCCAGCTCGGGGCAGGCGGTGGATGGCCTGACGATTCCGGCATCGCATCCCCGCCTTTACTGGACGCCGGCGCGGCTGGCGCAGGCGAAGGCCTGGGTTGGCAGCAGCGGCTATACGCTCGAAACCGCGGTGAACGTGAACCGCCCGCTTGAAGTGCAGGATGTGGCGTTCGCATGCGCTCTGGGCAACGCCACGGCATGCACCAACCTGGCCACATGGGCCAATACTTCCACCAACTGGGCCGACGCGAACTGCTATGGCGCGTACCAGACCGGCTGCAACACTTTGCGCGGGAATGGCGGATTTGCCATGCTGGCTTATGACTGGGCCCACAACTACTTCACGCCCGCGCAGCTTGGATCCATCCAGGACACGTTCTACAACACCGCTCACGCGCAGGACATTACGACCGCGGGTTTCACCGGCAGCCTGCAATCACCAGCCAATAATTTTGCCTGCGGATACATGCGGAATGACATCCTGGGCGGGATTGCCCTGATGGGCGAATACGCAGGCGCGCAGACGCTGCTTGATTTCGGACTGGGAACGGCCGGCGGAGCCCCGGTCTCGAGCCGCTGGAACCAGGTGGTGGACATGAATCGGGCCAGCGGCGGCTCGGGGATGTGGGCCGGCAAGGGCTACGGCCAGTATGCGCAGGAGGGAACGGCGGGTTACGGGCGCTACTGCCTTTTCTATGCGGCTAATTTCATGAGCACGGCGCCACTCCTGGGGCGCAACCTGTGGAGCGAGAGCACCGCTTACAAAGCCAACGCGCTGCAGGTGATCTACAACACCTCGCCGCAGAAGACATGGCGCGGCATCTGGGAAGGGTTCAGTTGGGGCGATGACGACTACACGTATCAGGGCGCGAGCTGCAACTACCAGAGCGACAACGGCTACTCGAACGGCACGACATACAGCCCGGGCACGGGAGGCTGCGGCCAGCAATCCGAGTACTACGGCGACTACATGCAGAACGTAGTGAACAACCTGAGCGGCGCCGGCATCGGGCAGTTCGCCAAACAGTGGCTTACGACGGTGCAGCCGTCTGTGGGGCCGCTGTATGCATCGGTGGAGCCGGCGACGGTTTCATCGCAGCCGCTCGCCAACCTGCCGCTCGACTACTATGCCCAGGGCTCGCAGTACTTCTACGTGCGCAACAACTGGACATCGAATGCCACGATGATGGTGTGGCAGATGGGCTTGAACCACTCGAGTTTTCACTTCCATCAGGATGCCGGCTCTTTCCAGGTGATGCGCAAGAGCAGCCTGCTGGCCATGGAAACTCCCGGCTTCCAGGGCTTCACCGTAGCCGGCCTGGGCGACGTGGGCACACGCGGTTCTGATGTCGATCTCGCGCACAATGTGCCGCTCGAGGGCGGCCAGGGCGGCATTAACGTGACCCAGGGCCGCTCTAACGGTGATCCGGTAGTGTCGCGCCTCGATTCGCAGCCCGGCTACGCTTTTGTGGCTGCCGATCTTACGCCCGCAATGCTCAACAACCTGGTTGACCCCGGCCATCCCGCGCGGCAGAACGCCAATGTAGTCTCGCTGGTGCGTGAGCTCTATTACGTTCGCGGGCTGGACGCGATGGTGGTGGTTGATCGCCATAACACCGTCGCCGGGGGAACCACCACCAGCTTCATTTCGCATTGCAAGTCGGCATTCACGGTTGCCGGCAACGTGGCCGACTGCGTTGACCACGGCAGCCAGGCGCGCTACACGGCGCTTTCGCCGGGCAGCGTATCGCTGCTGGGCGTGAATGAAAGCGACAATGGCGCAACTCTTACGGCAGCTACCTACCGGCTGGAAGGCACAGCCACGCCGGCGGGTACAGTGAGCTACCAGATCTGGGTTGTGCAGTTCTGCGATGCCGGCCTTTGTTCGCTTACGCCGTCGGTGGCCGATTCCAATCCCGGCAGCACGACCAGCGGAACCTTTACGATCACCCTCGACGCTTCAAATTCCATCACCATAAATAAAGGAACCACATCGGCCGGCGGCCAGATCAAGATTGCGGGCACGACCAGTTCGCTTACCAATACGGTGCTGCCCATGGCAGTGAACGACAGCGGTCCGGTATGGGGTATCGCGCCAAACAACTAGCAAATTTCTAATTTCGTAATTTGTAATTTCGAAAATTGGGTGCCGGATCCGCCGCCCTGTTCAGGCTTTCTCTGCTGATTAGCTAAAACTGTACGAGTGCGAGGCCGGGGACGGCGACCGGCCGTAGTTGTTGTTCATTTCTCCGCGCCTCCGCGCCTCCGCGGTGAAAAGCCACCGTGCGCTGCCCCCTATTCGTCTTCGATGGTCCGAATCGAGGCCCGGCGCAGGTTGCGCAACGCCGCCGAAGTACCATGCCATGATGTTCGCGGCCGCAATCAATTTAGCAGTGCGAACCCGCGAAGTTGAAAGCGCGAGATCGGCGGATGCCTGGCTGAACAATTCCGCAGTTCCGCACTTTCACAGTTTGGCTAACGCTTCCGTACGCGCTCCGCCTTCTGCAAAACGGTTTCGTCCTGTTCGGGCCATACCACCGCCATCGCCAGGGCAACAGCTACACCGATGGTGACGGTGGCGAAGCGATGGAAAGCCACCAGCCAGGGAGGGCCGTTGCGCGGGATGAGTTGCACCACCGCCAGCGTAACGCCGGCGAAGCGATAGGCACTGAAGCTGGAATGTGCCGCGGCGCTGAGCAGGCCCAGGATGAATACGCCCGCGCCGAACGCGATCAGGCTGGGCCCGATGAGGGTGCCCACAACTGCCCCTACGGCAGCGCCCAGAACAGTTCCGACAAAGCGCTCACCCGACACTTTGAGCGCAGCGCCCACTGATGATTGGGTAATCACGAGCGTGGTGATGGGCGCCCAGTAACTCTCGGGCAGGCGGAAGAGCCGCGCCACCAGAATCGAAGCCAGGGCAGTGACCGCGGTTCGCGCCGAATGGACGATGACAGGCCAAAGGGAGGGCCGAGACGGATTGCCCGGGCCGCCGGAATTGGGCGAAATTTCCATCCATTTGTCCGGATAGCACGGTACCACGCTCACCCTGGGCTCAGGGCGCCCCCGGTTCAGGTTCCCGCGCATGCAGCGCTATTCCCCGCTGCGAGAACCGCCGGCCATCACGCAGCAGACGGGAGCTCCCCGGCAACAGCATTTTCGTCGATTGCGGTTGAAGGCCTGAGGAGCGGCCAGCCGCGGCGCAACACGAAGTCCAGCCAGGCGCCCGCGAATTGTGACGTCAGCACGGCAGCGATGACGAGCGTTGTATAAAAACTCGGGCTGATGATCCCTGCGTCAAAGGCCACGCTGGCCAGAACAATGCCGGGCCCGCCGCGGGCATTGGTTGTGATCGCCAGGTTGAGCAGGTCGAATCCGCGAAATCCCGCCAGGCGCCCGCCAAGGCCCACCGACAGCAGCTTGAGGACGCAGCTTCCCAGAAGGAATGCGGCCATCATGGAGAGCGAAGCCCCATGGACGAGGTCAAGCTTCAGGCCGACCATGGCGAAATATACCGGGATAAAGAAGGCGAACGACACGCGCGAGATCGCCTCGAGCGCTTCCGCAAAAATCTGCCGCTTCTTGTGGACTACGGCAAACCCGGCCAGGAACGCGGCAAACACAAGGTTAACGCCGAGCGCGCCGGCGAGCGCGCAGTAGCCGAGAAGCACAGCCAACGCGTAGCCGGCGGGCGAGTGTTTGGCGAACACGTTGAACTCCGCCTTATTGATGCGCTTCACGATGCCGGGCAGCAGCTTCAGCCCGGCTGCGAAAAAGCCGATCGTGGCGGCCAGATGCAGTGAAATGCGCCGGAGGTCGAGGCCGGCATTGCCGGCAACGGAAGTCGCAACCGCGAGGGCGAGCCACAATGCAATATCCTCGAGGACAGCCACCCCGAGAACCAGGCGGGCGAAACGCGTGTGCAGAATCCCCAGGTCGGCAAAAATCTTCGCGACCACGGGCACCGAGGTGACGGCGACACCCACGGCGAGAATAATGATCAGCGAGCCCCGGTTCCCGGTGGGGCCTGCGAGCGAGGGCCGAATGAGCCATGGCCCGAGCGTGAGCCCCGCGACAAACGGAATGCCGGTTCCCACCACCACCAGCCACGCGACTTCGCGGCGCTCTTCACGCGTGAATAGCCGCTGAGTTTCGGCGCCGGCAAGAAACATAAGGAGGAGCAGGCCGAGCCAGTAAACGAAGCTCAGCACGCTCCCATTGTGTTGCGCAGCATTAAGCAGGCGCGACCCGAATCCGAAGCGGCCGAGCAGCGCCGGGCCAAAGAGAATTCCAGCCGCAATCTCGCCCACCACTCTTGGCTGACGGAGCCGGACGAACAAATATCCCACCAGGTGAGCGGAGCCGGCCAGAACCAGCAGGATGAAGAGTATGGAATTCAGGGCGGAATCCGGCACGCTTGAGGAGCGCCTCCGGAGTCGTATGATTCCGAGCCGGGCGCAGCGGGTTTGCTGCTGCAAGGGCTCGGCGAGGTCAGGCAACTCCGGGTTGCGACCTGGATTGAACGGTAGCGTGCTCCAGGTTCAAACACACAAGCAGAGTCATTCTGGGCCCGCGCCGCGGGCGAAGAATCTGGGAGCATTGCCGTTACGCAGACGGTAGTCGCTCTCCCGCGGCGCTAAGGGGCCAACGGCGTGGAGCACGACTAACCGTTGTGGCCGGGTAGGGTGGGCTCCCAGATTCTTTACCCGCTCCCGCGGTTTCAGAATGACACCACGATCGAAGGGCGGCTCGCATTCGCTGGGTCACTGCGTGCATTGGCGTTGTTTCCCAACGCCGGAGTCTGGACTTTTTGCCCGGGGTGATGCAATCATCCTCGCATTCCGATATTCAGGGGACGTTCTAG
>JAFAIN010000241.1 GCA_019236695.1 Acidobacteriota bacterium | reverse complement strand
TTTCGCTGCTGGCGGCGTTCTTCAGCCTGGTGGGGTGTGCCATTCAGGGCGCGGCATCGCTGCTTTACGCCGCGGTGCCGGCCGTCCTGACGAATCACGCGTTCAGTGCCTTCACGCCGGCGCAAACGCAAAGCGTGGCGGGGCTTTCTCTGAAGCTTTATACCCTGGCTTACAACATCGGACTGCCGTTCTTCGGATTCTATTGCCTTCTGATCGGCTATTTAGCCTTCAAGTCGAACTTCCTGCCGCGGATTATCGGTGGGTTGATGATGCTCGCCGGCGCAGGCTGGCTGATGTTCCTGTTTCCACCAATCACGCAGTCAATGGGGCGCTACAGTGTACTGCCTGGCGTAGTGGGAGAGCTTTCGCTCACAATCTGGCTGGTGGTGCGGGGAGTGAATATTGGATCGCAGGCAACGGCATCGCGTCACAACTGAAGTTGCCAGTTAAAGAAGTGTGTCATTCTGAAGCCGCGTAGCGGCTGAAGAATCCGGGGGCACGTTCCCCTCACGCTGCCGGTAGTCGTCCTCTTCGGCGCATTGCCCCGCCGGGCGGGCGAGCATGGCAAAGGAACGGAGGCGCGCCAGTCAGTGTGCCTGGGCTGCGAGCCTGCGCAGCGCTTCGCCTTCCACGCGCATGGTCAGCCATTCCTTCCGCACCTGCGCGCCCAGCGCCTGGTAGAACTCAATAGCAGGCGTATTCCAGTCAAGCACCTGCCAGTCAAAGCGGGCGCAACCCTCTTCCACCGCGATTCGTGCCAGGCGCAAAAGCAACGCCTTGCCGATGCCCTGGCCGCGAAACTCGGGCCTGACAAACAGGTCTTCCAGGTACAGCCCCGGCCTGCCCAACCATGTGGAGTAATTAAAGAAGAAGAACGCGAACCCCGCCGCCGTGGCGTTGTGCTCGGCAATCAGCACGCGAAAACGCGGCGCCGCGCCGAAACCGTCGCGCAGCAGGTCATCGGCCGTGGCCACTGCCTGTTCAGGGGCACGCTCGTACTCCGCCAGCCCGCGGATGAACTGCAGGATGGTGGGAACATCAGCGGCGCCGGCCGGGCGAATCTTGATTGCGGCGGGTAAGTTGCTCATGGGCTTCTGCCTGCTCCGGACTCACAGAATTCAGAGAATGACGCGCGCATCGCCTACGCGGCGCGTAATGCGTTCGCGATCGAGGTATTCCAGCAGGGGGATTGCATACTTGCGGCTTACCCCGGTTAGTTCCTTAAAGGCGGCAACGTCAAGCGTGGGCGACTGCTGCTTGTGCCGCTGCACGGCTGCCCGCAGCTCATGCAGCGCGGCGGAATGAAACACCAGCTCGTCGCCGAGCTTTATGAGCACGCGCTCTCGCAGCAGCAGCGTGAGCAGCTTCTGAGCCCGAACGCGATCTACCGGCAGGCCGGCCATGACTTCCTTGAGCAGAGGGACTTTAAGCCCTGCCGCGGCAAAGGCTTTCTCAATGCGCTCCCGGGCCGCCGATTCGTCGTCGTGCATCGTAACGCCGTGGCCGGCTTCTCGAATCTGTTCGCCGGCGGCTTCAAGCTGGCCGCCGGACAACAAGGATTCAATCACCGCCTCGAACACCTCGGGCGGCGACTGGATTTCACCGCGAAGCTCCTCGCGGTTCATCCCGGCCGCCAGCCGGTTGTTGCGGTGAAACCGCTTCACCGCCTCCAGGGCCGAATCGCGCAGCCGTTTCCAGTGCTGCTCCGTCAGCAGCCGGTCGCCCGCCTGCCGGGCAGAGCCTGCATTGGCCAGCGAACGCGCAACCTGCGTAACCTGCTCGCGGGTCCATCCAGTTTCCGCTACCAGTTGCGCCACCGTTCCGCCTTCGAAACCTCGGCGTCCAAGGCGCGCCGAGAGCGCGGCTTCTGGTCCGCGCGCCGAAACAGCCTCGAGAAACTGGCGCCTTTTTTCGGTTCCGTACGCCGCCCGGATTGTGCCGGCGCGAGGCGAAAGTGCGTCGAGCACCTCGCCGCCCCCAATCGTAATTACCGGCGAGAACTGGCGAATGATGAAGCGGTCGCCGGGCAGGAGCTGTATGGGGCTGGCCAGGCGCAACCGGGCAAAGCAGCTTTTCCCGCCCGCCATCTCAGAGCCCTCGAGCAGCACGACTTCAGCCACTGTTTCGGCAGCATAGCAGTGCAGGTGGACGCGGCTGCGGTTCTTCAGCGGCCGCACGCCTTCGAGCAGCTCCAGCCGGGCATCTGCCGTACGGGTTACACCCACCATTCCCGGCAGGGCGAGCATCGTTCCACGCGCCAGGTCTGTGGTCTCTACCCCCGCCAGGTTCACGGCAGTGCGCTCGCCCGCCATCGCCTTTTCCGCCGCGCGATTGTGCACCTGTACGCCACGCACCCGCACCCGCCTGCCCGGTGGGAGAGCTTCGAGTTCACTCTCCTTGCAAATCTCACCGGCAATCAGCGTGCCCGTGACCACCGTCCCATGCCCTTTCATGGTGAACACGCGATCGATTGGCAACCTGGCGATTGCACGGGTTGAGCGGCTGGCCGCCGCCTGTGCCTGCTCGAGCAGGCAGGCTTTCAGCGTATCGAGCCCCGCCCCCGTAAGGGCGCTGGTGGCAACAATGGGAGAGTGTGCCGCGTCGAGAAACGAACCGGCAACAAACTCCTGCGCTTCCAGCCGCGCTACCTCCAGCATCTCCGGGTCCACGGCATCGGCCTTGGTCAGCACCGTGATGCCGCGCGCAAGCCGAAGCAGCCGGCAAATTGCAAAATGTTCGCGGGTCTGGGGCTTCACGCCTTCATCGGCGGCAATCACAAGCAGCACAATATCGATTCCGCCAACTCCGGCCAGCATGTTACGGACAAAGCGCTCGTGCCCGGGCACATCAACGAAACCCAGCCGCACGGCTTCACCGCCCGGCGTGCGGAGTTCAAGGTGAGCAAATCCCAGGTCAATGGTGATGCCCCGGCGCTTTTCCTCAGCCAGCCGGTCGGCATCAATGCCGGTAAGCGCCTTAACCAGCGCGGTCTTGCCATGGTCAATGTGCCCCGCCGTCCCTACGATGACGGATTTCACGGCTCAAGTGTAAACCGTTGAAACTGCGGAAGCGCGGAACTGTTTCTCGCGGCGGAGCGAATGGCGGCTTTCGCCTTTTCCTTCAGTAGATCGCCCGTTTCTGCCGCTCTGCCTTGGAAGCGAGTGAGAAGCGCGGCTCAGGAGCGCGCTCCCCGGCAATCAGGCCGGCCACGTATTCGCCCACTGCAGGGCCGTGCTTGAAACCGTGACCCGATCCCCCTCCAACCATCCAGAGATTTTCATGGCGGGGGTGGCGGTCAATGATGAAGTCGCCGCTGGAAGTGTTCTCATA
>JAFAIN010000236.1 GCA_019236695.1 Acidobacteriota bacterium | reverse complement strand
TTTCCAGTTGCGCGCGTGCCCAGCGGGCGGCCGCCTCAATTTCGCGCAACGGATCGGCGGCGCGGCAGGCACGCACCGGCCCCCGAGGCGCGGCGCACGGCGCCTCGCTCCACTTCACCCCCCGCGCCCGCAGCGCGGAGATTACGGCTCGCTCCTGCGGCGTCAACTCATCGAATCCGCAGGCAATCATTTCGGATGGCAGGCTGGCCGCCGAGTCCAGGATGATGCGGGCCACCAGCGCGGGCAGCGCCGAGGCTGAGATCAGGCCGCGGTCGCGCAGCCGTTGCCGTATCCGCTCGCACCAGCCCCAGAAGGCGGCAGTTTCGGCGGATTCCTGTATTTCTGCAGCGATGACCGAGTAGTCGGGCTCGGAGCGGCCATCAGGAGGAAGCGACGGAACAGCGTATTCCTGAAGCAGCCGCCAGGCCCGCACGGCCCCGGGCGCTAACGCGGCAGGGTTCGTGCTGCCGCCGGCCGCTATTTCATCCTGCCAGAGAGCGCGCTCCTGTATTGCCGACAGAATGGCGCCGGCGGCGCGGCCTTGAATGACAGCCTCGCGCCAAAGCCGCTGCATCAGCCCCGGCCAGGCAATGATGTCGGGTGAAGGCCAGGCCTCATGCCCGAGCTCCGCCTGGCGGCGATCATAGGCGAGCCGCAGCGAACGAGCAGCGTGCCGGTTCGCCGTTACGATGGTGGCGCCCGCTTCAGCCGCCATTAGAAGTTCAGTCATGGAAACGGAGTTTCTTCGGGGGAGGTTCTGCCAATATTAAAAGGGTAAAGAGCAAAAGGCAAAAATGAATGGCGCGGAGGACGCAGAGGACGCAAAGGCCGGCAAAAACATATCGACTTTCTTCTACGTGTCTTGCGCCTATGTTTTTTGTTTTGCCTTTTGCCTTTTGCCCTTTGCCCTTTTTAATCTAGGTTCATGGATTCTCAGCAAGGGGCGCCGCTTCCGGATGTCGTCCGCCAGGGCGACGCCTACATTGAAGATTTTCGCCGCGCCGGGCATGCGGCGGTGGAGTGGGTTGCGCGCTACCTGGGGGAAACACGGAAATTCCCGGTTCTGCCCTCGGTGCGCCCGGGGCAACTGGTGGATGCCCTGCCGCGCTCCGCGCCCGAACAGGGCGAAGCGTTCGAGGCCATGCTGGCGGATTTCGATCGCCTCATCGTGCCGGCCGTGACGCACTGGAACCATCCGGCATTTTTCGCGTATTTCGCGTGCACCGGCTCTACACCGGCGATCGTGGGCGAGATGCTGGCGGCGGCGTTGAATACGAACGGGCTGCACTGGCTCACATCGCCGGCGCTTGCCGAGCTCGAGCAGGTGACGCTCGATTGGCTGCGGCAATGGATTGGGCTGCCCGAAAACTGGATGGGCATCGTATACGATACCGCCTCGACCACCAGCATGCACGCCATTGTGTGCGCGCGCGAAATGGTGGCGCCCGAGGTCCATGCGGAGGGCGGCGGGCGCGACCTGGTGCTCTATACCTCCGGCCAGGCGCACTCTTCCATCGAAAAGGGCGCAATCGCAGTGGGCGTCGGGCAGAAGAACGTCCGCAAGATTGCCGTGGATGCGGAGTTTCGCATGCGCCCGGATGAGCTCGAGGCGGCCATTGAGCGCGATCGTGCTGCCGGACTGCGCCCGTTCTGCGTGGTGGCCACCATTGGCACAACCTCAACCACCAGCGTGGATCCGGTGCAAGCCATCGCCGGGATCGCCGAGCGCCATGGGCTGTGGCTGCACGTGGATGCGGCTTATGCCGGCGCGGCCGCGGTTTTGCCGGAATGCCGCCATCATTTTGCCGGCGTGGAGCGCGCCCACTCGTTTGTGGTCAACGCCCACAAATGGCTGCTCACGCCCATCGACCTCAGCGCGTTCTACACTCGCCGGCCCGACATTCTGCGCAGCGCCTTCTCGCTGATCCCCGAATACCTGCGCCCGCAGCAGGATCCGCGCGCCCATAACCTGATGGACTACGGCATCCCGCTGGGGCACCGGTTTCGGGCTTTGAAGCTGTGGTTCGTGATGCGATACTTCGGCCGCGAAGGGGTGCAGCGCGTGCTGCGCGACCACATCGAGTGGGCGCAGCGCTTTGCCGCGCTGGTGGATGCTCACCCGGAATTCGAGCGGGTTGCGCCGGCGCCCTTTTCGGTGGTGAATTTCCGCTTCCGGGGAACGGATGAACAGAACCGCGCCATTATGGATAAGGTGAACGCCAGCGGAAAAACCTTTATCTCCAGCACGGTGCTGAACGGCACGTTTGTGCTGCACTTGGCCATCGGCAACCTGGGAACCCAGTGGGCGGATGTGGAGCAGGCCTGGGAGTTGATTCAGGCGGCAGCGCAGTCGCCGGCTTAAAGCAACAGCACATCCGCTCCGCGAACCTTCAGCGCCCGATCAAACGTAACCAGCTTCACGCCGCTCACGCAGGCGAATGCAAGCAAATAAGCGTCTGCCCAGACTTTGGGCGACGGGCGGGAGAGCCTGGAACGCGAGCGGAACTCTTTCTCCATGTCCTCCGGTTCGGGAAGGAAGGTGACGCGATCATCCGCACGCACTTGATCCCAGAGTTTCCAGGCTTCGGACATTGATTTCGTGTCCTGTCCCATGATTTGTTCTGTGGTGAGAAGTCGCAGGACCGTGATCTGAGTAAAGCGGCAGAACAGGAACTGCTCATCGCCGGCTTGCTCGAACCAGAGTCTCGCCCTTTCCGAGTGCGCGTGCCGGCCCCACAGCAGTGCCAGCCAAACGTTGGCATCAAGGAAATTCAACGTGTTCATAGATTTGCCGGCCGGTCACTTCGACCTTTGGCCCCTGGGAGTTGATGAGGGGAAAGCGCACCCGTTTGCGGGGTGCGCGCTGCTCCCTAAGAACACCCTTGATGCTGGCCAGAACGAGCTGGCGCACGGAACTGCCCCGGGCCGCAGCCTGTTGTTTGAGCCGCCGATAGAGAGGCGCTGGAATATCAATCGTGGTGCGTACCGATTCCTTCTCCACACCACGATTGTCTCATGGATGCCATAAATATGGAACGCTGGGGCAGTGCTGGGAGTTGATTCAGGCGGCAGCAAAGGAGTAGAGGGAACCCGGGTGCGCGAGCCTGTTTTGCCGGTGACAGATGGACAGAACCACGCGAAATCCAGCCCGCAAAGCGGGCGACAGAAGGTAGCCCGGCACGTGAGCCGGGTGGAGCCGGCAAAGGGTTCGAGTGCCGCAGGCACATGGAAAGAACCACGCGAAATCCAGCCCGCAAAGCGGGCGACAGAAGGTAGCCCGGCACGTGAGTGCCGGGTTTGGAGTCGGGCAAAGGATTCGAGTGCCGTTAGGCACGGCACAGGATTTATTCGGCGCTGGAAAGGCAAGAGCGCGAAGCTGCGAGGTTGGGGCTCGCAGCTTCGCGCTCTTGCATGGCCCGGGTCCGAGGCGGCCGGCCGATCACCCGGTCGTCGGATTACCCGGATTAGAAAACGTGTTGCGCCTTGTCGCCCTTGAACTGCAGCAGAGTCAGGATTTCAACTCCGCTCTCGTTCCGGAAGCGCGCTTCGTTGGTGCGGGCAGCTTCGTCAAGCGGCTTCAGAGTGCATTTCACCTTGGCGTACCCGGCCTTGCTCTTCGGCACGCCCTGCTGCTCGAACAGCATGATGTGATCCTCGCCCTGCATGGTGTGCAGGACTTTGTAGTCGCCGGCCGGTACCAGCGTGTCGCCGATCTTCACTGCGGTGGAAAACGTAACCTGCTGCGAATCGGCAATTCCGAACTGATTCAGTTGGGAACCGAGCGCCACGCCCAGCCCCAGCAGCACAAACATTGCCAAGCCAATCCTCACTCGCATCGCGTAATCTCCTGTATGGTTTTTTCAGGCCCGCGGAGAGCATGCGCCTCTTGGGCGCCGGGCAGCCGTGATTCGAATCACAAGCCTGTGTGACGTGGATGGGGGGAAAGATTTCGAAATTTGAAATTTCGAAATTTGGGAGGAGATAGCGGCGTCCGGGGGCATTTCGCGCGCATGCCTGTGTTACGATGAAGGCTCTGCCCGGCGCGCAGCCCGGAGAGTCGTGGCTGCTTTCGCACTGTTCGTCCCCATCGTCTAGCCCGGCCTAGGACATCGCCCTTTCACGGCGGTAACGCGGGTTCAAATCCCGCTGGGGACGCCAATGTTCTCGAAGTCATGCGTTTACGGGGAAAGTAGTTGCCCTTGAGCGCGCTCGTTTTCGAAAGAACCTATGGAAGCCCAGACGACGACCGAACCCGCAGCCGAGCCGGTCTCGCGGCGCCGTAATTCGGCACTATGGACCGGCACGATGCTCGCGATATTTGGCTTAGCCAGCAATTTTCTGTATTTTCTCAATCCACCGGGCCAGGCAGTCATTCCCTGGATCAGCCTGGTGTTACCACCCCTCGGCCTTGTGTTTCTTGTGCTGGGAGTATGGCGAGCTTTCAGTCAGCCTCAGGTGCTTCGCGGCAAAGTTCCCGGGTTGATCATCACAGCCGTGGCAACGTTGCTATGGGGCCTGTCTGTGTTTGGCTTTGTAATTGGACGCAAGGTTCCGGAGCCCACCAGTGCTCCCGCAATCGGACAGAGAGCGCCAGAGTTTGCGCTCCCCGATACTCATGGCGAAAACGTAACGCTCGCGCAACTGCTCAGATCGCCAGACAGCACGACCGGGACGACGCCCAAAGGAGTGCTGCTGGTGTTTTATCGCGGCTACTGGTGACCCTATTGCAACCTCGAGTTACGAGGCATCGAAAAAGATCTGTCTGGGTTCTCTGCCGCGGGCATTCGTCCGGTCGCCATCAGCGTGGATCCGCCCAATGTTTCGGCTGATCTCTCCCGCAAGGCCGGCTACACGTTTACTATTCTCTCCGATCCGAAGACTGAAGTGATTCGCCGTTACGACTTGCTGCATCCGGGGGGCGGGCCTAATGGCTCTGATATCTCTCGGCCGGCAGAGTTCCTGCTTGATTCCTCCGGCGTCGTACGCTGGGTCAACTTCACCGAAGACATTCGCGTGCGCGCCCGGGCCAACGAGATGCTGGCTGTAGCGAGAAGCCTTCGTTGACAGGGCGATCGAGATAAGTGATGGAAAGGTGAGAGGCGCGGCATCTCGCGCTGGATTACGTTCCGTCTGTCCCCGAGACTCATCTTGATGGCTTGCGCTTCTATAAGCCCAAGCATAACAAGGGGATACCGGATCTCTCCATAAGGCAATATCCCTCTTTTTGTCGGGAAACTTGTCTTAAGTACGACAGA
>JAFAIN010000100.1 GCA_019236695.1 Acidobacteriota bacterium | reverse complement strand
AATCAATGAACAGGATGTCGCCGGGAGAAAGCCGCGCCGCTATGTCCTCCTGGCGTAACCGCTCCACCGGCTGGGGTATATGCTCATCGCAGAAAGCATGAACGTCAGCCCTCGGCTGGGGGTCGATGGAGATAATCCTGGTCGAAGCCGAACCCTCACGAATGGCGCGGCGCATCAGCCGCGTGGAGTTGCCGCTGCCCACCTCAACAATGGTTGCCGGAGCGGTGTGGCGGATGATCGAGTACAACACCTCCGCATCTACGCCGTCGAACCAGCCATTATTCAGGTAATAACCATCGCCGGCATCGGCGGAGTTCGTTGGGAATCGCGCGTAATCAGCCGCGTAGGGCCGGCAAACAGTATCGAGAAAATTGCGGAACCGCGGCACATCCCATCCGGTCGCCTTTTCAAACCGGGCCGCGTCCCAGTGGCGGCTCTCTACCAGTCGCTGCAGCCGGGCCTCTTCGTCGCGCTCGGCGCCTGTTCCGGCAAGCTGCGCGCCTAAGGGCCTCAACAGCCGGTTCAGTGCCTTTTTGATGCCCTCCCGTGCGTTCACCCTAGCGTGAGTGTATCGCAGGCCCTGAAAATCAGTCGAAACGCGATTTGCTCCGAGGGTTCGCGCGCATCAGGCGCCGAAAAACTCACGCTATACTTGAACCAGTTTTTCGTATGGCGCAGCGGCAAATTTCGGGCACGGCGGCGCGCACACCCGCTGCTCTCTCGGTGCATGCGCTCAAAACCGCCATCCTTCCTGTGCTCCTGATCACCGTACTGTGGCTGTTGCGCACCAATGAAGTCTCTCTCATCAGCGTCGCCTGCTCCGGCGCCCTGGCGCTCTTTACGGCTGGCTCGTACTACCGCTGGCGTGAGGGCTTTGATACCGGTTCCATTCCACTGTTCGCCCTCGTCGCAGCCATTTTCTGGATGACGTTTTCGGTGCCGCTGTTCTGGGGAAAGGAAACCTTTATCGGCATCAACGGTTTGCGCCACCTCCCGCCTGACGCAATCGATAAAGCCATGGTGATGGCCGTGGTTGGCGTGGCCGCCATGTGGGTGGGAAACAGCCTGCGCCCCATCCGCGGCCCCCGCACTCCCGAGTTCATCATTTTCCAGTCAAGTCCCAAATCGCACGCCTATCTTTGGGTGGTACTCGCCGTATGCTGGATGCTGGCCCGGTGGCTCGGCACCGCCATGACGGTTTCAGGAGCGGCGCTGACCCAGCCCATCAAGGTGCTGGCCCAGTTCACGCCCGCGCCCATCTTCGCTCTGCTGCTTCTGGATTACCAGCGCGGCCGGTTTACACGGCTCGATCAGGTCGGCATCCCGATTTACTTCATTGCGCGCACCGGTTTTGAATTGGCCACTGGCTGGCTCGGCTCCACGCTCATGCTTGGCCTCGTGGCCGTGCTTGCATACGTGATGAAGTGGCGGAAGTTCCCGGTTGTGCCCGTGGCCATCACGGTTCTCGCGGTCTTGTTTCTGCAGCCGGGCAAGCAGGCATTCCGCAGCCGGTACTGGGCGACCGGTGGAGGAAATACCGGGATTGTCGAAGGCGCTTCGTTTTGGATCACCCAGTCGGCCGTGTTGTGGAAGGATGCGCTGATGGGTGAAAACTCGGCGCAATGGAAAGAGCTGGGCATGAGCAGCGTGGATCGCGTCGATATCTTCCACCAGGCCGCCAACGTGCTGGATTACACTCCGCGCATCGTTCCCTACCAGAACGGGCGGCTTTACAGCTTCCTTCTCGTCACCCTGGTGCCCCGCTTTGTGTGGCCCAACAAACCCTCCGTCAATGACGCGAACCGCTGGTACCAGGTGGCCTACGGGCTCACCCGCGAGGAGGACATCCTCGGCGTGTCGATTTCATGCGGCTTCCTCACCGAGGCCTACATCAATTTCGGCTGGGTGGGCGTGTGCGCCATCATGTTCGGGTTGGGCATGTTTCTTCGGTATTTCGAGTGCGTCTTTTTGTCTCCTTCATCAGGCGCCTATCTCAACGCGTTGGGCATCGCGCTGGTCCCCACGCTGATGACCATTGAGGCACAGCTTTCAGCTTATGTGGGCGGCATTGTGCAGATGATGGCGCTGACCACCCTGGCCCTGGTCCCCGTGCTCATATGGCATACCACGGCCAAACGCAAGGCCTTCTACTCGCCGGCCCAGGTGGCCCTGAGAAAACGGGCGGCGGCGCGCGCCATGGCGGGAACCCCGGGCTGGGGCGCGTAGAGCAGGCGCGGTCTATTCTCCGCCCCTCCGAGACTCCGCTGTAAGAGCAGGCGCGTAGCGCCATTCCGTAGGCAGCCTGAAGCTGCCGATGTAATAGCTTGAAACCGCGCCTTTGTCTTCCCCGCCCGCCACATCCACCGAAACCGCGCGCTGCAGGATGCAACTATCGGAGTGGCCATCCCCCAGCCAGAGCGAAAAATAGTAGGTTTCGGGGCGCAGGAACTCCGTCGCCACCCGGATCGAAATGGTTCCCGCCTGCATTGCCGCGGGCTGGCCGGCGTGCGGATCGAACTTCGCGTTGGTGCCGAAAATCCGGCTGCCCCAGCGGTCTTCCATCACAAACCCGAGGACCGGCGGCCGCAAAGGCTCCGGCGATTTAAACGAAACTGCCAGCTCAATGCCGCGGCTCTGATTCCACGAAACTGCCGCGCTCGTGATCGTGGTTCGGCCGGGTACTGCCGCCGCCTCATATATGCTGCCCGCGCCCTCCGAAAGATACCGCCCGGCAACCGCGGCCATTTCGCCCTGCATCTCGATTTCGCCGGCCCGCAGCAGGATGCCGCGCGTGCACAGTCGCTGCATGGCCGGCATGGAATGGCTCACGAACAGCACCGTGCGACCCGAGCGTGCCGCCTCATTCATCCGCCCCAGGCATTTCTTCTGGAATTCGGCGTCGCCCACCGCGAGCACTTCATCCACCAGCAGGATCTCAGTCTCCAGGTGAGCCGCAACGGCAAACGCCAGCCGCATATACATGCCGCTCGAGTAGCGCTTCACCGGGGTGTCGATGAACTCTGGAATTTCGGCGAAGGCAACAATCTCATCGAGCTTCGAGGAAATTTCTGTCTTCCCCATGCCCAGAATGGCCCCGTTGAGAAAAATGTTCTCCCGGCCGGTTAATTCCGGGTGGAAGCCTGTGCCCACTTCCAGCAGCGACCCCACGCGGCCGTGGATTTCGCCTTCGCCCGAGGTGGGCTCGGTAATGCGCGAAAGGATTTTCAGCAGCGTGCTTTTTCCGGCGCCGTTGCGGCCAATTACGCCGACCACCTCTCCGCTCTGCACTTCAAAGCTGGCGCCGCGCAACGCCCACACCGCAGGGCGGCTGCCTCTGTCGCGCCGGCGAAATGGCGCACGCACCGCATTCATCATGCTCTCGCGCAGCGTGCGGTAGCGCTCCACTTCGCCAATGGTGTAGCGCTTGCTGAGGTTCGAGCAGCGGATTACGGCATCGCTCATGGGGAACACGGAATTGCCAAGGCTTCACTTCATCTTATCTGAGCCTGTGCGCGCGCTGCCGCCCTCCCAGAATTGCTCGGGCTCGAGCAAAGCCGAAATCCAACTTCGCGCAACCTGTTCAAAGCTGTAGCGCTCCTCGTGAAAGCGCTGCAGGCGCCCGGCCGAAATCTCGCCGCGGCGGATGCGCCCCAGCATGCCATTCAATTCCGCCGCAAAGCGCGCATTATCCAGCGGCACAATCGCAACATCGGGCATGGCCAGCTCCGGAATTCCTCCAACGCGCGTGGCCAGGAATGGCACTCCGTGCGCCATCGCCTCCAGCAGCACCAGCGGCAGCCCTTCGCTTTCCGAAGGCAGCACTACCAGATCCACGGAACTCAAAATCGCGCTCTGCTCTTCGCCGGTGCGCCACGGCCCATGCACCCTGACTTCATTCGCCAAACCGTTTGCCGCAAGGTAATTTTTCAGCTCGCCACGATCAGGGCCGGCGCCATAGAACGCCAGCTCCGCGCCCTCCGGCCGCGCCTCGCGCCAGATATCCACCAGGCGCAGAATGCCTTTCGCCCGTTCGTAGCGGCCAAGATATGCCACCCTGAGACTCCCGCGGGCAGGCGCACGCTGAGCACTCGCCGGGTGCGGTGCGCTCAGGTGCGGAATGGCGCGCCTGGGAACGCTGGTCTGGTAGCCGGCAAGCTGGGTTTCGGTTTCGGCGATAAAGCCGTCCAGAACCTGTTCCGTCGCCGCATCGGCAAAAGGACCGTCGGGAACCGCGCCCACTCGGTTCCCGATAACGTACCCGGAGGCATTCACCAGGCATGCGAGCCTCGCCGGCAGGCGGCTCATATCCAGCGTGTACAGCACATCAAAGCCGTTGCCCAGTTGCCGAGGCCACACCTGCAACGCCCAGGCCATCGCGGCCCGCGGCCAGTCGGGACGTCTGGAAAACGGCGTCGAGACAAAATGCACGCCCGGCTCCTGCGCAAACCAGCGCACGGGAGCGTCACGCGAAACCACACGGCTGGCCACCGTTACGGCAGCCCCTCCATCGCGCAGCAGGCGCGAAAGCCGCAACACATGTGCTTCCACACCGCCTTCGGCCCGCAACGGGCATACGATCAGGATTTTCTTCGCGGAACCCATGGTGGTGGTCGGTCGTGCATGCCGGCCGGCGCCTTACTGTCGGCGCGGATCCGTGCACACAGCAATGAAGTTCTCGGGCTTTGCGCCGGTGTCGCTGATGATGAAATCGCCCTCCGTGGGCGCCGGCATGCGATAACGCTCCCGTCCTTTCAGCCTCTGAAGGAAGCTGCCAAACCGGAATGCCGGGTTCATCGACATCCTGTGGGCTGCCAGGTACGCCGAAGTCAGCTCCTGGCCGAACATCTTCACCTTAGCGAACCATTTCCCAAGCAGCCCGGCAAATTCCTCGCGGTTGAACTCCAGCGTATGGAAAGGGTTTTCGGGCCGCGCCCGGGCCGCGGTTGGATTATTGGGAGTGCTGCAGACCAGGACGCCGGTTTCGCGCAGAAGCTCCGCGGCGCGGGCCACGAAGCGCTCGGGGTGTTGCAGGTGCTCAATGTTTTCAAGCGAAACGATCAGGTCAAACGGCCCGGCTACGTTGGTCAGCGACTCGCAGTCATCCGCAACATAGCGGATCCGGGCGTGTGGAAATTCGCGGCCGGCGGCCTCCAGCGCATCCCGGGCGATATCCACGCCCACCACCTCGGCCGCTCCTCCCTCCGCCAGCACATGCGAGCCGTATCCCACGCCGCAACCCGCATCGAGCACGCGTGCGCCCCTGGCAAATTGCGCGGCAAAACGGTAGCGGCCGGCATGTGCGCCGATCTCATCGAGCCACTCTTTTCCGCCCGGCGCAATGCGCTCAACGATTCCCATGCGGCAAATGATTGCTGCCCGATTATATCGGGCGGCTTGCGGCAAACGGAAAGGCGGCGCCCTCTGCTGAGCGGGCGCCGCCGGAAGGCCGCAGGGCTGGCAGCTGCTTTACCGCAGGCTGTTGCGCATCAGGCCGCAGGCAAGAGCCAGCGCTGTGCCGGCAAGCACCAGCGAACTCGGCTCCGGGGTCACGCTGGCCGGCGCGTCGCTGAGCAGCACATTGTCGAAATCCGTCTGCGGATGATTCGATCCCAGCACGATACTGAGCGGCTCACCGTAGAACGGATCGTTCGGCCCCGCCGTGTAGCTCAGCGTCGAGGTCAGCCACGTGCCCGACGCTGGATGGAGCGAACTCACATCCTCCGCCAGAATGGGCCCGCTGTTCGGGTTGCCCGCCATCAGGTAGATCCAGTACGAGATCGTAGGATCGTCTGAGCGCTGGCCCACATCAACCGACAGGGTGTAGGTGGTGCTGTCCTGCACGGTTGCCGCAACCGTCTGGTAAACATATGCGCTGTTTACCCACAGCACGTTGTTGCCGTTGCTTGCGCCGGTGGGAAACTGCAGCGTCCCGGGGTAATACTCGCCTGCCCCGTAGGGGGTTGAAACCACCCATCCGGGCGCATACGTTATCCACGACCCAGGCCCAATGCCCGACTGGCCGAGCACGCCCCCGTTGCTCAGGTTCGGCGTCTCGAAGCTGGGGTTCTGAATCGTGATGTTGTCGCCGAAGGCCATCGAGCAGGCCAACAGCGCCGTCAAAAGAATAGATAAGCGAAATACTCGCATAGCCGTACCCTACCTTCCGTCCTCCTATTGAGCACGGCGCGTACCAAATGGCAGCGGCAGCAAATTCCCGCCGCGTCCTCGTAAATGCTTGTAAAAAAGCGCCAACCGCGGGTTGAGCCTGAACCGGCACACAATTTCGCCGGCCCCGGTTGCGCAGGGGCTTGCATAGATGGGCAGGAAACGGGACACCAGAAACGGGCCAAACCTTGTGTTTGCATAATTTTGCACATGCAGGTGCGAAGCGCTGCACATTCGAACAAAAGGGAAAGGCACGGCAGGAACTTCGCGAATTTCAGCGCCGCGCGCAATCGGCTGCCTCATCCGGACTTCTCGCCTCCAGGTAGATCGAGCTCGGGAAATGCCCGGCAACCGCTTCCAGGCCGCAGTCATTTTCCGCCGGCCTGTAGGCGGGCAGCGAGCGCTGCAGCCGCGCTGGGTCGGCGTAGTGCAGCATGCTCAACGATGCCGCTATCTGAAAACGTCCATTGCCTATGAGGAAGGCATGCAGCAGCACGCTTTCGTTTCCGAAGAAAAGCTCGTTCTTCAGCAGGCGGCGGGGATAGTCATACGGGAAGCGAATGTCGTGAAAGTGCACCCACGCGCCTGAAGCCAGCCGCGGCAAAACCTCCAGGATTATCCGGTTGACTTCGCCCCCCGGCTTCACCGTATGGGTAGAGTCCACGAATAGCAGGTCGCCGGAGCCGAGGCCGGTCAGGGTTTCGAGTGGCGCCTGCTCCGCGCCCTGCCGCAGCAGGCGAATGCGCCCTTGCCGCTCCGCTTCCTCGAGAAAACGCGTGGGAAATGGCTCCACACACGTAATGGCACACTCGAATTCCCCGTCGCGGGCGGCGCGCAGCATGATCGCGGTCGAAACCCCGCAGCCCACCTGCATCACGCGCGGCGGCCGGTGCCGGCGCATGAAGGCGTATAGAAAATCCGATTCCACCGCGCCGAAGCCCGGCTCGCCGTTTTTCGCGCATGCTTCTGCATGAATGCGCGCGCCGCCGAGCACATCAATCATCTCCGCCGTGCAGCAGGATTCCACAAAGGCGAATTGTTCGGCGATACCGGCGCCTGTGACGCCAATCATGGTCCGCGGCTGCTTCCATTCATCCGAACGGCGGAGCATCGCGATATCGGGAACTTCTGAATAGAAATGGTGCGGCAGAACATCCATGCCCAGGCGCTGGCCGCTTTCGAAAAGCCGCCGGAACGCCTGTTTGCCCAGCTCTTTCGCTCTGCGCCTAAGCGATGCCATGCGAGTTGCCACACCGCGACCGGCACCCGCCTCAGGTGAGGCGGGAAAGAATCGGCCTCGGCAGCCTATTCTACGGTCACGGACTTGGCCAGGTTGCGCGGCTGGTCCAC
>JAFAIN010000087.1 GCA_019236695.1 Acidobacteriota bacterium | reverse complement strand
AACTGCACGGTGCCGGCTCGAAACCCGGGGGTACGGGTCACGGCTGCCGCCTGCAACAGGTCAAGCGTGCCGTGAAATGACAGAGCCAGGTGCGGGTCAGCGAAGTTCGCGATTCTTCCGGTGGCGGCGAGCGTCGAGCGCCCACTCGACAGCGAAAGCGCATGGATTTCGAGTTCTGCTCTGCGCAGCGTGAACCGGGTGTGAAGCGAAACGGCAAAGGGCCGCAAGTTGTGGTACCGGGCATCGAGCTTTTCAATATCGGCCGAGCCTTCAAAGCTGTCACTCGGCGGCGCAAAATCCAGGGCGGCCCGCAGGCCTTCGGCCGTGCCATCGATCGGGATGGCGTCGTTGTTAATCAGCAGAACGCCATTGTGAATCTCTGCGCGGTCGAGTTGCAGATCGAACAGGGCCTCGACCGGCGACCCCGCGTGGCGGCGCCTCGGCGCGGGCTGGTTCGTGCTGCCGTCGGGGTAGGTGATGAGATGCAGAACCGGGTGGTCGGCCTCCACATAGGCCAGGCGCATTTTCCGACCCAGCACGGAGAGGATGCGGGCCCGCATGTAGAGCCGCTCGATGGCCGCAAAAGGCGCTTCAGAGGGACCCTCGCGCCCATGTATGGTGACGCCGTAGAAGACCAGTTCAAGCTTCGAAAAGTTCCAGTCAATACGCTCGATCGTGGTTCGGCCGCCAGTGTCTTCTTCGATGATGCCCACCACCCGGTTGCGAACCCAATCGTGAAAGCCGCCGCTGGTGAAGAACCAAGCCGCCCCTATAAAGATTCCAAGGATCAGCACACCCAGCACGAGTTGCGGCTTGCTGATCCTGCGGCGGCCTGTAGCCTGTTCTTCCATCTGCTCCGAGGGACCTCGCCAGGGCTGCTTGTCGAACTGGAGCTTCAGCCCTACTCGAACTTCACCAGGACGCGAACATTGCTGTCCGCCCGCAACGACTTCAGCCAGCCATCCATCTGGCTTGTAATCTGCCGTTCGGTGAGGATCTGCTCAATTTGAGCGCGAACCTCGTGGAGCGGGAGTTCGTGCCCGCCCTGCCGGCGGATGCGCGGCACGTAGTCCTCGCGATAAAACTTCTCGACTTCAGCGGCGCCCGCCCGCGCGCTGGGGCGGAAGCGCGCTTCAATGAACTTCAACTGCTCCAGTTGCGAGCGGATGCAGGCCCGCACCGCGGTTTCATCCACCTGGTAGCGAATCAGCAGCAACTGCCAGGGTTCATCGCCGGTGGCGTTCAATTCGCCGCGGATTTCTGCCAGCCGTGCAGTTACTTCGCCGCCGGTCACGACCACCGGGTCCTGAGCCATCTGCTTTCGCACCAGCGCCTGGTCAATGAGCGCGTCGAGCGCGGCCTGGCGGTGGGCGGCGGAAATGGCTTGCGGAGTGCGGCCGTCCAGCAGCGCCGCAATGCGTGCCTGCTCCTCTGCCCGGCTTAGAAGAATCGGCTTGCCGTTCACGCTGGCGATGACCCGGTCAAGCAGTTCGGAGCGGGCAAGCGGCGCCGCCGCGAAAAGCGCCAGGGCAGTTGCGCACCCGGCTGCAACGCTGATGGCTCGCCGGCTTGTCAAAACGTCTGCCCCACGCTGAAGAAGAAGTTGAAATGGCCCAGGCGGCGAAACGGGGAGGGCTGATTGGCCGGGCAAACTTCCGTCGGAAGGCAGATCAGGTCGCGCTCCGCGTAATAGGGAGGATTGAGGGTGTAGGAAAAATCCACGCGGATGGGGCCAATGGGAGTTTTATAGCGCAAACCGGTTCCGGCAGCATGGGTCAGGTAGTTGAAATCGCAAGTGCCGGTTGAATTCAATTGGGCCGCCGCCTTGCAGGCCGTGATTTGCGTTTGATGCCAGCGGGCAATGCTGGGGAAAATGTTGCTGGCGTTGGGGAATACGTTGCCTGCGTCCTCGAAGATCACGAGCCCCAGGTTGTCCTGGACATACGGGAGCACTATGGGAGGGGTGCGCAATTCCACCATATTGACAAACAAACCCGCGCCGCCAATGGGATCGCCCGAAACCGGGTCACGGGGGCCAGCCTGGTTCAGGCTATAGGCGCGCAGCGAACTGCTGCCGCCGGCGAAAAACCGTTCTGCGAGCGGGATAATGCTGTTGCAACCGGCGTTGCTGCCATTGTTCACTGCTGGGTTGCATGGCGTGTTCGAGTTGGCTGGAGGAGCCACCGTCAATCCGGTGCCGAATGGCTGCTCAACCCCGATTTGCGTGGAGCGGGCAAGGACCCACGACGCTCCTGCCAGGCGGAAGCTTACGTAAGTGGAATTCTGCACCAGGCTGCGCAGGAAATTTGCCTGCGAGCCGAAGATGCTCGAGGCCACCCCGACATCCCCGGTTGTGAAATTTCCACGGGTGCTCTGAAGATCGTTGTCGCGCTTGTTGCGGATAAAGCCGAAGCTGGGCATTCCCACGCGAACCGGTTCTGAGAGCAAGGGGATTTCAGTGAGGCTCAGGATGGGGCTGGTGCTGCACTGAGCGCCTGTGGTGCCCGTGGTGCAGCCCTCGATCTCGCTGGCTTTTACCCGCCGGTAAGTAAAGCGGTACAGCGTGGTCAATACCCGGCTCCAGCGCTGCTCGGCCTGAACCGAGCCTTCAATGCGTTCCGATTTGAATGTAGAGATTTCGTGCGAGTTGTCGTAGTAGGTATTGAGCGTGAGCTTAAGGTCAGGGCGGTCGAGCCAGCGCGGAGCCACGTAGGTTGCGGAAGCTCGCTGCACCAGCTTGCCGTAGCTGGTGTTGAGCGTGATGGTGTGATCCCGCCCACGGAAATTGAGCCGGCTCAGGCTGAATGCAACCCGCGGCCCCCACCCCAGATTGCTGGTCGCGGCGACCTGCGCCTTGCAGCGCAGCACGGTTGGGCTGTTGGAGGGCCCGGGGCAACTGGTGATCCCAAACCCGGTTTGCACTTCGAACCCGCCGCCGTAATTGAACGTGTAACGGCGGGCTTCTTCCACCTGGACCAGTAAATCCTTGTAGGCGACGTCGCCTTCCGGATTCTGCACGGCCATTCGCACGGAATTGAAGATGCCCATGTCGTAAAGACGGCGTTGCGTCTCGAGCTCGCGGGCCTGGCTGAGGGGATCGCCGCTCCACAACTCGAAAGCCCGCCGCACCACATCGGGCCGGGTGAAATGCAGCCCTGAGATGAGGACGCGGTTTACGAAAACCTGCTGGCCCTCGGTGATGCGAAAGCTTACGGCGATTTGCTGCGGGCCGGCGGTCTCGGTATTGGCATCCACATGAACGTCAGGGAAGCCAAGATTGAAGTAATAGTTGCTGATGGCGTCACGATCGGCTGCCACGGTTGCGGTAGAGAATGGCTCGCCTGTAGCGGAATTGATGATGGCCCGCAGCCTGGCATCCGCTACGCTCTTATTGCCGCTGATGCTCACGCCCGCCGCCGTGGTTTGGGGACCTTCGGTGATGTTATAGCCCACGTACATTCGCCCCGGCTCGCCCTTGTAATCGTCCTGAATATTGTCGGTAACGGTTACATCCTCGAACCCGTTGCGCCGGTACAAGGCTTCCATGGCGGCCACATCGTTCGCCAGATAGCTTTCGCTGAAGCGGCCATGCTCGAGCAACTGGCTCGCAGGCTGCACCGTAAGCAGCGGGCGGATCAGGCTCTCGGGGAAATAATGATTGCCGGTGATGGCCACGTCGGTGAGCTTGTGCTTTTCGCCGGGATCCACGTCGTAGATGAACACCTGCTGCGATTGTGTGTTCTGCGACCGCCAGGTGACTACGGCGTCGAAGTAACCTCTTACCTGGAAGTAATTGCGAAGGTTGCGGCGGCCTTCGTTCAGGAGATCCTCATCCACTGCGTTCTCCTCGAAAACCGGCACCAGGCGCCTGAGGCGGGCATCGCTGAGGCGCGCGCCTTCCAGGCGAACCCGCACCAGCGGGCCCGCCAGGATCCGGAGGTGGTAATCCACGGTGTTTGCCGCAGGCTGGTAATCGCGCGCCTCGAGCGCCACTTGCGCCTCGAGCCGCTGCCGGCTGGTGTAGTTCTGCCGGAGCCGCTGCAGCGCCCGCGTGGTGCGCGCGGCGCTGGCGAAATCTCCGGAGTGCAGCTTTGCGATACGCTCGACCTCTGCCTCGGGCATCTCCGGAGAGCCTTCGATTACGATCCTGCCGATGCGGGCCTGCGGGCCCGAGACAATGCGGAATGTGACATCCATTTCCTGGGTGTCCGGGTGGGGCGTGCGGTCAGCCGTAATCTGCGACTGGTAGTAGCCGTTATCCTGCAACAGTTGCCGGATCCGGACTACGCCGGCCTGGATCCGCTCAGCGGTGGCGAGATCGCCCAGTTGCAGCTTGCTGGCTTCAACCACGTCGGCCGCGCTGGGCGGCCCGGGAGCATCGGCTGCGGTGACGAACCCCACAAAATAGTTTTCGCCGCCCGAGAAGACCACGTCAACGGTGTTGCCCGGCTGCCGCTCCGCATCGGCGCGCAGATCGGCAAAGCGCCCGGTGCTGAACAGCGCTTCCAGAGTCTGGCGCACCTTTTCATGGTCGAACGGCTGGCCTTCTTTCTGGGCCATGAGCTGCTGCAGCACTTCAGGCCTGAACTGTACGCGCGAGCGCAACTCGATCCTGCCGACCAGCATGCCGTCATAGGATGCGAGCGTGGAAACGGCAGAGAGAGGGCCGGCCTGTCCGCGCAGCATGGCGGGCGACAGTGCGACGGCGAGCACGCAAGCCAGGATGGAAAAATGCCGCAAGCGATTACCTATAATACGGATTCGGATGCTGCATGCCCATTTCACTTGAGGAACGTTACGCCCGGCAGGTGCTTTTTCCTCCCATCGGCACCGCCGGCCAGCAGCGGCTGGCGGCTGCGCGAGTTGCCATTGTGGGATGCGGCGCCACCGGTTCGGTTGTGGCTTCGCTCCTGGTTCGGGCCGGGGCGGGTGTGGTGCGGCTTATCGATCGCGACTACGTCGAGCCCGGCAACCTCCATCGCCAGTTGCTCTTCGACGAAGCGGACGCGGAACAGGCGTTGCCGAAAGCTGTCGCTGCGGGGCGGCGGCTGGCATCCGCCAATCGAGCGGTTCAGGTAGAGCCAGTGGTCACCGATCTCGTAGCGGGAAACATTCACGGCCTTCTGGCCGGCTTCCATCTGTTCATGGATGGAACCGATAATTTTGAAACACGCTACCTCATCAACGATTACGCGGTGCAGCAGGGTATCCCCTGGATCTACTGCGGTGCGGTCGGGAGCTCCGGCACCACCATGAACATCAGGCCCGGCCAGAACGCATGCCTGAGCTGCATTTGGCCCGAGCCCCCCAGCGGCGGGCTGGAAACCTGTGACACAGCCGGCATTCTGAACAGCGCCGCCGCGGCCATTGCCTCGATTGGCGCTACCGAGGCGCTTAAGCTGCTTACCGGGTGCGAGGGAGAAATGCGAGGCACGGTCCTTTCGCTCGACCTCTGGACCGGGCAACGCGCCGAAGTCCGGGTTGCGCGCGCGCCTTCCTGCCGCACCTGTGGGCAGCGCGATTTTCGGCATCTCCAGCCGGCATTGCGCACTCCTGTGACGTTGTGCGGCCGCAACTCGGTGCAGGTTCACGAGCGGAACCAGGAACTCGATCTCATGGAAATTGAAACCCGGCTGCGGCCCCATGGTAGCGTCAGGCGCAATGAATTTGTGCTGAAGTTCTGCCGCGAGTCTTACGAAATCACGCTGTTCCGCGACGGCCGCGCGGTTATCAAAGGCACCACCGACCATGGGGTGGCGCGCAGCTTGTATGCCCGCTACATCGGCTGCTGAGCCGCAGAGCCGCTCCGGGGAATGCAACTTTCGCATGGGCCGCCGCTTCTACCTGTGACGGGAGTAAAATTCACAGTTTCTGGCTGCGTTCTTCTCTTCAGCACCGGGTTAAGCCCCCCGGGCTGGACAGTTCACTCCCACCCCGAACCGGGCAGAGGTCGCATGAACGTTCACGTCAGCTACAAGCTCCCCAAAACGGCCGAAATCGAAAACCAGATCGAGCATTATGTCGCCAAGCTGCGAAAGCGGCTGCAGACGTACCAGCCTGAACTCGTTCACCTGCACGCCACCGTAGATGAAAATTCGCCCCGGACCGGATTTTCCATTTCGATCAACCTGCGGTTGCCCTCCGGGCAGATTGCGGCTCAGGCGAATGGCCCGAACCCGGAAGCAGCAATCAAGCCGGGTTTTGAAGATTTGCTGGAACAACTGGCCAAGCACAAAGACCATCTGCGAAGCCAGTACAAGTGGCCGCGCCGGCGGAGCGATGGCCGAACTCGCCAGCAGCCCCAGGTCCCTTTCGAGCAGACGCTGGCTGCGGTGCAGCCGGTGCACGCAACCGATAGCGACATAACTTCGTGGATCAACGCGAACCTGCGCCGGCTGGAGCGCTATGTGGATCGCGAACTGCGTTTCCGCATTAACTCGGGGGAGTTGGCCTCGGGCAGCATTACGCGCGAAGAAGTAGTCGATGAAGCGGTAGCTACCGCCCTGGCCCGGGGAAGCGACAAGCCCGAGCGGCTGAAGCTTGAGCCGTGGCTGTTCCGGCTGGCCCGCCACACCATCGATTCCATTGACGGGCAGAACCATGACGGAGTGGAAACCGTTTCGCTGGATGCTTCCATGCGGCAGCCGAACGTGCACGGCACCGACGATTCCAAGCTCCAGTACAACCAGCCCGATGAGACCATGACGCGCGAAAGCATTACGGGCGATCCGCGAATGGCAACGCCCGAGGAGATTGCCGCCTCGGACGAAATGATCACCATGGTCGAATTGGTTCTACTGGGGGCGACCCGCCAGGAACGGGACGCATTCATCCTGTTCGCGGTGGAAGGCTTTACGGTTGAGGAAATCACCGCTATCAGCGACATGACTGCCGACGAGGTGCGCGAGGCGGTAAAACGCGCTCGCGAGAGACTGCGCACCATGATCGCAGGCCCAAATCAGTTTCGCGATCTGTTGCTGCGACATTCAAAAACAGCCTGAACACCGGATCCGGGGGCATGCCCATGATCACTCGCGAAGCGCTGATTGAGCTTGCGGAATTCCGGGCCGATGAGGAGTCGGCCCTGAGCTTTTATTTTCAACCCCAGGTCCCGGCGGATAAGTCGCACCGCGACGAACTTATCCTGGTTCGCGACATGGTGAAGGAACTCGCGCGTCCCCCGGCTAAGGGCGGCGGCCCCTCGGCGCGCGATTTGGAACGGCTGCTGGTGCTGGGCGGAAGCCTGGCGCGCAGCCACTCCCAGGCAAAAGCAGTTTTCGCCTGCGAGCGGCACGGCATCTGGCGTGAATTCGATTTGCCCGCCGGACTGCGGCGAACCGAGCTGATGGTAAATCGCCGTTTCCATCTGCGTCCGTTCATCGCGCTGATGGGCTTGTTCCCCCGCACGCTGGCAGCGCTGATGGATCGCAAGCGTGCCAGAATTTTCGAAGTGTGGATGCACCAGGCGAAACAGATTGACGATCTTGTGGACGAACTGCCGCGCCGCGGCCGCAGCGATGGCTGGGCGGGTTACGACGGCGGCCACGCTGAGCGGCATGTGGAAAATGAAGCCATGCGGCACTTTAAGCGGGTTGCCGACCGAGCCCTCGAGCGCTACGGCGGATCGGGATTTCAGGGGTTCGCTGTGGGCTGCCGCGATGAGATATGGTCGGAGGTTGAATCGCAGGTCCACCCGTATCTCCGGGAGAGCCTGATTGGGAGGTTCAATCTCGATGTAGCCACGGCCACGGGAGAGCAGGTGCGCGAGCATGTGGAACGGCTTGTGGCCGAGCACGCGGCCGAGCGCCGGCAGGGAATGGTCCGCGAAGTTTTGGGCGAGGCACAGCGGAACGGGCGTGGCGCCGCGGGTTTGCGGCCGGTGCTGGGCGCTCTCGAGCGCGGTGAAGTGCAGGCGTTGCTGGTAGGCGAGACCCTTGGCGCGCAAGCCATGGAGTGCACTCATTGCGGGCACCTGGAGACGCGCACCGCGCCGGAGTGCGAACTGTGCGGCAGCAAAATGCGCGAAATCGAAGATGTGGCTGACGCGCTGGTAGGCCTGGCGCTGCGCAGCCGGGCTGAATTGGTTTACCTTGCCGGCGACCGTGAGTTCGAACAAGCCGGCAACGTGGCTGCGATGTTGCGCTTTCGTGCCGACCAGAACACACCGGCCAGAATTGCCGGCTAGTTCAGTTGTCATCCCGACCGCTAGAGCGGTTTCACAGTGACTGTATCGTGGGATTAAATGCAGATTCCCCACTTCGCTCTGCAGAAACTCAACACGCAAGTGCTTTCGATACACCGGGTTTGGATATATCCGCGGGGGTCATTCTGTCTATAACCACGATGGCGGTTGTCAAGAGGGATTTTGGGAACACGTCTCCCTCTGCGTGGGAAGTGGCGTCAAGGGCGCCATCTTTTGGCGTTCATCTCGACCCTTGACGCCACTTCCCACGCCCGATAATCGAGCTGGGTTGGAAGCGAAGCGCCTCTTGCGTAGCTCCCAACCTTAGTTGCGCGGTTGCTGTTGCTTTTGCGGTTGCTTTTGCTTTGACCAAGCGGCTCGCCCTTTGCTTTCGAATCCATCAGTGAAAGCCATTTCTGGCTTCGACTAACCATCTATTCGGTCCCGGAACTGCGACCATGATTCCTAATGCAAACTCCCAACCCTCTCCGGCCCCTTACGACTGGGCCTGTTGGGAGGCGGAGCGCTCACTCAAATCCTCGGTCTTTGCGACCACAGAATGACTCGAGCTACCCCGCATACGAAGCAGTTCCGAATACCCGGATTGCGTCTTCAGCATCCAGAACATGCGTACCGCCAGCTTGCGCGCCACCATCAGCTTGGCAATGGACTTGTTTTTCCTCGCTGCCAGGCGCAGATACTGCCGCTTCAGCTCCGCATCTTTGTGCGCCGCCGATTGTGCCCCCTGGACCAGCAGCCAGCGCAGAAAGCTGTTTCCCTGCTTGCTGATGCTTCCCAGCTTCCGGCGCTCCCCACTGGAGGCTTCCGAAGGGTTTAGCCCCAGATAACTGACCACCTGGCGGCTGTGCCGGAAGCGGCTTACATCCCCCAGTGTCAGCACGTAAGCCAGACTGATCACCGGACCGATACCCGGATGTTGCCTCAGTAAGCAGGCCTGAGCATTGGCTCCGGCCGCCTTCTCCACTTCCCGGTCGAGGTCGGCACACTGGGCGTCGAACTTGTCCAGCAGATCCAGCAGATCATCGCGCCGCCGCGCCGTCCACGGCTCCAGTACCAGGCTCTCCAGCAGTTTGCGGCCTTCCCGGCTCCACAGCTTCCGCTTCTGCTGCTTCCCCTGGTTCATGGCGATGTGCTGCAACTGGTTCATCACCTGCGCCCGCATCCGCACCAGCTTGTGCCGGTGCAACAGCAGTTGCCGCTGATCCCGCTCCTCCAGCGTCGGTACCCACCGCAGGTCGGGGAAAAGCTGGTTCGCCATCAGCATCGCAATGTGCTCTGCCGACCGGCGGTCGTGCTTCTGCTTGCGTTGGTCCAGAGCCGAAATCCGCGCTGCGTCTCCGATCCGCAGCCGGTGCCCGAACTTCGCCAGCTTGCGCTCGAACCACAGCATGTTCCCGCTGGTCTCTACCCCAACTTCCGCCCCCGCCGGCAACCCCGCGTAGAACACCTCCACCTCATCGCCCTCGTGCTTCAGCCACTGCTCTTTGACCACTTCGCCGCTTTCGCTGTCCAGGCAGAACACCTGTTGACCACTCGGATGAAAATCACAGCCTATAATGAGCATCGTTGGCTCCTTTCGCCCGAGCGCGCTTGGCCTAAGCAACCTCAGTGTACCCGGGTGGATGGAGCCATCGTGGTTATGCAATCAAGTCCGCCCTGGCGGACGAAGAATCTGGGAGGACACTCTCATTACGCGGAGGGTGGGTCGTCCTACTTCGCGCGTGTGTCCATCTGCCGCTCGACCACCGAGCCGCGGATTGCGCGGGGAAACATAGCATCGCGCGAGGGCAAGACGTGAGGCCAACGGCCCGGGAGCACGATCCACCGTTGCGGCAGGTTGAGAGTGCTCCCAGATTCTTCAGCCCGCTGCGCGGGCTTCAGAATGACTCGGCGGGAATGGGAAGGTGGAGCAAACCGGGTGCGCTGGAGCCC
>JAFAIN010000198.1 GCA_019236695.1 Acidobacteriota bacterium | reverse complement strand
CTCCGGAGCAATAGGTCGGGAGTTCGAATCTCTCCGGGCGCGCCATTCTCCTAAGAGTCCAACCCGCAGAGTAAGCCTCTCCGTTCACCTCGGCTGTGAGGGTTGGCTACGCGGGCGGGCCCGCCCGCACCCGATCAAAGCACTTCTGGACAGTGCCGGCGCTCATATCGCTCTCAACCCACCAGGTTGCGCCAGCATCCGAATAGGGTTTCACGACATTGCCCTTGCCTTTGGAAGTTGACCCGCCCGTAATGATGTCGAAGCTATTAAGCCCGGGCCGATGCTCCGCAACATAGTCGCGAAGGCGGCGTATTTCATCCGGCGCCAGCGGGCCGTAGCTCTTGTATTTCTGGGAAATGACTCCGTCCCAGGCCAGGATTCGCCGCAAGGACTTTGGTTTTGGCCAAACGGCCACCACCCACACCGGAATGCGCGGTTTCTGCACCGGCAGCGGCGCCATCGCCATGCCATCCACCCGGAAGTGTCTGCCGGAAAAGGCCAGCGGTGTACCTTTCCACAGGCCGTCAATGACTGCGAGGCCTTCATCGAGCCGCTCGGCCCGGGTGGGCAAATCCATCGCTTCGCCAACCTTGTGGAAGCCGGCATCATCTTCCGCTGCACCCAGGCCTGCCGAAAAAATCAGCCGGCCCCGCGAAAGATGATCCACCGTAACGCACTCGCGGGCGAGCTTCCAGGGCCGCCGCCGCGGCACGGGAGTGATCATGGTGCCAATCCGGATGCGCGAGGTGCGAGCGGCCATTGCGCCAAGAAGGACCCAGGGATCAAACAACGGAAATGGGCCAGCGTTGGGAACCTCAATGGCGAGGCCATCGGGAATAAAAAATCCGTCCCAGCCCGCCTGTTCGGCTTCGCAGGCCAGATCGACGACCGCGTTGAAATCATCGGCCGCATTGATGCAATAGGCGTAGCGCATGTGTCCAAGTGGAACATGATTGACGATTGCAAGCCAATGCCGGGCAATGAATCGAAATGCGGGGGAAAAACCAGGCTCTCAGCCTTGAAGCCGGGAGCGTGGATTCAGGACGCTGGAAATTGTCAGTTGCAGTCGTTGTGCAGTACGGGGAACGCATACTGCATGTTGGGAGGCAAATCCGCCGGGGTGTGAGGCCCTTCAATGCAGGGAATCGAACTCAGATACTCGTAGATGGCTTCAAGGTCGTGGTCGTTCATGTGGCTGAAGGTCGGCCATGGCATGACCTGCAGAATCGAACCCACCACCGGATTATCGGGTGTGGAGGGAATGCAGTTCGCGGGTGAATGGCCGGTGGCAGTCACGGTGGAGCAGGTAGGGTGCAGGTTGTCGAAATCGGTGCCGTGCCGGATGATGTGCTTGAATTGCGCCAGCGTGTTGCCGCCCTCGGCACGGCCGGTCTTGTCGGGCGTGAGATTGCGGCTGATGATGTCAGGCCCCGAATAACCGAATACCGCATCTCCCACCGCACCGAAATCGGTTCCCCCGCTCAGGTACACAGTGGGATCCGTCTTCTGCGGCTGGCCGAAGTAGGGATTGTGACCGGCTGCATAATTGAAATTCGGGAAGCCGCCGCCGGTGTGGCAGCCATTGCAGTCTCCCACTGCATTCACAATGTAGCTTCCCAGACCGACCAGCCTGCGATCTTTTCCTTTCAGATTCAACGGCACGGGTGCGATCTGGAAGCCGATGGCAACTCTCGTATCTTCGTCGTTGTAGTCGGCATGGACGGAAGGGGTGCGGACCAGCAAACTCGCGATGGCAACCGCGAACAGTGCTGCCGTGATCCCGCCCGCAATCAACTTCTTACTCAATACTTTCATTTCTTGCTCCTCTGTCACTGCTGGGTTGATCTTCGGCCCCGCAGGCAGCCCGCCCACGGATCCGAGACCGGAGATCGGAGACCTGGGAAAATGCAGAATTCTCAGTCGCGAAGGCGGTTGGAGTCAAGCTAATCTTCACAATCGATTCACAGATTGCGATGGCGCAAAGTACCGGGAAACCGCCGCTCCCCCAACGACGCATCCCTGCAGGACTGCATCCCGCCGCAGACTTCAGCATCTACTTAGCGAACGACCAGGAGGCGGTAATGACTGCTGACTGTGTTGTATTCCTTCTTTTCTTCTGGGCACTCTGCAATTCCGGCCTAACCAAAGACGAAATCCTCTGGATTCTCGGCGGCATTCTCGGCGGCATTGTTCTGTATCATGCGGTTCCCATAATTTTTGTGGGGCTCTGGCTGCTGTTCCAAAGTCATCCGGGTTGGACTCTTGGGACGATCGCCACCGGCGCATTCGGCGGGCCTCTCGCCTGGATGGCATGGGCCGACCATAAGGACAACAAAGCCATTCGCGCGGGCGAGCGGGCAGCTTTCGATCGCCGCGTGGATGACTACGTCCGAGTGTTCGGGTACGACCGGGAGAAGGCCATTGCAGTCACTACGCAAATACTCAACGGCACTTACTCCATCTGGAAATGACCGGCGGCAGGAGGCTTTTCGCGCAATTTCTTTCGCCCTCTTCGAGGGCTGATTTCTATACTGCGATGGCTTCCCAGGGCTGACGCCTCTGGGCCAGGCTCTTCCGCCCGCATTCGCGGGCTAGAGTCTCGGTGAAGCGCCAACTTAACCGGTGGCGGGAATCGCCTGCTGGCGGGGGGGCCGCACCGACATCGGCAAGTACTGTCCGTTGCCCGTCGCATTCATCTCTGCTACCTTTGTAAAGATCGATGTAAGCGCGCTCTGGAGCCACAGCCCAGGGCCGAATGTGAGCGCCTGGCCGGCGCCTCAATTTCCCAGGGTGAGTTGTCGTCCTCTCAGCCGTAACCACTGCATACCGGAGGAAACCGTGGCACAGAACCGTTATCTATTTACGTCCGAATCCGTGACCGAAGGCCACCCTGACAAGATTGCCGACCAGATTTCCGACGCCATTCTGGATGAATGCCTGCGCCAGGACCCCTACAGCCGGGTGGCGTGCGAGACCCTGACCGCCACCGGACTGGTGGTGATTGCCGGCGAGATCACCACCAAAGCCTGGGTTGACCTGCAGGCGCTGGTGCGCGGGGTGGTGGCTTCCATCGGCTACGACAACGCACTTTACGGCTTCGACAGCAATACCTGCGCGGTAATTTCCTCCATCAACAAGCAATCCTGCGACATCGCGCTGGGAGTGGATGAGGGAGGCGCAGGCGACCAGGGCATGATGTTCGGCTACGCCTGCAATGAAAACGAGCACCTTATGCCAACGCCCATCTATTACGCCCACCGGCTCACCGAGTGCCTCTCGGAAGTTCGGCGCAATGGCCGGCTTCCCTACCTGCGGCCCGACGGCAAGTCGCAGGTCACGGTGGAATACGATGGGCAAATGCGGCCGCGCCGCATTGATGCAGTCGTCATCTCGACACAGCATGCCGAAACCGCCACAACCGCCGAACTGCGCGCTGATGTGCTGAAGCATGTGATTCAGGCGACCCTGCCCGAGGCGCTGCTCGACGCCGACACCAAGTACCACATCAACCCCACCGGCCGGTTTGTGGTAGGGGGTCCAATGGGCGACACGGGCCTTACGGGCCGCAAGATTATTGTGGATACGTACGGCGGAATGGGGCGGCACGGTGGGGGCGCATTCAGCGGCAAGGATCCGACCAAAGTGGACCGTTCGGCCGCCTACATGGCGCGCTACATTGCCAAAAACATCGTAGCTGCGGGGCTGGCCGCGCGCTGCGAAGTGCAACTGGCATACGCCATAGGCGTGGCCGAGCCGGTCAGCGTGCTGGTGGAAACGTTTGGCACCGGCAAAGTCGCCTCCGAAAAACTGATTGACCTGATTCGCGCCAACTTCTCGCTAACCCCGCGCGGCATCATTGAATCGCTGAACCTGCGGCGGCCCATTTACCGGAAGACCGCGGCATTCGGCCACTTTGGACGGCCCGACAAGGATTTCACCTGGGAGGCCATGGACAAAGCATCGGCCCTGCGCGAGCAGGCCGGGCATATCGAAGGCGCGCACGCGAGCGCGCACACCATTCAAGCGTAGAAGGAACGCAGGAGAAACCGATATGGCGACCACACTGGCCACACAAACTGCCGGCGACATACGCAACCCCGAACTGGCTGACCTGGGCCGCAAGCGCATTGAATGGGCCAACCAGTCGATGAAGGTGCTGCAGCTCATCCGCAAGGAGTTCATCAAGGGGCAGCCGCTGCAGGGCATTCGCATTGCCGCGTGCCTGCACGTTACGGCCGAGACTGCAAACCTGGCAATCACGCTGCGTGACGGCGGAGCCGAAGTGGCGCTTTGCGCCTCGAACCCGCTCTCCACGCAGGATGACGTTGCCGCCGCGCTGGTTCGCGATTACAACATTCCGGTGTTTGCCATCAAGGGCGAGGACAACGAGAGCTACTACGCCCACATCCTCGCCTGCCTCGACCGCAAACCGCACATCACCATGGATGATGGCGCGGACCTGGTAACCACCGCGCTCACCCGCCGCACCGATGTTCTCGATGGCATCATTGGCGGCACCGAAGAAACCACCACGGGCGTGATCCGGCTGCGCGCCATGGCCAAGGAAGGCGTGCTGCGCTACCCCATCATCGCGGTGAATGACGCCGATACCAAGCACATGTTCGATAACCGCTACGGCACCGGGCAGTCGACCATTGATGGCATTGTGCGCGCCACCAACTTCCTGCTGGCCGGATCCACATTTGTGGTGGCCGGCTATGGCTGGTGCGGCCGCGGCCTGGCATCGCGCGCCCGCGGCCTGGGGGCCGAAGTCGTCATTACCGAGATCAACCCCACGCGCGCGCTGGAAGCGGTTATGGATGGCTTTCGCGTCATGGCCATGGAGGATGCCGCCCGGCTCGGCGATATCTTCTGCACGGTTACGGGCAACAAGAGCGTGATCCGCAAAGAACACTTCGGGTCCATGAAGGATGGCGCCATTGTCTCGAATTCGGGCCATTTCAACGTGGAGATTGATATCCCCGCGCTGGAGAAGCTCTCTTCGTCGCGGCGAACTACCCGGCCCGGGGTTGAGGAGTTCACCTTGCGCGATGGCCGCAGGATCAACCTGCTGGGCGAAGGGCGCCTCATCAACCTGGCTTCGGCCGAGGGCCATCCCGCTTCCGTAATGGATATGAGCTTTGCCGATCAGGCCCTGTCGGTTGATTTCCTGGTGAAGAACCACCAGAGCCTGAAGAAAGAAGTTTTCCCTGTCCCTACGGAGCTCGATCGCCGGGTGGCGAAACTCAAGCTGGAGAGCATGGGAGTGCGCATCGATCGGCTGACGCCGGAACAGGAAGAGTACCTGGCAAGCTGGAGCGAAGGAACCTAGGGAATTGCGGAATTGCCGAACTGCGGAATTGCCGAATTTAAGGCTTTAAGCTGTCAGCTTACAGTCCGTGGCTGAGCACCACTCTGGCCACCGCGAGCATCCCGATGGCCTGTTCCGCCGGCTCAGCGAGCCGTTGAGCGCGGTGCAGGGCTGCCACGGAATCCACCTGGGCCGCGGCATCGCTGACCTCACGCACTACATCGGCGGCGCTGGGCTGCCGGCTGCGGCTCTGCCAGGCCTCGTCAGCCGCGGCAAAAGCGGTATCCAGATAACGATCGGCCAACTTGCGATCGCCTGCCTGGCCGGCAGCGAATGCATAGGCGGCCGCTTTGCGGGCGCGCAGCGATGGCCCGAGCGACTGGAGTTCATCCGAGCGATCCTGCTGCGGATTGGTCATGGCATCGAGCACCGATACGCTCTCCTCTTCCGGCGGGCGGATGCTGCCCGGATCGCCGGCGCGCGCGGCGACGTTGCGAGCCACCACATTGCTGCTGAGCGCGTTTTCATACGCCTCTTTCTCGAGCACACGCCGCATGGTATGGGTCACGGTGTTGATGGCCATGCTGCGTTCGCCGCCTTCCGGCGCTTTGCCCAGCCATTCGAGAAAATTTAATCCTGCCTTGCCCGCTTCATCCTGCCCAACCTCAGGCGCAACCCGCTCGTACAGCGCCGCGAAATCAACGGCGCGCACATCGGTTTCGGCATCGCCGGGCATGGAAGAGAACTGCCGTTCAAAGGCGTCCTGGGCCCAGCGAGTCTTCACGCCGGCAACATCCATGGCGGCCAGCAGCGCGCGGGGAGCGGCTTCGCCTTTCTTCATGGCCGCATCGAGGGTGAGCTGTACCGGCAGGAGCGCCTGCTTCGGGCAGGTTGTAACCGCCCCAATCAGCGATTGCTCGGCAACCGGCACAGAAGGTGCAGGAAGGGACTCTACGAATTGCGCCGCTATGGCGCAATCGACCTGGCCGGTGGCGAGAATCGAAACCGGCGGTTGCTGGCCCGACCGCACCAGTTCGCCTTCCAGTTGCATGCCTTCTTTCGCCAGCAGTCTGGCGTAATTGCGATCGAGCGCAATTGACAATTGAATGGCGGTCGCGAGAACCCGCAGGCGGTCCCCGGGGTCGGGCTGCGGCAGGGCAACTGCCGACTTTATGACATCAAAAGCGAATTTGCGCGCCAGCTCTCGAGGGGAACCGGTTGGCGGCTGGTTCCCTGGCGGGGCGGGCGATGCGTCCCGGGAGGGGTTTTGCGCCAGCACCCAGCCTGAAACCAGGAGCACAGCCAGAAAAAAGCACGCGGGCCTGAGAGACACCACACCAAGCCTACGCGTGCTTCTACTCTGGTTCAAAGCGTT
>JAFAIN010000183.1 GCA_019236695.1 Acidobacteriota bacterium | reverse complement strand
CGGGATACAGCGCAGCACACAGCGCGGCCAGTTCCCCCTCCGGGCGGTTTTCAGCCGCGGCTTCCGCTATGGATGGCATGCGCTTATCGAATGGTAGCAATTTTCCCTGCAAGCGGCGCCCATACCGCCGTTCTCAGCAGTTCGTCGACCGTCTTGAAGGGCAGCATGAAGTTGTGGAGAGCGAGCCCGGCGTGTATCGGCGGGCGGAAATAACGGCGGCGGACTTTGCAGCGTTCGAACTCACATCGCTGCTGCCCGGGAAAAGCTTTGACTTGCACATCGCCAAGATGGCGTTGAGCACCGCAGCGATGGCCAAACCGGCACAGGTGTGGTGATAGCGAGTTAGATTCCGCCGAGGTCGCGCAGGCGCGTAACCGGATCGGCAGCAGTGCGGCCACGCGCAAGCAGAATGGCGGCGGTAACCCAAACGACGGCGACGAACGCCCGGCGCAGGTATTTCATGCCTGGATTGTGCGGCCCGTTGTGCAGGACTGTAAATGTACTGATCGTAACGTTACGAACCATCAATGGTAACCACGGTTTATGCCGCGGTGGTTTCTCCGCCCAGCAGGGTGAGCACTTCGCCCGTAATGTAGCTGGAATCGGCTTCGGAGGCGAAGAACACGAAAGAGGGGGCCACTTCCTCCGGCTGCGCCGGCCGCTCCATGGGAACGTCTTTCCCATGCTTCCCGGCTTGCGCTGCGTCCTTGTCCGCAACGTTCAGCGGGGTCCATACCGGGCCGGGCGCAACGGAGTTCACACGAATGCCGCGACCCACCAGGCTTTGCGCCAGCGACTTCGTAAATGCGTGAATAGCGCCCTTGGTGGAAGCGTAGTCAAGCAGCTTGCTGCTGCCTCTGAGGCCCGTAATCGAGCCTGTATTGATGATGGCTGCCCCCGGCTTCATGTGCCTGAGCGCCGCTTTGGCCATGTAGAAATAGCCGAAGATGTTTGTGCGGAACGTGTGCTCCCACTGCTCGTCGCTTATGTCGTCGATGCTTTCCTGATGCTGCTGAAAAGCCGCGTTGTTCACCAGAACATCGATTTTGGAAAACTGCCGAACCGCGCTTTCGACTGCTTCAGAGCAGAATTCCGCATCCGTAACATCGCCCGCAATGAGAAGGCATCTCCTCCCCGCCGCCTCCACGGCCATCCGGGTTTCCTCCGCGTCTGCCTGCTCTTCCGGCAGGTACACAATCCCGACATCAGCGCCTTCCCGTGCGTACATGACGGCAACAGCTCTGCCAATGCCGGAGTCGCCGCCGGTAATCAGGGCAACTTTGTCTTTTAGCTTGCCGGCCGGCCGATACTGCGAACCCTCATATTTTGGCCGCGGCTTCAGCCGCTGCTCGATACCCGGCTTTGCCTGATGCTGGGGCGGAAATGGGCCCCGTGGCTCCTTGAGCCGCGCGGGGCGTGAAGGCGCCCGCGGGAATTCGCGAAGGTTGCTGGGTTTCGCCGGCCCGCTTTGCCGGTTGGCTGCGCGCTTTGTGCTCCTCTGAGACATGGTGCTCCTCGGCGTGTTTTTAAATTCGATGCGGAACTTCATTCGCGGGTGTGCGAGGCCTTAATGGCTTCAGCTTCATCGGATGAGGCTGTGCAGCAGGTCTCGCGTGCGTTCCGGCCAATGGTCCGTCAGAGACCACGGGCTGGGCTGCTGGACCACATGCAACGTCCCGCGCTGCTCCACTGGCCCTGCGTCACGTGAACCATATCCATTCGGGGGCGCAATATCGATACTCTGCCGGGCTTGCTCATGCGGCTCGCACCTCCAGGCGCTGTGCAACCATTTGTTTCAGGCGCAGAGCGTTCACGGCCGCATAACCGGCCTGGTCGTTGTCAAAATAAACGTGAATCGTCCCGAGCGCCGGGCGCCACCTCAGCACCTGGCGGGCCCACTCCTGCAACTGCTCGTCCGAATAGCTTCCCTGGTATTTGCCGCCCGGCCCATGCAGGCGGACGTACGTCCAGTTCGCCGTGACTTCCAGAGGAGAGTGGTAGCCGGCGATCTCGTAAATGCAGAATGCCGCGTTATACCGGCGCAGCAGTTCGAGTACGGCATCGCAAATCCAACTGGTCTCGCGAAATTCGAATGCATAGCGGTGGCGCCTGGGAAGCACTGCCAGGAATTGTTCGAGGCGGGCCGTGTTGCATTTCCAGCTCGGCGGCAACTGAAACAGGATGGGGCCCAGCTTTTCTCCCAGCGTTTCGATGCGAGGCAGGAAATTCTGCAGCGCGTTCTCGGGTTCCTTAAGCTTCTTGTTGTGCGTAAGGAAGCGGCTGGCCTTGGCTGCAAAACGGAAGCCGGCGGGAGTGGCCTGGCGCCAGGCTTCCAGTGCACCCGGCAACGGCAGCCGGTAAAAGCTGTTGTTGATTTCGACCGCGTCAAAGTGTCGGAGGTAAAAGTCCAGCATCTTTGAAGCAGGCAGGTTGGCGGGATAAAACGGACCTTTCCAGTGCCGGTAATGCCATCCGGAAGTGCCGATGCGGAGTTCAGACATTGCCTGTAATTGGGGTGATGTCAGGCTGCCTCAAGGAGGTTGCCGCACCACCCACGCTGCGCATGGCAACCTCATCTTGGAGAAACTCCCTCCAACCTCACGCAGGAGATCACAATGCTGCGAAAACGGTTCTGGACAGGCTTCACGGCGGGCGCAGTGGCAGGGGCAGGCGCCGCCGGCGCTTCGCTTTTGGCGTGGCGCGCCTTCGGAAGAGTGAAGAACGGCCGCATCCTGCGGCTGGAGAAGAGCATCCAGGTCGGCCGCCCAATCAGCCAGGTGTTTGCCGCCTGGTCAAGCCTGGAAGAACTGCCCCACCGCACCGGCCTTGTGCAGGAAGTCCGCACCGAGGGAACCCACTCCCGGTGGGTTCTGAATCTGGGAGGCAGGCTGATCCGCTGGGAAGCTGCGATGACTCAGCGCATTCCTGACCAGGCCATCGGCTGGAAATCCATAAGCGGCCCCAAACACACCGGGCGCATCGATTTTTCGCCTTTGGGAGGTGACACCCTGGTGCACGTCACCATGAACTACGCGCCCCCGGGAGAGATGGGCAACCTGTTTTCACCGCTCTGGGGCCGGCTCGAGCACTACATCGAGCAGGCGCTGCGCGATTTTAAGGCCTCGCTCGAAGGCAAGGGCCGGGAATCGGCGTCGGGCCCACAAGCTGATGTTGCTGTTCCGCCCACGGCGGCGGAGCGCGTAACCGGAACCTATGGCGCTCAGCCGGGCCCTGCGACCCAGGAAAAACTCGACCATCACACGCAGGCCTCACGCTTTGGCGGTGTTCCGCGAAGCGGCTGAGGCGGCAGACAATGTGCTATTCCACGGGTGCGGGCAACGGTTTCAGCTCAACCATACGCCACTGCGCCCTCTCGTGATGATTCGCATCCAGCAGGTGTTCGGTGAGCTTGCCTCGAATAACGCAGCCTGTTCCCTCACCCGCCGGTGTGGCGCCGTTCGATACGGATCCCTCAAATTCAAACCACACACCGTGAATTGTCGCTGTCCGAAACTGAAGTTCGCTGCTTTGCAGGCTGCCATTGCGAATCCAGTGGTCGAGAAGGGTGCCATGGTCGCTTTCGAGCTCGCCGTGCCGGGAAATGAACCCCGTGACCTTTGTGCTGGGCGCCTGCTCCCCTGGCTGAATCGTAAGTTGCAGCACCTCACCTTCCCGCAGGAAGCTGTACGCCCCCGAGCAGCGGGAGGCCTGTTGACCCGCAGTGCGCGCTGGAGCCGGCGGCAGCCGCTTGCCCTGAGGCGAGGCTTGCCCGCCGGCGTACGCGGCAGTGACCATAGTAACCAACAGGCAGGCAGTAACCCGGCAGTGCATAATGTTGAGCCAGGAAAGCTGGCTATAATCGAAGTACCTGCTCCTCATTTCAGGCCGTTAAATGCTTCAACTTCAGCAGCTATCCGGCAACAGTGCTGACCTGGCCCCGTCGACCCCCACGCCGTTCCAAACTGCGCCGGGACTTCTTCTTGAGCTTGAACCCAGGGGAAAAGGATTCATTTCAAATCTTACTGCTTTGCTGGCCCCGAGCACGAAAGCAACCATCGGCCCGGGTTGGCCGGATGTGCTCATCTCGACCGGAGTTCCTCGCGGCGGGCTGGCGCGCTCGGCTCTGTTCCATCTGGCGCTCATCGGTGGGCTTTTCGCTATCTCCAAATTACAGCAGAACCAGATTGCAATCGTCGATCCCCGCCTGGGCCACCAGACCATCACTTATTATCGGGTGGCCGACGAACTGCCGGGCGTGCAGGCCGATCCGGAGCCGGCGAGCGCTGAAGAGTCGCACCCTGCCGACCCGCTGCCTGCAAAGCAGGCGGTCATGTCACTTCCGCCCGCGCCCGAAAACTTCCGACAGCGGATTGTAGCTCCGGGTTCCGCCACTCTGCATGCGGAGCAGCGCCTGCCCAACATCGTGGCCTGGAATTCTACGGTGCCCGCCCCGCCTGACGCGGGCGGGCACCGGCTGGGCGCTGACCTGAACCTGGGGCGCAGCGTGGTTGCCCCGGCTCCGGAGGAGATTGACCACGCGCTTGGCATTATGAGCATCGAAGTGCGTGCACCTGCTCCGCCGCCCGCGGCAGATGTGCCGGCCACTACGGCACTCGATTTGCCGGTGCGCGCTGCCGCAGCTCCTATGGCGGCTGACCCGGGGCGCGACCTCGCGAACAGCGGATTTCGCACAATGGAGCGAACTGCGGTTGCACCCCGCCCCGCAGACTGGGCTGATGGATCCGCTGTTGGGCTTGGGATTCCACAAAGAGCGGCAATTGCGCCCGCGGCGGCAGACGTGCACGCCGGCGCACACGGCCTGCAGCTTCCCCAGCGCGCCGTGGTACCCGCCGCTGCTCAGGACGCTGGCGGCGGATTCTCTAGCGCAGCAGGCAACCTGGATCAAACGGCGCGCAGCGTACTTCCTCCCTCGCCCGGCAGCGCCGGGAAGGAAAGCAGCGCACCCCGGCTGGGTGCGGGGCAGCTCGTAGTAGTTGGGCTCGACCCTGCAAAGCCTGCTGGGCCGATTGAAGTGCCGGCGGGCAGCTTGCATGGCGCTTTTGCCGCCTCTCCCGAAGGGAAACCTGGGGCGACTGGAGCCCCCGCAACAATTGCCGGAGGCAATGGCGCCGGCGGACCTGCTGTTCACGAGCCTGCCGCAAGCACCTTCAGCGGAATCACCATTGCAGGCGCCTCGAGCACCAGCCCCGTACCTGTGGTTTCGGCAACTTCTTCAACCCCACCCGCCGTCAAGCGAGTGCCCCCGCCCGTTGCCAGTGCTCTAACGCCGGTTCGGCGTACTACGGTGGCCACCTGGCGCGCTCCACCAGTCCGGCGCGGCCAAAGAGCGATAGCGAAGCCGGCGCCTTGGCCTCGCGGTCCTATTCCATGGCGGCGAACATGCCGAATGTAAATTCGGCCTCCGGGAGCTGGATTATCCATTTCACGGAGGTCGCTGGATTCGCGCCCAGCGGGGCATCTGTTGGATTCCTGATTCCGCCCGCGATGCTGATGAAAACCGACCCGGCCTATCCTGCCGACTTGATCAGGCAGGGAGTGGAAGGCACGGTGACGCTGTCGGCCATCATTCATAGCGATGGCAGCGTGGGCAATGTGCGTGTCTTGGAAAGCGTGGATTCCCGGCTTGACCAGTACGCCCAAACCGCGCTCGGGGAATGCCGTTTTCGTCCCGCTACCCGAAACGGCATCGCGGTGGAAATGGAAGCGGTGGTGCAGATTCCGTTTCGCTCACAAGCTCT
>JAFAIN010000330.1 GCA_019236695.1 Acidobacteriota bacterium | reverse complement strand
GCCGGCGTGCAGCTTGAGCCACTTTCTGAGCCCCAGCGATAAGGCAAGGTGCGGAGGCAGTTCACAGGGAAAGAAGACAGCGGGAATGCCGTGGTGGCTTACGATCTCGCCCGCACTGAAAGGCTGCTGCAGAAAGGCCGTGGTGGTGGCGATGGTGATGTCGGCGCCCTCGGCCATGAGCGCCTGGCACATTCCCACGATTGCATGGGCCGGCCCGCCGGTGGAAGGTGCAAGCGACGAAATGACATGGAGAACCTTCAAGCCGTTCATGGTAGTTGCTCCGGCGAGGGTTCGCGGGAAGAAACTTGCGAATTCCTGCGCAGCCCGAGGGGTCCGCTGCCATAATGCTGGTGAGCATCCATGTGTGGCATCGCGGGAATTTCGCTGAGGGAGGATGGCGATACGGCCACGTCGCAGGCTGCGGTGGACCGCATGGTTGCTGCACTGCGGCATCGAGGTCCTGATGATTGCGGCGTGGCATCGCTGTCTTCGGGGGCGCAGCAGGCTGCGCCGCAGGCCATCATCGGCGCCACCCGGCTTGCGATTCTGGACCTGAGCTCCGCGGGCCACCAGCCGATGCGCGACCCGGAAACCGGCAACTGCCTGGTGCTGAACGGCGAAATCTACAACCACTGGGATCTGCGCCGCGAAATCGGAGACCGCGCAGGAGCCTGGCGCTCGACCAGCGACACGGAAACGGTGCTGAAGGCATTCCGAATATGGGGCAGGAACTGCATCGGCAGGCTGCGGGGAATGTTTGCTTTCGCTCTGTGGGACGCGCAATCGGCGGAGCTCTGGTGCGGCCGCGACCGCCTTGGGATCAAGCCTTTTTATTTCGTGGAACAGTCCGGAAAGGTGGCATTTGCGTCGGAGATTCGGCCGCTCCTCGCAGCCGGGCTGGCGGGCCCTAGAATCGATGAACGCGGGCTCGCCGGCTATGTGAAATTCGGATCGTTGCCCGAACCCGGAACGCTGATCGAAGGAGTACGTTCCCTAGCCGCCGGCGACACGATGCGCATGCGGCGCGGAAGCATCGTGGGCCGGGAAACCTACTGGTCGGCGGCGCACATTACTCCGCAAGCCGGCTCGCCAGACCCGAAAGATTTGCGGCAGGCTCTGGAACGCGTGGTGCGGGAGCACCTGATCTCCGATGTCCCGGTAGCAACATTCCTCAGCGGCGGCATCGACTCTTCGGTGGTAACCGCGCTGGCCGCGCAAAATGCCGACCGGCCGATTCGCACCTTCACGGTGTGTTTCGAGCAGCCCGAATTTGACGAATCACCCTACGCAAAAGCGCTGGCGCAGCGCTACAGCACCGTGCACCATGAGATCCGGCTTTCTGAAGCCGAAGTGCTGGCGGGGCTGCCCAAGGCGGTGGAAGCTCTTGATCTTCCGAGCGCTGACGCTCTGAACACCTACATTGTGTCGCGGGCCGTAGCGGCTGCCGGGGTGAAGGTGGCGCTTTCGGGGCTGGGCGGCGACGAACTGTTCGGCGGCTACACGACTTTCCGCCTGCTTCCCCGGTTTGAGAAATATGCCGGGGTGCTGGGGCGCATGCCCGCCGAGTTGCGCCGCTACCGTGCAGGCGGCCGAAGCGAGCAGGCAACGCGGCGCGAGGTGAGCTTTCAATACCGCTATGAGAGCATGCGCGCATTCTGGAGCGAAGGGGAGTTGCGCGGGCTGGGCGTGAGCGCAGACGCGGGGTTCGGCCAAATCGATCCGGGCCAGCCGTTCAGCCTGACCGCACGGACCGGAATGTGCGAACTGCAGGGCTATATGCGCAGCACGCTGCTGCGTGACAGTGACTGCATGAGCATGGCTCATTCGCTTGAACTGAGAGTTCCGCTGCTCGACCACCTGCTGGTGGAGTACTGCCTTCGGCACAACGCCGCGGCTGCGGGAACCAAGCGGGCCCTGCTGGCGGCCACCGAAGATCTGCTCCCGGCAGGTGCCGCGCTGCGGCCCAAGAAGGGCTTCGTGCTTCCCATGCACAATTGGATGCGCGGTCCCTTGCGCGACTACGTGCGTGCCGGAGTGGAAGCCGCGACCCGAACCTGCCTGCCCAGGCTGAGCCCCGACAAGCTGCTGGAGGATTTTGCGGCGGGGCGCATCAAGCATTCGCGCGTGTGGCAGTTCGTAGTCCTGGGGCACTGGGTCGAGCGGCACCCCCTGGCCGCGAAAAACAGCATGGTTGAGCCGGCGGCGCTCGAACGAAACCAGTGAGGAGCCGCATTACCTTTCAGGGCGAGGACGCCCTCGCCCCCCGGCAAAACCCGCTACAATCAGAACAACTTCATGTTTGCACCTCGCTGCAACGCAATCACCCCAAGGAGCGGGTTGTTTGTACATTCTGGGCATTAATGCATACCACGGCGATGCGGCCGCCGCCATTGTGAAAGACGGCGAACTGATCGCCGCCGCTGAAGAAGAACGGTTCAACCGAAAGAAGCACTGCGCGGGGTTCCCCACGCTTGCCGTGCGGTATTGCCTGGAGGAGGCGGGCATCTCGATCAGCGATGTCGCGCATATCGGCATTTCGCGCGACCCTTCCGCCAACCTGCACAAGAAAGTTCTGTATTCCCTTACGCGTTTTGCCAGTCTCTCGGGGCTGATTGCCAGCCGGCTGGCGAATGCGGCAAAGATTCGCAGCCTGCGCGACGATCTCTCGCGCGCGCTGGAAATTCCAGCGGCCGATCTCGGCGGCGAGTTTCACAATGTGGAACACCACAAGGCGCACATGGCCAGCGCGTTTCTGGTATCGGGCTTCGAGCGCGCCGCAATTCTCTCCATTGATGGCTTTGGCGATTTTGTCAGCACCATGTGGGGTGCAGGCGAGCGGAATCGCATGGAAGTGATGGGGCAAATTGATTACACGCACTCGGCGGGCGCTCTCTACACCGCCACCACACAGTATCTGGGATTTCCGAAGTACGGCGATGAAGGCAAGGTAATGGGCCTGGCGCCTTACGGCGAGCCGCGCTACCTGGAGCAGTTTCGCCACATTATCCGCACGCGCGATGATGGCAGCTTTCAACTGAACCTGGATTACTTCCGCCATCACTCGGAAGGCGTCGAAATGACCTGGGACGAAGGCTCCCCGGTGATCGGGCGGATGTTCTCGGAGAAGTTCGTGGAAACATTCGGTCCCGTGCGGCAGAAGGGCGAGCCGCTGGAGAAGCGGCACGAAGATATCGCCGCCTCGTTGCAGGCCCGGCTCGAGGAAGTGGTATTCCACCTGCTTCGCGAACTTCACCGGAAGACAGGCGGCGAGCGCCTGTGCATGGCGGGAGGCGTGGCGCTGAACTCGGTGATGAACGGCAAGGCGCTGCTTAACACTCCGTTCCGCGAGGTGTTTGTGCAGCCCGCGGCGGGTGACGCCGGCACCGCGCTGGGCGTGTGTTTCTACATTTGGAACACGCTGCTCGGCCATACTCCCGGGTACGTGATGCAGCACGCCTACACCGGACCGGAATTCCGCAACGGCAGCGTTGAGGCGGCGCTGAAGCAACATGGAATTCCGGCGCGCTCTCTCACTGAGCATGAGGTAGTGGAATACGCTGCCGAGGCCATTGCGGCGGGAAAAATCGTGGGCTGGTACCAGGGCCGCATGGAGTTCGGGCCGCGCGCGCTGGGGAACCGCAGCATTGTGGTGGATCCGCGGCGCGCCGATATGAAAGACATCCTGAATGCTCGCATAAAAAAGCGCGAGCCCTTCCGGCCGTTCGCGCCGGCCGTGCTGGAAGAGCGTTTGGGCGAGTACTTTGAGCAGACTCACCCTTCGCCCACCATGCTGATGGTGTACCAAATAAAGCGCGAGCAGCGCGAGCGCATCCCGGCGGTGACGCACGTGGATGGTTCGGGCCGGCTGCAGACCGTATCCGCCCGGACCAACCCTCGTTTTCATGCGCTGATTTCCGCTTTCGAGCGCCGCAGCGGCGTTCCCGTGCTTCTAAATACTTCGTTCAATGAGGACGAGCCGATCGTGTGCACGCCCGAGGAAGCAATCCAGTGCTTCCAGAAAACCCGAATGGACACGCTTTTCCTGGGCAATTACGTCGTGGAGAGATAGACCCCATTCCCGCTCCCCCTGCATTCTGATTTCTGCGGCCTCACGCCGCACGGCAGCCTCCCGCGAGCAACTCTTCCCGCGACCCCTGACCGGCGATTAAACCGGCATGAAATCACGCACGTCACCACAAAGGAAATAGTGCCGCCGCCGGCAGTCCCGTATTGTCGAGTTAGCAATTATTACGAAAGTCACCTTCGGTAAGCGGGTAATCTGACCACGGGCCGCGTGCCGGAACGACAATCGAAGCATGCGAGTGCTCATCCTGAACCAGGCGTTTTACCCTGACGTGGTTTCGACCGCGCAGCACGCCGCGGACCTCGGATGCGCGCTCGCCCAACGAGGAGACCAGGTCACCGTAATCGCCTCGCGCCGCGGATATGACGACCCCTCGCGGCGGTTTTCCCGAACCGAAAACTGGCGAGGCATCCGCATCGTGCGGATTACCGGAACCGGGCTCGGGAAAAACGCGCGCTGGCGGCGCGCCGTCGACTTCGCCAGTTACCTGATCGCCTGCGCCTGGTGTGTGCTGTGGATGCCTCGCCAGGATGCGGTTATCGCGCTGACTTCCCCGCCGCTCATCTCATTTCTGGCAGGCTTGATGGTTCCGCTGAAAGCGCGGCAACTGATCATCTGGTCGATGGATTTGAACCCGGATGAAGCGATCGCAGCCGGCTGGCTGCGCCGGGATTCCATTGTGGCGCGCCTTCTGCTGCGAATGATGACATGGAGCCTTCGGCGCGCGAAATCCATCATAGCGCTCGATCGCTTCATGGCCGCGCGAATTGCCGCCAAGGGAATCGATGCCGCAAAAATCGCGGTAATCCCGCCGTGGACGCACGAAGAGGCGCTGCATTTCACCCCCGAAGGCCGCGCGCGCTTTCGCGATCAGCACGGGCTCGCCGGAAAGTTCGTGGTCATGCATTCGGGCAATCACAGCCCCTGCCATCCGCTCGGCTCTGTGCTCGATGCAGCAACCCGGCTCAAGCACGATAAGGGGATCGCCTTCTGCTTCATCGGCGGCGGAAGCGAGATGGCACGGATCAAGAAGACAGCCGCCGAGCGCGGGCTCAACAACGTTGTATGCCTTCCCTACCAGCCGCGGCAGGATCTGGCCGCTTCGCTGTCCTCGGGGGATCTACATGTGGTGCCCATGGGAAACGAATTTGTCGGAATTGTTCATCCCTGCAAGATCTACAACCTGCTGGCGCTGGGCGCACCCGTTCTTTACCTCGGCCCCGCGATCAGCCACATTACCGAAATCTTCGCCGGCGGCGGGCCGGCGCGGGCATACAGCTGCCGGCATGAAGACATTGCAGGCGTGATGCAGGCAATCGAAACGGAGCGTAACGGAGGGAACTCCACATGCCTGCAACCCTCGCGCGCTGCAGACTTTTTTTCCAGGCAGCGCCTGGTTCCCGGAATTCTGGCTCTGACCCTCAGCGACGCCCGGCCGGCGATGTCCGCGGGTGCGGAGACGGGTTTTTCACGCGCCGGCGAAGCGCTGGCCGCAATCGGAAACGAATAGATACGGAAGAGCACTCTTGGCGCTGACGTTCTGCCTTACATTTGCAGCCTCGCTGCTGATTGGCCTGCTGGCCACCCGGCAGGTGCGCAATTTTGCGGTAAATCGCGGCCTGGGTTTAACCCAGGCGCGCGACCGCGATGTGCATACTCTTCCGGTGCCGCGGGTGGGCGGAATGGCCATCTTCGCGGCGCTCGCCCTGGTCCTGACCGGCGTTCTGCTGGCCCAGCATTTCTTCGCCGCAACGCACGTGATTGCGTTCGGCGACATTGTTCCGCTGATCTTTCCCGCCACGCTCATGTTCATCCTCGGCCTTTATGACGACATGTTCCATGCATCGCCCTGGTTCAAGCTGGGGATTGAGATCCTGGCCGCCGTCCCCATCTACATGTCGGGTCTGCGGGTCGTCAGCATTCCAATGGTGGCGGGGAATTACACCTTTGGCGCAGTGCTGTCCTTCGTATTCACCGTGCTCTGGGTTCTGTTGATCACCAATGCATTCAACCTGGTGGATGGACTCGATGGGCTTGCGGTGGGCTCGGCGCTGTTCTCCACTCTCGTGATGTTTGTGATGGCGCTGATCAACGGCTACCTGGCTGTGGCCGTAGTGGCGCTGGCGCTGGCGGGCGTAACCGCCGGGTTCTTGCGGTTTAATTTCAATCCAGCGACCATTTTCCTGGGTGACAGCGGCAGCCTCTTCATCGGCTTCGTTCTAAGCGTGCTCTCGCTGGCAGCCCGCTCGAAGAGCTCGACCATGATGGCGGTAGCGATTCCGATTGTGTCGTTCGGATTGCCCATCATGGAGGTAGGGCTTTCGGCAATCCGGCGTTTTCTCAGCGGCAAGCCTCTATTCCGCCCGGACCGCCAGCACATCCATCACAAGCTGCTGGAGCGCGGGTTCACTCATCGGCAGGCTGTGGTCATTCTGTATGCCGTGTCGGGCGGCTGCGCTCTGCTGAGCGCCCTGCTGCTCCATCCCGGTGGCCCAACCGTCGGCATTGTGCTTTTTGCGCTGGGGGGCGGCATATGGATCGGCGTACAGCACCTGCGCTACCACGAGGTTTTCGAACTGGGGCGCGTGGCGCGGCGCACCATGCAGCAAAAGCAGATCATCGTAAACAATCTGGCAATTCGCAGGGCTACGGAGAGGATTGCGGCTGCCTGCTCCATGAGCGAACTGCAGTCCTTGCTGCATGAAACCTTCGAGATGAACGCATTTGACGGTTTCGAGCTGCGGCCAGGCTTCGAGCAGGGCGCCGGCATGATATGGCGAACGGAAGAATTCTACCGTTGGGAACGGCCCAGGCCCGCCCGCAGGCGAGGAGATTCGCACTGGGCGCTGGCGGTGCAACTGGTCAGCGGCGCAGGAAGCAATTGTGGTGAACTGATCCTGTATCGCCGCAGCCAGGAAGAGCCCCTGCAGCTCGACATCAACCTGATAACCGATGAATTCCAGAGGGCGCTTGGCCGGGCGCTGGAAAACATCTTTGCCCAGGAAACTTTTTGTTTTGCCGAGCAGCATGCGGCTGCCATGGCAGAAGGACTTCACCGCCAGCCGGCGGTGTACTAAATCAGGAGAGTGGTATGTCAAAGATCCTTGCGATGCCGCTATGGATGGTTCTTGGCGGCGTTGTGGCTTGCGCCCAGCAAGCCGCTCCCCCCGAGGCTGCACCGGCATCCGCCGCGGTGCAGAAAATGGTTGAACAGGTGAATGCTGCTACCGCGGAGTTGCGCGTTTCCCCGGGCGACGAGGTAGACATCGGGGTTTACGGCGCTCCCGAGCTGGCTGTGCACACGCGGGTCAACAGTGATGGCACCGTAGCCGTGCCGTTGCTTGGGAACGTTGCAGTCGCCGGGCTGACCGCGTCCCAGGCTCAAGCCGCCATCGCCACGCGCCTCACGGCGGCAAACCTCTTCAGCAACCCACAGGTTTCCTTTTTTGTGAAGGAGTACACAGGTGAGGGCATTTCGGTAGGGGGCGAAGTCGGCCACCCCGGCCTTTATCCCGCGCTGGGACCGCACCGGCTGCTCGACATCATTCAACTCGCCGGCGGCACCACGATCACTGCGGGGCGCAAAATCGTGATTGCCCATCGTGGTCACATGCAGGACGCGCAAACCATCATGCTGAGTAGTGATCCCCTGCTGATGGCGCAGGACAATGTGGAACTGCAGCCCGGCGATACCGTCATCGTTTCAAAAGCCTCGCTGGTTTACGTGCTGGGCGAGGTGGGCCAGCCGGGCGCCTACACCATGGATGAGTCTGACCCGGCCACCGTGTTGAAAGCAATTGCGCTGGCCAAGGGACCGACCACGAACGCCGCTTTAAAGCGGGTGACTGTGCTGCATCGGTCGTCCGGCGGACTCACCGAGTCCACGGTACCGCTCGGGGAAATCCTGCACGCGCGCGCCGGCGATGTCGCATTGAATCCGGAAGACATCGTGATGGTGGCGGGAAAGCGCCACATCGCGCTGAACAGCGGCATGGTGGTTCAGACGCTGACGAACCTGGCAATTTATCGCGGGTTCTGAGCAGGTTCCTGGCAATTCGTGCTGCCGTCGCCCTGGCGGTTCCGGCAGTAACCTGCCGCGGTTACCTTCCGATTACCATCGGGGCACGATGCAGTTGACGCTGTCGAAAGAACGACCGTACATTCTAATTGGAGGTTTCTGATGCGCTCGGGTGTTGTTTTGAAAACCACAACGTTTCTGATGCTGGCGGTGTTTCCGTTGAGCACGATAGCGGGCACTGCGGGTGTCGCCGTGGTATATCCCGACCACGCCATGAACCTTAACGGAGCTGTGCTGGAACGCTCGCAGGCTGTGGTGGATGGCGACAATCTCCGCACTCAGAAGGGCGGAGCCACTATCGCGCTCAACGGGGCCACCCTGCAGATGGGCGACGATTCCGAAGTGGTGTTTCACCCGGCCGGCGCGCGCGTGATGAACGGCTCACTGGCGGTTACGACCGCGCACGCAACTTCGACCGAGGTGGTAAACCTGCATGTGGAGCCTGCCTCCGAACAGGCCCGCTACCTGGTTACGGAGCAGGGCAGCCGGCTGGTGATCGCCGCCATGGAAGGCTCAGTGAAGGTAAGCGACGGGAAAGAGACAGTTGTCGTGGATCACGACAAGGCGCTCGTCGCCAGGCTGGAACCGCTGGGCATTGGCGATGACAATGGAACGCCGCACAAGGACGGCAAAGCGATTTCAGCCTCGGGAAATGCAATTCCTGCTGCCGGCATCGGCGTAACCCTGAGCAAGGCTCAGCTCATGATGATTGCTGCGGCGGCCGCCGCCGCAGGCGCTGTTGCCACTTACCTGATTACCAACCGCGCGCCCGCAAGCGGAAGCCACTAAACTCGATTAGTTTCAGCAAAAACCCCGCCTCAGCAGGCGGGGTTTTTGTTTTTGGACGTCTGTCCACGCGCAATCACGGGTTCCTCATCGCGTTTTGGCTACAGTTTCGGCACGTGCCACTGCATTCAGGAAATCTCTCGCCTGGGGTGGCGGCGGCACCTGGCCGGCCAGCAGTTCGCGGCTGGTCTCAGGCTTGCCATAGAATGCGGCGTTCGCATCCTTGTCCTGGGTAAGCACTGCGCCATTCAGCGATACTCCGGCAAATACGCCCTTGCTTCGCGAGTAGGTGAGCAGCGGATGTGCTTTCCAGTCGGTTGCCGCCGCAGCCTCGCGGCCAACCGGGCCCGCGGCTGCCGAGGCTTCGCCCCCGACCTGGAACTTATCGGTCAACAACGCCTGCATTCCCTGGTTGTTCATGACCAGCATGACCAGGTCCACACCTTCAGCACCAATCTGGAATCCAAAGCTGCCCCCGGACACGCTGAAGAACGCGGGCGCGCTCCAGGCGCCATTCACGTTGCATGTGGCCACGCCTCGCCCATGCTCGCCGCCAATGCCAAAACCGGCCTTGATCAAATGCGGCACAATGGCGACGCATTTCGCGCTGTTCATAACCTGCTCAGGAATGCCCTTGTCGGGCGCAGCGGTAATTTCCTGCAGAACGGTTGCGGCATTCTGCATCCGCTTTTCTACCGCCGTTTTCTCATCGGCCGCGCGGGCCAGCCCGCAAAGGCCAAACAACAACATCGCTAAGATGATCTTTCGCATGCTTCGCTCCTCGGTGGTTTTTGACACCCGTGCCCCCGAACCCATTCGTTAGAGAGACGCGCCCCGGGCGGCGCAGGTTGGCTGTGGAGAACGGCCGGTGTTGCCGCCGGCTATGAGGCCTGCTGTTCCCATTTTGCTACTTCAGAGGCTCGCAAGGTTCCGGCATGCTGTAGCAATGAGTAGAGCACGCTGGCAGCCCGGGGGATGGGCTGACCCGAAGCGGATTTCGCGCGGGCCGAACGGCCGCGCCCTGTGCCGCTGGTGCGGCACGGAGGTGCGCCCACCGCGACGAACATTTTGCGGCGAAACCTGCGTTCACCATTGGAGAATGCGCACCAGCCCGGCCTACGTCCGCGAGCAGGTGTTCCGGCGCGACCGGGGGGTATGCGCTCTTTGCGGGGAAGACACCATGGCGCGTTCACGCTCGCTTCGCAAGCTGCCGTGGCGCGCCCGCCGGCGACGCTGCCAGGAATTGGGAATCCCGTACCTGCGCCTGCGCTCGCCCTGGGATGCGGACCACATCGTTCCGGTTTGCGAGGGCGGTGGCCAGTGTTCGCTGGAGAACTTCCGGACCCTGTGCATTCCGTGCCACCAGCGCGTCACCGGAGAACTCAGGGTTCGCCTGCGCTCGAGCTGTGCGACCACAGAAGCCGCCAATTCAAGAGGGCATGCACCCTCCACGCTTGGGGCGGACATGTAAGCGACCGGGCCGCTCGGGCGACGGCATCTATGGTGTTGGCCTGGTTTATGCCCCTTCCGTTTTGAGAAATGACCCGGCGTCGGCGCCCTCTCCAGCACCCTCCGGGGAGCCTTCTGTTTCTCAATCTCTCATTCCCGCATACCTATGGGAACGAGGGAACGAGAAACGAAGATCGGGGGCAGACGCCTAAATCGATTTTCTGCAACCAAGAATCAGCAACTTATAAGCGCTGTTGGTAAGTTATTGATTCTTCGTCGCCCGGAGCGGCGGTTACCCGCCAGGCCGTTTTTTGGCAGTAGAATAATTTGGCTCTGAACGCCCGAGATCTTGTGGCCGGAGGCTCTGCGATGTTTGATATCGAACAGTTCATCTCTGACTGTCAGGATGCCCTGCGACAAGACCAATCGCAGAGCGCTGTCCGTGACGTCGTGGCCAGGGCGGTTTCTGAACCCGCAACCGTCTTGAAAGCTTTGGGTGAGCCGCAGAGAGGGCAGATCCAAACGCTTTACCACGCCGGCGACCTCACGATCCTGAATGTAATCTGGGCGCCGTGGATGACCCTACTCCCGCACAATCATCAGATGTGGGCTGTGATTGGTATCTACACCGGACGCGAAGACAATATTTTCTGGCGTCGCGTGCAAGACGGCAAAGAAATGAGAGTGGAGGCCGCGGGAGCAAAAGCGCTGAGCGTGAGAGACACAGTCGCGCTGGGACACGACATCATCCATTCCGTGACCAATCCGATTCCGCGGGTTACAGGCGCAATCCACGTTTATGGTGGCGACTTTTTTGGCCCGGTTGGGCGCAGCGAGTGGGATGCAGAAACACTTTTGGAGCAATCTTGCGACGGCGCGAGGATGGCACGCCGCTTCGAAGAGGCAAATGCCTATTTGAGCCCCCGCCAGCCAGATTAGTGGGGTAAGTCCACTGACTAGAACGATGCTTCCATGAAGACGGGGCCGGCATGTTGCTGCCGGCATCTGACCATCTGACCGTGGATGCCGATGTCATCATCGTTGGGGCCGGCATGGCCGGCTTGTCGGCTGCTCGACGGCTGACGGCGGCCGGGTTGCGTGTGCTCATCCTGGAGGCGCGCGAGCGAATCGGCGGACGCATTTGGACGGCGGGTATCGCGGCCGGGGGAGCAGCAGTTGAACTCGGCGCCGAGTTCGTACATGGCCTCGAGCCCACGCTGTGGCAGTGCATTCGTTCCGAAGGGTTGCAGGCCCGCGAAATGCTGGGGCGACAGTGGTGCTCGGAAAATGGTCGGTTGGAGCCCTGCCGGCCGTTTGCGGACGTGGAGCGCGTGTTCGCAAAAATGCGACGCCGCGACCAGGATCAATCGTTCCTCGCATTTCTGGATTCCTGCTGTTCCGGGGAAAGCGACATGGCAAAGCAGCACGCACTGCGGTTTGTGGAAGGATTCCATGCGGCCCATGCCGACGAGATCAGCGTCCATT
>JAFAIN010000328.1 GCA_019236695.1 Acidobacteriota bacterium | reverse complement strand
TTCACCTTCCTGCGCGATGCGTGCCCCTGTGCACTCTGCTCGGAAGAGCGGCGCAACGAGGGGCGCCGGGCGGGCGAGTCGCCGCACTCGAAACCCGGCGAACTGCCGATGTTCCGGCCGGCGCCAAAGCCCACGCATGCGGAACCGGTGGGCCGTTATGCCCTCCGCTTCACCTGGAATGACGGGCACCTGCACGGGATTTATTCGTGGGAATATTTGCGCGAAATCTGCCCCTGCGAAGAATGCGGCGCGCGGGAAGCAGTGACATCTTAAACGTGCCACATCTTCCGGACCTGCCCGGGCGTGTATCCGGCGCGGCGCAGTTCCCGCAGGCTCAGCGACTCATGGCGTTTGGCGAGTCGCCGGCCCGCGGGATCGCGCAGCAGGTCGCAATGGAAGTAGGCGGGCTGGGGCAGGCCCATGGCCTCGATCAGCAGCATCTGGCGCGCGGTTGACTTCAGGAGATCGGCGCCTCTCACCACCTCGGTAATCTGCATGGCGGCGTCATCCACTACCACGGCTAGCTGGTAGGCCGGAACATCATCGCGCCTCCAGAGCACGAAGTCGCCGAAATCGCGGCCTGCGACGAAGTGCTGCGAACCCATCCGGAGATCCGCAAATGCGATGGTTCGTCCCTCGGGCACTCGGAACCGCCAGTTGCAGCCGCGCGGGTCATCGGATGCAATGCTCCTGCCGCGGCAGGTTCCCGGATACACGGGTTCATCACCGGCGTCGTCGGCCGCGCTCGCCGCTTCGTGCGGAGCTCCCGGGGCCTGCGCCAGATCTCTGCGCGAGCAGAAGCACGGATACACAAAGCCGCCGCGCCGCAGCTCTCTCCAGGCTTCCACATAGAACTCGCGGCGCCGGCTCTGCTGGTAGGGAGCAAACGGCCCACCCACGTCGGGGCCTTCCTGCCACTCAATGCCCAGCCACTTCAAATCTTCCATCATGGCGCGCGCGAATTCGGGCTGCGAGCGCTGCGGGTCAAGGTCTTCAGCGCGCAAAACCAGTGCGCCACTCGCCTGCTGCGCCCGCCGGTACGCCTGCCAGAAAGTACGGCCATGACCGAGATGAAGGTACCCGGTAGGAGAAGGCGCAACTCGCCCGCGGTATGGCACGGCAATAATTCAAACACAGGCGTTGACCTGAACCGCCGGGTTGGCAACAATGTTCGCGCCATGCCGAGGCCGGCTCCCAGCATCGAAGAACGCCGCAGTTGCGGCAAGGCTTTGCGGGAAAGGCTGCACCGGACCGGGCAATCCATCTTCAGCCGCAGCCCCGGCTTTGACCTGGTCGCCACGCTGCTGCAAAGCGCCGAGGGGCGCCTGCCGGAGCTGCTGCCGGTGAAGTGGCGACGAATGGCCGCCTCTCCATTCGGCTTTTTTCGCGGCGCGGTGCCGGTGATGGCCGCAGACCTCGCAAACTCGCCGCGTACCGGCATTACGGTGCAGATGTGCGGTGACGCTCATGTGCGCAACCTTGGGGCATACGCCGCTCCCGACGGCCGCCTGATCTTCGACCTGAATGACTTTGACGAAACCATGCCCGGCCCCTGGGAGTGGGACGTGAAGCGGCTGGCCGCCAGCCTGATGATTGCAGGCCGGGAAGCCGGAGAGAGTGAAACCCGGTGCATGGAGGCGGTGCGGACTCTTGTTTCCAGCTATCGCGCCGTGATGCAGGAATGTTCGGCCATGACGGTGCTCGAGCTGGCTCGCTACCAGGTTCACCGCAACCTGGTGATGATGGCTGCCCGGAAAGTCGTTGAGAAAGCGGAACGCGACACGCCGCAGCAGATGCTCGCAAAACTGACGCTGGTGAAAAACGGCGCGCGCCGCTTCAAGCGCGAAAAGCCGTTGCTGTGGCCGGTGAGCCGCGCCGCCGAGCAGGCCGTTTTGCGGGCACTGGAGAGCTACCGGAAAACACTCTCGCCCGAGCGCTTGCATTTTCTGAACCGTTACCGGCCCGAAGCCGTGGCCTTCAAGATCGTCGGCACCGGCAGCGTGGGTACCCGCGACTATGCGGTTCTCCATACGGCGCGACCTGACGATCCGCTGTTCCTGCAGGTTAAGGAGGAGCCGCCGCCGGCATATGCCCGTCACCTGCCGGCCAGGTTGCCTCGCCATAACGGCCGCCGGGTGGTTGAGGGGCAGCGCCTGATGCAGGCCCAGTCAGACATTTTTCTGGGATGGACCTCGATCGAGGGCCGCGACTATCTGGTCCGGCAGCTCCACGATCACAAGGCGGCGATCGATCCCAACGAACTGAAAGGCGCGGCACTGGAGGATTTTGCCCGGCTGTGCGGGGAAATCCTTGCCAAGGGCCACGCCCGCTCGGGCGACCCCTGCGTCGTGGCTGGCTATTGCGGAAGCTCAGCCAGGCTGGATGTTGCGATCGCCACATTTTCGGCTTCCTATGCCGACCAGAACGAGAAGGACCACAAGACGTTTTGCGCGGCGTTGAGAGCCGGGAAATTCCGCCGGCGATAAGAATAATTCCGCTACGGAGGCACGGAACCGCGGAGGAAGTGAATGCGTTGTTTTATTTGACTACTCGCCTTTGCGGGCCATCTCCACTGCGCGGAACGCCGCGCGCGCCTTGTTCCTGCACTCCCGATATTCCGATTCCGGATCGGAGTCGGCCACTATGCCGGCGCCCGCCTGCAGGAATGCGCGAAGCCTGCCGCTGGCCCGCCGCATTGCCATGGCATCCATTCCGGAGCGCGCCTGCTCCGGCATTTCCAGCATGGTGCGAATGGCGATGCAGGAA
>JAFAIN010000303.1 GCA_019236695.1 Acidobacteriota bacterium | reverse complement strand
TGGGCTATGGTCTTTCGCCCGCTTACGGGCTAGCGCCGGGCGTAAACCCAGCGAAAGAACATCGCTAAAGGTCCAAATCCCCGGCCAGGCCTCTTTGGGCTGGCGATGCTCTTCTGTTTACTCTTCCGCCAATGATCGCCCCTTGCGAAAAATTGATTTCTCCACTGTTAGCAGTGGAGAAAATTTACTTTCTGGTAATCATGGCCTAATACGCGACCAGCGTCACTTGATCGAGCCACACGTTGTATGGCTGCTGCCGATAATTGCCGTCCATCTGGAAAGCGACATTGATGTCCTCGGTGGGCCAGCCGGTCTGCGGCTGGAAATATTTGTCCACTGTTGAGGTCGTGCCATTCACGCTCACGCTGATGTAGTGAGTCTGGCCGTTCACGCGTTCGAAATTCCACACCAGATGAATCCAGGTGTTCGAGGGGAAGCGGTTGCAATCCACGGCGCTGGGCACCCAGACTTCGTTCAGCGGATCCCAGATGTCCCACTTGCCGCTGCCATTGAAGTTGCACTCCGTGCCCCACGTCCAGCGCAGGTCGCCAAAGCTCTGGTTCAAGTCGAATTCCAGCGCCTGCGGCGCCGAACCATCGCTGATGTAGAAGTACAGGTCATAGCTGAAGTGGCTTACGCTGTTGCCGCCGCCCAGGGATTCGAAGTACAGCATGTTCGAGTACCCCGTGGGCCCGCCCATGGTGAACTCCGCCGAAGCGCCGCTCAGCGACGGCGAAGCCTGGTTGGGCGTCATGGTGGAAACCGCGGTGCCCAGGCCGGCGGCACAGAGCTGGCCGGCGCGCGGAGAACTGGGCGGAAAAACAGCGGAGCAGCTCTGCCATCCGGGCAGGTTCTGAATCTGGCTGATGGTGGCCGTGCCCTGGCCGGTTACGTTGACCTGCAAGAGCGTGGCCGAGTTGGCGCCTTTCTTGTCAACGGCGGTCACTTCCATAGTGTGGGCGCCGGGCGCCATCCAGATCTGGGCATCGATTGCGGGGTTGAAGGTGAAGAAAACCGCCTCGCCATCCACGTACACCCGCATGTCGAGGATCGGGTTTGAAGGTTGCGCGTTGGCGACCACATGCGCAGGCGACGCGAGGCTTAAAGTACCGCTGCCGGCAGGCGACGACACGGTCAGGGGAAACGCGGCACAATCCGAGGTGGGAGGCGCGGGCGCTGCAGGGCCGGCAAACACGCTGGCCGGCGTCCACGTGACCTGCACCGGGGAGCATGGCTGCAGGCTGGGCGCGGGAGCGGGCCCGGGAGCGGGTGAGCTGGAAGGCGGCGCCGGCTGCGAAGGAGCAGGGGTTTGCGTGCTTTGCGTACCAGCCTGCCCGCCTCCTCCGCAGCCGGCAAGCGCAACTGCCAATGACAAAGAACAACTAAGAGAAACAACCTGGGCCCTGTTCATGACTTAACAAGAGAGATGAAGCCGGAAGCCATCAGGTGGCCCATTGCGGGCGGGAATCGAGAGAACCTGCATTCCGAGCGGTGTCACGTTGAGTAGGGGATGAAGCCTCGATCATGCAAAAACGGGCCTCGGCGGTTACACTTCCTGAGCGTTTGGAGGGCGGCAGATTGCGGCGGTTATTGGCAGCTTGTTTTTTGGTCCCCTTGGTGATTCAAGCGATGCACGCGATGGGCGCGGCTGAGGCGGCGAAGCCGGTTTCCCGCATCGCAGTCACCACCGGCTGGGAGTTTCGCCAGCATCTGGATCCCAATTCCACCGCGGCGAATGGCGCGCCGTCACTACCCGAGGGCGCCGGGTTCGCGGTCTGGCGGCCGGCCGAAGTGCCGGGCATGGTTGGCACCGACCTGCTGCGCAACCGGCTCATCCCCGACCCCTTTTACCGCGAAAACGAAGCTAGCCTGCAATGGATGGAGAACGCCGACTGGGAATACCGGGCCACCCTGCAGGCGGGCAGCGAGATGTTGTCCCGCCGCCATATCGAACTGGTGTTCGATGGGTTGGATGGATACGCCGAGGTTTTCGTCAACCGCCACAAGTTGATCACCGCCGATAATGCTTTCCGCCAATGGCGCGCCGAGGCGCGGCCGTGGCTGAAGAGCGGCGCCAACGAACTCCTGGTGGTGTTCCCTTCCCCCATCCGGCAGGCGCGAATCGTCGCCGCCGGCGACCCTTCGCACCCCCAGGGCGGCGCCGAGGATAAGACCTACATCCGCAAGCCGGCTTACGAATACGGCTGGGACTGGGGTCCGCGATTCGTGAACAGCGGCATTTGGCGCGCGGTGCGGCTTGAACTTTGGGATGACCTGCGGATCAGCGACTTCCATATCAGCCAGCCCGATGTATCGGCGGCGGTTGCGCATCTGGTCGCGGAAATCGAAATCGAGGCTGCAAGCGGCCAGGCCGCCCGGATTGCGCTCGAGAGCGAGCATGGCTCGCGCAAGCCGGAGCAGGCGCTAAGCGTTTCGCTCCACCCCGGGGTCAACACGCTGCGGCTGCCGTTCGCCGTTGCGGCTCCCGACCTGTGGTATCCCGCCGGCTACGGCGCGCAGGCGATGTACACGTTTCGCCTGGTCGTGAACCAGAACAATCAAACGGAAGATGAAGCGCTGCGCCGCACCGGCCTGCGTTCCGTCGTGCTCCGGCGCGAGGCCGACACCTGGGGCCGCAGCTTTGAATTCGTCATGAACGGCATACCGATGTTTGCCAAAGGCGCCGACGTCATCCCCTTTGACAGCTTCCCGGCGCGCGTAACTGAGGCGGATTATCGCCGCGTGCTGCAATCAGCCCGCGACGCCAACATGAACATGATTCGCCATTGGGGCGGC
>JAFAIN010000192.1 GCA_019236695.1 Acidobacteriota bacterium | reverse complement strand
GTGGATGGAGCGAAGGAAACCGCGGACATGAAAGGCGACATTTCCCTGAAAGAGAGCGGCTGGTGTGTGCTGCGGGCCTGGAGCGAAAAAGCACAATACCCGGTGATGGACCAGTATGCGTACGCCACCACGAGCCCGGTGTACGTGACCATCGGCGGGAAGCGCGCTTATTCGAAGGAAGACGCAGACTATTTCAAGGCATGGATTGACCGCACCATTGAAATCACGGATGCTTACCCTGACTGGAATTCCCCCGAAGAGAAGCAAGGGGTGATGAAAAAGCTGCGCGCCGCGCGCGCAATCTACGATTCGTTAAAATAGCCGCGCAGGCAGCGGTCGCCTTGTGGTCAGGGTGAGACTCGGGATAAAATTTCCCGGTGCAAACAGCGTGTTGGATCCCAGTGACAACGCGCAATTGGGATGGCTGCCTGGTTCTGGTCTCGACAGGGCAATCGCTCCGCCCTCGAACTCCGAAAGAACTTCGTGATTCGAAACTGATCGCTTTCAGCGGCAAGGGCGCGAGGCTGTGCCAGTGAGTCTGCGGCAGAAGAGGAAGGAGGGTACATGATCGTCGGTGTGCCCAAGGAAATTTACCCGGGAGAACGGCGCGTTGCCTTGGTGCCCGCGGTAATCCCGAATCTGAAAAAAGCCGGGATGGACGTCGTCATCGAAGCTGGTGCGGGCGCGGCAGCGGGCTATCCTGATGCGGACTATGCAGAAAAAGGCGCTCGGCTAGTCGAGAAGCGCGACGAAGTGTTCGCGACCGCCGACATCATTGTGCAATTCCTGGTGTACGGCGCGAATGACAAAACCGGTCAGGCCGATTTGCCGCTACTGAGAAAGGAACAAGCGGTAGTCGGTTTTCTCCGGCCGCTGGGAAGCGTGGAAACTCTGCGGGAAATCGCGGGAAGCGGTGTGAGTGCGTTTTCGGTGGAGCTCATGCCGCGCACGACGCGCGCGCAGAGCATGGACGCGCTGTCGTCGATGGCGACGATCTGCGGGTACAAAGCCGTCGTCTTGGCCGGGGACACGCTGCCAAGGATGTTTCCGATGCTGACTACCGCCGCGGGAACGATTGCGCCGGCCCGAGTTTTGATCATCGGCGCCGGCGTGGCGGGATTGCAGGCCATCGCCACGGCGAGGCGTCTTGGCGCCGTTGCCTCTGCTTACGACATGCGGCCGGCGGCGAAAGAGCAGGTACAGAGCCTCGGCGGGCGGTTTGTGGAATTGCCGATCGAGGCGAAGAACGCACAGGACGCACGCGGCTACGGCACCGTCCAGGACGAAAGCTTTTATGCCAAGCAGAGAGAGCTCCTGGGCAACACCGTGGCGGACAGTGACGTGGTGATTACCGCGGCAGTGATTCCCGGGAAGAAGTCGCCCGTTTTGGTCACAAAGGAAATGGTGCAGCGCATGGCACCGGGCTCCGTAATCATCGATTTGGCGGCAGAGCGTGGCGGAAATTGCGAACTGACCAAACCCGATGAAACCATAGTGATCCACGGCGTAACCATCATCGGCGAATACAATCTGGCCGGAACGGTCCCCTACCACGCAAGCCAGATGTATGCGCGGAACATAACCGCGTTCCTGCTGCACCTAGTGAAGGAAGGCAAGCTCAACCTGAACCTGCAAGACGAAATCATCCGCGAAACCCTGGTGACCCACGATGGCGAATTAGTGAACGCTCGCGTGCGCGAATTTTTCTCTTTGCCGGCGCTGCAATCGGCGCCTGCAGGAGGAGGAGCCTGATGAAGCTGGATCTGTTGACGGGATTGTTCGTATTCATGCTGGCGGCGTTCATTGGATTCGAAGTGATCCGACGCGTTTCGCCGCTGCTGCACACGCCGCTGATGTCGCTGACAAACGCGCTGGACGCCATCGCAGTGGTCGGCGCAATTATTCTGGCCGGCGAAGGCAAGACGACGCTGGCAACCATTCTCGGAACCATCGCGATCGTCGCAGCCACCAGCAACATCGTGGGCGGCTTCATCATTACGGATCGCATGCTGAAGATGTTCAAGTCCAGCCGTCCGGCAGGTAAGCAATGACGACGGGAATGACCGTCCTCATCGAGTTTCTTTATCTCGCCGCCAGCGCACTGTTCATCCTCTCGCTCAGGTGGATGTCGTCTCCCAAAAGCGCGAGGCACGGTGTGTGGGCAGGTGAGATTGGTATGGCGCTTGCCATTGCCGGCACGCTGCTCCATCGAACCCCCGAAGGCGGCGCACTCCACTACCAGTACATCCTGATCGGCCTGGCTGCAGGCTGCATTATCGGCGTGCCGCTCGGCCGGGTGGCCATGACGGCCGTGCCCCAGCGGACAGCGCTCAGCCATGCCTTTGGCGCATTCTGCGTCACCGCGGTGGGCATTGCGCATTACTACAGCCAGGTTGGCGAGCATATCGGCAAATTCGAAATGGGCGTGCTGTGCGCCGAAGTCATCCTCGGCTCGCTGACGTTCACAGGCAGCCTCATGGCGGCAGGCAAACTGCAGGAGGTGCTGCCGCAGAGGCCAATCACCTACCGCGGCGCTAACCTCGTGAACCTGAGCCTCCTGGCCGCCTCGGTAGCCGTTGCCATCTACCTGATCCTGAATCCCGGCCAGACCTCGCTGTTCCCGGTTATCGTGGCGGTGCCGCTGGTCTTTGGCATCCTGATGATCATCCCGATCGGCGGGGCCGATATGCCCACCGTCATCTCCCTGCTGAACTCATATGCCGGCCTCTCGGCTGCGGCGATGGGCTTTGTGCTGAATAGCAAGTTGCTCATCATTGCGGGCGCTCTCGATGGCTCCAGCGGCTTCATCCTCAGTGTGATCATGTCAAAGGCCATGAACCGTTCGTTCACCAACGTGCTGTTCGGTGCTTTCGGCCAGGTTCAGGCCTCCGCCGCGCCCGGGGGAGAGGCACGAACCGCGCGCAGCGCGACGCCCGAAGAAGCTGCCGGAATTCTGGGTGCTGCCAGCAAGGTCGTCATCGTTCCCGGTTATGGCATGGCCGTTGCGCAGGCGCAGCATAAAGTGCGCGAGCTTTATGACTCGCTCACCCGCCGGGGAGTGGATGTGAAGTTTGGTATCCACCCGGTTGCCGGGCGCATGCCGGGACACATGAACGTGCTGCTGGCGGAAGCCGACATTCCGTACGACCGGCTGCTCGATCTGGAAGACATTAATGCCGACCTTCCGCAAACCGACGTTGCCTTGATTATCGGCGCAAATGACGTAACCAACCCGGCCGCGCGCGATGACAAAACCAGCCCCATTTACGGAATGCCGATTCTGGATGTCGATAAAGCGCGCACCGTGATGGTCATCAAGCGCAGCATGAGTCCGGGATTTGCCGGAATCGATAATCCGCTGTATTACCTGGACCACACTCTGATGCTGTTCGGCGACGCCAAAGCCTTCGTAGGCGACATTGTCCGGGAGCTCGGGCACGGGGCGCATTGAGCGGCGCCATTTGCTCCGAAGCTGTTAGGCCTGCCCGCCGGCCGCGGACGCGTCCTGTTGCCGGGCGGGCGCCACGGCCAGCAGCAGAACACCGATTAAAGCGAAGATCGCAACCCCGGCCAGCTCGCGGCGGGCGATGATGCCAAGGTACGATTGCACGGCCATCAGGGAAGCATGCGCGAGACTCGACCAGGCGGCGAAGCCGATAAGCGTTCTGTTGGTTGATGGGCTGCGCGCGGCCAGGAGCAGGAAGACGCCGAGCGTGGTATACAGGCTCATCATCATGGCGGTGCCCGGGTCTCGCCGGACCAGCATGATCAATGGAATAACCGCCGCGGTAAAAAGCACCCCAACCACCATCAAAAGAATCTGCAACGTGCGCTGACGCTTCATATCTCTCACCTTCCAGCCTGGCAATTATGCCTTAGCCGGGGTGCCAGGGCCAAAACTATCTCGACAGCAGCAACACCAGGAGAATGATCAGGACAATGAGCAGCCCGCCGCTTGGGTAATAGCCCCAGCCTTGGCTGTGCGGCCATCGAGGGAAGGCTCCCACCATCATCAGCAGGACGATTACGAGCAGGATCAGCAACATCGCACTCCTCCATGTCAGACTTCCTGAATTGGAAGGGAGCGGCCCTCGCGCGGGATGGCTTGCGGCAGGCGCTTTCTGCGGGGATCCACGCCCCATCTTTCCAACTCATAAACGGCAGCTCACATCCAACCTGTTTGCCCGGCGTTCTGCCGGAGGAACCCACTCCCCATAAGCTGCCCAGTGACGGATCCCGGCATCGAAAAAGCGCATATTGAGGCATTGAGCGCGCTCGCCCTCACGCCGCGCCATTGTCCAGCCGCCCAGCGCTACGCAGCAGATCTTCCGGCCGCTGAGCGTGCGCGTTTCAGCGCCCTCACCGATTCGCATCACGTCGTTTTGCGGGCCTTGGCGCCAGTTCGGGATTATGCGGTTCGCTGTCGAAAGAGCGACGTTGCCGAATGGGCAGACAAAGCCATCGCCGCGGAGCAGTTGCGGATCCAGAGCGCACTGAAGCATTTGCACTTCATCTGCTGCGAATTGGAAGCGGAAGGCTGCCCCGCAACCGTCATCAAGTCACTGGACCACTGGCCGCCCGACCTGGGCAATGACCTCGATCTGTACACCAGCGCGGGTGAACGTGCAGTAGTGGAAGTAATGCGCCGCCGTTTTGGCGCTGCGTTGGAGGCGCGAAGCTGGGGCGACCGGCTGGCCAATAAGTGGAATTTCCGCATTCCAGGCCTCCGGGAATCGGTTGAGATTCACGTGCAGCGCCTGGGCCAGACGGGCGAACACACCCGCTTGGCCCGTCGCTTTATCACGCGCCGCGTAACCCGCGAAGTGGGCGGATACAGGTTCCTGGTGCCCGCCCCCGAAGAGCGCGTCATCGTCGCAACCCTGCAACGAATGTACCGTCACTTCTATTTCCGGATTTGTGACGTGTGCAACACGGCACGGCTCATCGAGGAAGAGGCCATTGATTATTCAGAGTTGGAACGCGCGGCGAGGCTGGGCGGAATTTGGCCGGGCGTAGCCACGTATTTGAAGGTCGTGGCGGATTACGCTGCAAAGTATCGGGAAGTCGAGTTGCCGTTGCCGCCCCCTGTCGCTCAGGCAGCCCTGTTTGGAGCCGGCCGAATCTACGTTAAGGATAAATTCCTGCGCGTCCCCATGTTGCCGGAAGGCGCCAGGCTCTACAGCAGCGAAGTAACAACCTTGGCCATGAAAGGCGACGTTCCGGCGACATTCCGGCTGTCCCTGTTGCCGCCTCTGGCCTCGATGGCCGCGCTGGCCTACAAAGTCACCGGCAGTGATAAAGGGGTGTGGTAAAGAGGCTGCAAAGCACGAACCGAAACCCCGCCTGAACAGGCGGGGTTCTGTATCGCAAAACGCATTAGAACAATACTAAAGCTGCTGCATCCATAACCCGCTCTGTCATCCTGAGCACGCACGGCAGAGAAGCCGCCGGTGTACGAGCAGAAACTGCCTGGCCCATGCTGGTTCCAATCACTCAGCAAAAAAAGATATGTCATCCTGAGCACCCACGGCAGGAAGCCGCCGGCGATTAGCAGAAAGTGGCGAGAGTATCGTCGGCGAGGCCAGGGCTCCAGCGCACCCGGTTTGCTCCACCTTCCCATTCCCGCCGAGTCATTCTGAAGCCCGCGCAGCGGGCTGAAGAATCTGGGAGCACTCTCAACCTGCCGCAACGGTGGATCGTGCTCCCGGGCCGTTGGCCTCACGTCTTGCCC
>JAFAIN010000070.1 GCA_019236695.1 Acidobacteriota bacterium | reverse complement strand
CCTCTGGCAGGCGTGGTCGCGTGAAGGCGGCGCCTATCGCCTGTTGTGGGTCATCGGTTACGCCGCCGCGTTCATGACTGCCTTCTACATGTTCCGGCTCATGTATCTGACGTTCTGGAGCCGCGAGCGCGAAGCCCCCGAAGTGTTGCGCCACGTTCATGAGTCGCCGCGCTCCATGACCGTGCCGCTGATCATCCTGGCGTTCTTCTCGCTTTTCGCCGGGTTTCTCGGTTTCCCCGAAAGCCTGGCTCGGGTGGTAGGCTACCACGGCCAGACCAACCGGTTTGAGGCGTTCCTGAATCCGGTTTTTGCCAGGGAGGCGCAGCAGTTCCAGCGCACCGGCGAGGCCCGTCAATTGGCGGCAGGCGAGCGCGAAGAGGAGAAATCGAGCCCGGTGGAATACGCGCTGATGTTCGCTTCCATCGGCGTCGCGCTGGCAGGCTGGGGCCTGGCGCACATGGCCTACAGCACCGCCGGAGGGGGTTACCGCGAGCCAATCCGCAGCTTTGCCCGTCCCGTGTACAACACGCTGTGGAACAAGTACTACGTGGATGAGGCTTACGACACGCTCTTAACCGGACGGCGCAAGATCGGGAACACGCGACTGGGCGCCATGGGGCTGGGCGCGGAATTGTGGAAGTTTGATGCCCAGGTGATTGATGGCGGAGTGAACGGCGCCGGGTGGATGACGCGATTCATTGGCCGCATCTCGAGCTGGTTCGACAAGTGGATCATTGACGGCCTGCTGGTGAACGGCCCCGCTATCCTGACCCGCGCCAGTTCCTATCCCGTGCGCGTGATCCAGTGGGGAAGCGTGCAGTTCTATGCCCTGGTGATGACGGCGGGAGTGCTGGGGTTTATTGCGTACTACCTCTGGAAATAGAGTGCGAAACTGCGAAAGTGCGGAAGTGCGAAATTGGCATCGAGCTATGACAAGTCAGAGCAGTTACGCCAGCGCAGTAAAGCATTCGCAGTTCGAATCACGAAGATGTATGACGCGTTGCCGCAGAAGCCCTCGGCATCGGTGCTGGGCAAACAGGCGCTACGGTCGGGAACATCCGTCGCGGCGAATTACCGTGCCGCTTGCCGCGGAAGATCGAAGGCCGAATTTGTAGCGAGGATGGGAATCGTTGCGGAAGAGGCTGACGAATGCGTGTATTGGCTGGAATTGCTGGTTGACGCCGGTATCGTCCGGGAAGCGAGGCTAAGCGAATTGCTGCGAGAGGCGCGAGAGCTTTCCGCGATTTTCACAGCTTCGTACGGCACGGCTCGAAGCAAATAAATTTCGCAGTTTCGCACTTTCGCACTTTCGCAGTTTTCAATTCCGCAGTTCGGCAATTCGGCAATTAGGTTGAGCATGCAAAACCACATCCTCTCCATCATTCTTTTTCTGCCCCTCGTGGGCGCCATCCTGCTGTTGTTTATTCCGCGCGACAACAAGGATGCCATACGCTGGATTGCCAACGCCTTTGCGCTTGCGGGGCTGCTGGTGTCACTGCCGCTGGTGCCGTGGTTTTGGGCCCAGAGGGCGCAGCCTGGCTTCAAGTTCGTGGAAGGGGCTGCCGGCAACTGGATTCCGAGCATCGGCGCCGGATACCACATTGGCGTGGATGGCATCAGCTTCCTGCTGATCATGCTCACCACCCTGCTGGGCTGGATCTCCATCCTGAGCTCGTGGACGGCCATTCAGGACCGGGTGAAGGAATACTACATCTGGTTCCTGGTGCTGCAGACCGGCATGCTGGGCGTGTTCATGGCGCTCGATTTCTTCCTTTTCTACGTCTTCTGGGAAGTCATGCTGGTCCCCATGTACCTGCTGATCGGCATCTGGGGTGGTCCGCGAAAGCTGTATGCCGCAATCAAGTTTTTCCTCTACACGCTGGTCGGCTCGGTGCTCATGCTGCTGGGCATTCTGTTCCTCTACTTCAATCACCACAGCCTGACCGGCGCGTACACCTTCGATATTCAGGCCATCTACCAGACCGCACCGCAGGTGGTGGATCATTACGGGCTTGCGGTCGCCACCGTGCTGTTCTTTGCCTTCTTCATCGCCTTCGCCATCAAGGTGCCCATGTTTCCGTTCCACACCTGGCTGCCCGATGCGCACGTTGAGGCCCCTACTGCGGGCTCCGTCATCCTGGCAGGCGTGCTGCTGAAGATGGGAACGTACGGCCTGATTCGCTTCTCGATTCCACTGTTCCCCAAAGTGGCAATGGATCCCCGGGTGCGCGGCGCCATGATCACGCTTTCTATCATCGGCATCGTTTATGGCGCGCTCGTCTCGCTGATGCAGAAGGACATGAAAAAACTGGTGGCGTACTCCTCGGTAAGCCACCTCGGCTTCTGCACGCTGGGCATCTTTGCCTTGAATCCGCTGGGGCTGAGCGGCTCCGTGATCCAGCAGATTAATCATGGCATCTCCACCGGCGCGCTCTTCCTGATTGTCGGCATCCTGTACGAGCGCAGGCACACGCGCGAGATCGCCGAATACGGCGGCATTTCCAATGTCATGCCGCTCTACGCCACCATCACCCTCATCATGTTCATGTCGTCTTTGGGGCTGCCGCTGCTGAACGGCTTTGTGGGCGAGTTCACCATCCTGCAGGGCAGCTATATGGAGAACAAGTGGTGGGCGGCGTGGGCCGTCACCGGCGTAATTCTGGGCGCCGCTTACCTGTTATGGCTTTACCAGCGGGTATTTTTCGGCAATGTCACCAACCCGAAGAACGAGCACCTGCACGACCTCACGCCGCGCGAAGTGCTCACGTTCGCGCCGCTCATCGTGATGGCAGTTTGGATCGGCGTTTACCCCAAACCGTTTTTCGAGGTGCTCGATCAGCCGGTCAAGCAGATCGTGGGAATCGTGCGGCCTGATTATCCGCTGAATCCACCCGCGGCCAGGGCTCAGGGCTCCGGTTCGCCCCGGCCCACCGCGGCCATCGGCGCTGCCGGAGGGGGCCGCTGATGCCGTTCTTCCATAGCGACGATTACCTGCTCGCCCTGCCTATGCTGCTGCTGACTCTGTTTGCGCTGGGCGTGCTCATGGTTGACCTCATGCTGCCCCGCGACTCCAAAGTAGTAAACGCCTGGACAGCTTTTGCCGGCCTGATATTCGCCGGCGCCGGAGTGTTTCGCATTCAGCAGCAAATCAATCGCCCCGAGCACGGCGGCAGCGTGATGGGTTTCAGCGGGTTTTCCGGCACGCTGGTGGTCGATCGCTTTGCCATTTTCTTTTTCTACCTGTTTCTCGCAGCCGCGGCCGTCACCATCCTGATGTCCGTGCGCTATCTCGATATAGAAGATGAGCAGCACGGCGAATATTACGCGCTGATCCTGTTTTCCGTAGTGGGAATGATGTGCATGGCTGCGGGAAACGATCTCGTGCTGCTTTTCATTGGCCTCGAATTGATGGCCATCTCCACGTACATCCTCGTTGGCTTCCTGCGCCGCGACCGCCGCTCGAACGAAGCAGCGTTGAAATACCTGCTGCTGGGCGCATTTTCATCCGGCATTTTTGCCTATGGCCTTTCACTTCTGTATGGACTGGCCGGCTCGACCAACCTTCAGCAGGTAGCGATGGCCCTGGCGGCCGCGATGCAACCCGGGCACGTTCGCGTCATCCCCCTGGTCGCGCTGGTGACGACTGCCGCCGGTTTATTCTTCAAGATCGCGGCCGTGCCGTTTCATCAGTGGGCGCCTGACGCTTACGAAGGCGCACCCACGTCCATCACCGGCTACATGTCGGTAGCCGGTAAAGCGGCCGCCTGGGCTCTGCTGCTCAGGATCTTCCTTTTTGCACTGGCGCCCATGCGCCCGCTCTACCTCCCCATCGTGGTGTTCGTAGCCATTGCCACCATGACGGGCGGCAATCTCGCCGCCCTTACCCAGACCAACCTCAAGCGCCTGTTTGCCTACAGCTCGATTGCGCATGTGGGTTACATGCTGCTGGGCTTGATTGCGGGAAGTCCGCAGGCGCCCAATGCGGATGGCATTCGCGGCATCCTGGTTTATCTGATGGTCTATACGTTCATGAACCTGGGCGTGTTTGCCGTAATCGCTTCGCTGCGGCGCCGCGACCTAATAGGCGATGAGCTGGAGGACCTGAACGGGCTGTTTTTCAAGGCGCCTACGGAAGCCGTGCTGATGCTGGCGTTCCTGCTCTCGCTTGCCGGCATTCCTCCGCTGGCCGGTTTCTACGGGAAGTACTTCATCTTCCTGGGCCTGATGGAATCGGGCCACTACGCGCTGGCCACCCTGGCGGTGGCGTATGTGGCGGTTTCGGTTTACTACTACCTGCGGGTCGCTAATGCCATGTTCATGCGCACCGCCAGCGACGCGGTCCCGGTTTCCATTTCCTGGGGCATGGGCGCCGCGCTCGGCATAACCGGCCTGGCAACCGTAGTCATTGGAATCTACCCCGAGCCCTTCCTGCGCATGGTGAACTGGTCGATGCACGTTACCCAGGCTCCGGCGCTGGCGCAATTGCTGAGATAACAGCATTGCCGAATTGCCGAACTGCGGAATTGCCGAATTGGGCTCTGCGGCTTGCTCAACGGCTGCAACGATCCGCCAGACCCCGGAGAATTTAAGCGGCCTTCCGGAAAATTACAAAATTTCGCCATTACAAAATTGCGAAATTCGATGCTAGCCTGAAGCTGTGCCCTCGAATGGCGGCTCCGATTCGAATCGCCGGCTCATTGCGCTGGCGTTTGAGCTGGGGTTTATCATTCCTGCCGCCGTCGCGGTCGGCTACCTGGCCGGAGCGGCGCTCGATCGCTGGCTGCACACTACCCGCCTGACGATTGTTTGCGTGCTGGTCGGGGTAGTTGCGGGGTTTGTGGATATGATTCGCCGCGTCCTGGCGTTGAGCAATGACGGGTGAGCCGGCAGATTCCGTGAATGAAGAGCAGTTCGTTGGCGCTGCCGAGAGCCGCATCCGGCGTTTCTTCTGGATTGCGGCGGCGTTAGGGCTCACGGGCTGCGTTGCGGCCGCAACCTGGGCTCTGGCGGTGGGATTTGCCCTGGGCGCCCTTGCCTCGTTTGCCAGCATGGCTCACCTGCAGCGTGCGGTCCGGGCCTTCACCACGAATCGTGAATCCGCGGGCGCCATCGTGATGCGCTTCCTCATGCGCTTCGCAGTCATCACCCTGATCGCGTATGCTATATTCAGGGTTTCCCGACCAGCGCTCTACGGTTATGTGGCCGCGCTTTTTCTGCCCGTAACTGCCATGACTTGCGAGGCCGCGCTGGAAGCCTGGTTTGCCCTGCGAGGCCGCCGGGGATAATCCAGTAAGCTGAACCACACATGCCCGAGCAACTGCCATTCACCGCCCTGCTGAACCGGCTTTTTGCCGCGCCGGTCACGGCTCTGCTCCATGCTCTCGGAGTGCATACGAAGTATCCGCAGGCGCCCATCTCCAATCCCGTTGCCATGGAGGTGCTGGTCGTCGCTCTGCTGATTGCGGTTTTCATCCTGTTGCGCCTGCGGCTTTCCGTGGATCACCCGGGCGGCATGCAGCATATGGCGGAATCCACCCATGAGTTCTTTACCAGTATGGGCAGGGAGTTGATCGGCCACGATTACGAGCCGTTCCTGCCTTATATCACCGGGCTGGGCGTGTTTCTTCTGGTGTGCAATCTAATTGGCCTGGTGCCGTCGCTCGAGTCGCCCACGGCAACCCCGGCAGTGCCGCTGGGCTGCGCAATTGCCACATTCCTGTATTACAACTACAGCGGCTTCCGGCACCATGGCGCAGGTTATGTGAAGCAGTTCATGGGCCCGGTGCCGCTGCTGGCGCCGCTCATTTTCCTCATTGAAGTGGTCAGCCATCTGGCGCGCGTGCTCTCCCTCACGGTCCGCCTGTTCGCCAACATGTTTGCTGGCGAAATGGTGACTCTCGCGTTCTTTTCCCTGATCCCGCTGGCCGTACCGGTCATCTTTATGGGGCTGCACATCGGCGTCGCCATCATTCAGACTTATATCTTCGTGCTGCTGACGTGCGTGTATCTTGGTGCGGCAGTTTCGCACGAGCACTGAGTTTCATAGGGCTTTATCGACCCGCGAGCGTGAGGGCGACTGCAAGAGGATGGCGCCAACCACCCACTGGCGGGAATTTCATGGAGGAAAGCATGCGGAAACTTCTGTTCTTCATTTCGGCGGCGCTGTTACTGGCGTCACCGGCTTACGCGCAGGCCGGCGGCGCTGCTGCCGCCGCCAGCGGAAACTGGAACTGGTCATTTGCTGCTCTCGGGCTTGGCTTTGCCGTAGGCCTCGCGGCGCTCGGCCAGTCGCGGGTGGCCTCGTCGGTGGCCGAAGGCATGGCGCGAAACCCTTCAGCCCGCCCGGGAATTCAGCTTGCCCTGTTCCTCGGGTTGGCATTCATTGAGTCGCTGGTGCTGTTCATCTGGGTCATGATCTTCCTGAATGTGCCCGCGGCGCCCAAGCTGTAGGCAACTCCCATCGCAGGTTCCGGGGCTTTGGCGAATGCCAAAGCCCCCTTTTTACCCGGTACGGATTCCCTCCAAGGTACTGTTACTTTCACACCTGTCCCGATGGCATCTGCTCCCCCTGGCCACTCTCATGCGAACGTAGTCCGCATCAGCCGCATAGGCCGAGGGGACCCAGATGGAATTGGATGACCGTATCCGGGAAGTATCCGACGAGCTCTGTTCGATTCAGAAGGAATTGAACCGCATGCTGATGAGGACCATCAGCGAAGGCCTGGGCTCGCCCGCGCATGACTACGCTTCCTCCCTCTCGGCGCTTGGCGATTTCAAGCTGGTGGTGGACCAGTTGCGGCAGTTCCTGTGGTTCTACATGCAGGTGGTAAACGGCAGCGAAATGACCGAGGAAACCACCCGCGTAATGCGCCGTGCCGCGCTTGACCCGCGCACCGATGGCGACACGCACGCCATCAATTTCCTGCGGCAAATGAATGGCAGCAGCGAGTACGCCCTGGTGCACGTGGGTCCCGGCCGAGGCCGCAAACCCAACTGAACCAAAAACAATTGCCGAATTGCCGAACTGCGGAATTGCCGAATCGGCGCAGGATGGCGCGGGTCCGACCGCCGGCAAATTCCGCACTTC
>JAFAIN010000348.1 GCA_019236695.1 Acidobacteriota bacterium | reverse complement strand
GGGTCGATCCCACGCTGAACATCAGCACGTCGTCGCACGGCAATGAGCCAGAGGCAAATGACGCCTACTCCAATCGCCTTGAGATGAACCAGTTTGTCCTCTACGCCGAGCGGCTGCCCGATTCGGTGCAGCGTGACCGCATCGACTGGGGCTACCACCTCACCGCCCTCATCGGAACCGATTATCGTTTCACCATGGCGAAAGGCTACTTCAGCGGGCAGTTGCTGAACCAGCACCGCCAGTACGGCTTCGATCCGGCGTTGGAGTACATCGATCTTTATGTTCCTCAAATTGCCGCCGGCATGAATCTGAGGGTGGGCCGATTCATCTCGGTGCCGGGCATCGAGGCGCAACTTGCGCCGAACAACTATATCTTCAGCCATTCGCTGCTTTACGCCATTGATCCATTTACCGACACCGGCCTGCTGGCAACCATCAAGCTGAGTGACCAGTGGCTGGTGCAATTCGGGATTACGGGCGGCCACGATGTTGCCCTGTGGACGCCGGATGCAAAGCCCTCCGGCACGGCTTGCCTGAGTTACACGGCCGCGACGGTCAACGACAACTTCTACCTGTGCGCCAACGGAATCAACGATGCCAGATACGCCTACAACAACCTGCAGCAGTATGACGCCACCTGGTATCACAAGTTCTCAAAAACCGTCCATATGGCGACCGAGGCCTGGTACATGTACGAGCGTGATGTGCCGGCCATAGCGGGCGCGATTCGGCCTGAAACCGGCGCCAACGCCGCGTATTGCCTGGCGGGCGAACAGCGCTGCACGGCGCCGGAGTATGCGCTGGTCAACTTTTTGCAGAAGCAGCTCTCGCTGCATGATTTCGTGTCGTTTCGCTGCGACTTCCTCAACGACAAGAAAGGCCAGCGCACGGGCTACCCCACCCGATACTCAGAGAACACGATTTCGTGGTCGCACTGGATTGGCACCACGCTCCAGATACGCCCGGAACTGCGCTTCGAGCGGGCCTGGGACAGGAAGGCCTACGACGGCGGCCGGCAGCACAATCAACTCACTGCGGCGAGCGACCTGATTTTCCACTTTTGAACTCCGGAGCCCATATTCCAACGCTCGAAGTGCAACTCGAAGGCCGGCCGTTGCAGGTTACGGTTTTGCCGGGCTCGCGGAGCCGTACAGATCGCCAAAGAAATCGTGAGGTTTCCAGGCCGGGCGCTGGGGCTGCTGCGCCAGGCTGAAGCCAAACAGGAAATTTACCTTCATATACTGGACCATGGCGTCAAAGTTCAGGGGCTGCGACATGTCGTCCTGGGGTGAGTGGTAGCGGGTTGCGATCCAATCTTCGGCAAACTTGCGGCCGTTGATCTGCGGATCGGCGGCCTCGAGGCCATCTTCCAGCGAGAGCGCCGGCACGCCGCGCTTGACCAGGGGATATTGATCGTTGCGGATGAAATCCACCTGCTCGGGCATAGGATCGGGCGAAACCTTCAAGCCAACAGCGGCGGCGGCGCGCTCCAGCAACGGTTCCATGGTGGTGTGTTCCACGCCCAGGGCCACGATGTCTTTCATGACGTAGAAGACGCTGGCGCCATCCATGTTGAGGCCGGTGACGATATTGGGGATGGGAACCGGGGGGTTATGCGCGAAGTAGCCTGCCCCCAGCAGCCCTTTCTCCTCGCCGGTGAAGGCGGCAAAGATGATGGAGCGTTTTGGCCTGGCCGGCAGCGAGACAAAGGCCCGCGCCATTTCGATGAGGGCGGTGCAGCCTGAGCCATCGTCCACGGCACCGTTGTAAATGGAATCGCCATTAATCGGCCGGCCGATTCCCAGGTGATCGGTATGCGCCGAATAGACGATGTATTCGTTTTGCCGCTGCGAATCGCTGCCGCGCAGGATGGCAATGACGTTCGGACTGCTGATGCGGCGGTGCCGGCTGACCACGCGGATATGAGCGGTGGCGGCAAGCGGAAAGCCTTTCACGCTGCTGTGCGCGGCATCATCCAGCACCTGGGCAAAGCTTTTGGGCGCGCCGGCAAACAACTCCTCGGCGCTAGGCTGGGACAGAGTAGCGCCGGCTTTCAGCTCGGGAAAACTGTCCATGGGCTGGTCGTCGCGGTTGAGCCAGCGCAGGGCGGGAAGCTCGGCGCCGATGGCGCTGCGCGACCACGGCAGCATCTGCTCGGAAACCGGAGTCCGGAGGGAAATGATGCCAACAGCGCCGTTGCGCGCGGCCGAACGGCCCTTCTCGATGCCGGAGGCGCGGTCGGCCCGCTCGGCGGAAGGAAAGTTCGAGGGAGCTCCGGGGAGAAGCGCGACGATTTTGCCTTTCACGTCAAGGCCGGCGTAGTCATCGTAGTTGCGCGCGCGATCCACGACGCCATAACCGGCAAAAACCACCGGCGCGGCAACCTCACTCTGCTCGGAGAACACATTGCCGCCGGCAACAAAATCAGCGGCCCATTGCAGGGCATGGCGCCGGCCGTTCTGCTCAATCACCACTTCGGTCTGCTGTTTGTCGATGGTGACCTCGCGCATCGGCACCCACTGAAAATAGCTGCGTGCGGCCATGCCGTGCGCCTGCCGGTCATTTGCACTGTCATCGCCGCCGGGTTCCAAGCCGAGCGCTTCAAACTGTGCGGCCAGATAGCGCGCGGCAATCTCCTGGCCGCGCGAGCCGGTGCCCCGGCCTTCGAGCAGGTCGTCAGCAAGAAACGCCATGTGCGCGCGCAGCGCGGCCTTGCTGAAGTTTTTCATCACCCGCTGAACCTCAGGGGGGAATGAATCCGGCTGGCCTGCGGGCGCGGCTGCGGCAATCGCGACAAATGAAAACAGGAACAACCAGCGCGAGAGCATATGCGAGTGACCTCTGGAGTGCAGTACTGTAGCAGAATCAAGCTCTAAGGGCTTTGGGTTGATTGAGAATTACAGATTACGTGACGTTGCAGGTTTCTCGCGACAGGCGGGGCTTAAGCGCCGAGGAGCACGACCACTCTCAGCGTAAGGAGCGGGCGTCCCCAGATTCTTCAGCCGCTGCGCGGCTTCAGAATGACAGTTGAGGCCGGAGGGTGCATACGCGCGGGCACCACCCCCTTGTGAATTCCACCCAGCTCAGCGCGCCAAGGGCGGCGCGAAGGCCCATTGACGCCCTAAATCATCCTATCCATTTGCGCTGCTCGGCCATGCGGCGGTCGCGTTCGGCGGCGAACCGCTGCACGCCGGCAAAAATGGAATCCGGATCCAGGTGCGCTTCCGCGATAACGTCGGCTTCCAAGCCGCCGCTTCTCCAGCCATTATCGAAGTCGGAGGTCAGGGAATACTCATCCGTGAAGGGACCAAGATTGCGCAGCGGCCACACGCGGCGGGTGCCGGTTGACACCACCATCAGGTCGTAGCGAGCCGCGGGCGGCAGCACGGAATCGCGATACGCCTGCGGCTGGCGGTCGAACAGGTCCTCACTGATGGCAGCGACGACCTTGACGTTTACGCCGGCGGCTTCGAGTTTCGGCAGGACTTTTACGAGGTTTACGGTGGAACTCGATCCTTGCGCGACGACGTAGCCGTGGCGCGGCGTGCCGGGGGCGAAATCGCGGATGACGTACAGGCCTTTTGCGGCAGCCCGCAAATCGGTATCGGCAAACCGGCTGCGATCGGCGACAGGAAAATCGGGGCGGGCCACTTCGATGGTGATGATGCCGACCAGGGGATCGCGGGCCGCGATTTCCGCCGCGGCGAAATAGCCAGGCGCGACATCGTTGTAATCCCAAAAGCTCAGATTGATCACGTGACCGCGCGGGAACAGCTTCCACACTTGCGGCGCGAAGATGCCGAAGTGTGTGCGCGCGTCGGCCGCGGTTTCAGGACCGGAGTGCGCAGCGAGAATATGCAACACGCCGACGCGGAATTTGCTGTCCTGATTTTGTTGACTCCAGACACGCGCTGGAGTGTACATCAGCGGCGTGAACGCGCCGTACGTGCCGCTCAGCACCCAGACGCCGGAGAATTTTTCCGGGTCGACACTCGCGCTTTGCCCGATCAGGCCGATCGCGGTCGCGACGTTGCCCGCTTCCTGAATTGCCGCCTTGACGCGTGTGCCCAACGGATTCGTCTCCGGATCGTAGTGGCCCCACAGACTGCCGTGCTCCACGTTGATCGATTCCGAAAGATCGGCCGCCA
>JAFAIN010000337.1 GCA_019236695.1 Acidobacteriota bacterium | reverse complement strand
CTGGATTGCTCGGGTGCTTCCAGAGAAGGAGAGGAACTACGCATGCAATCTGATGATTTTATCAAAGAGCTCTCAGCGGTCAGCTTTCAGCTCTCAGCCAAAGCATGCTGGCTGAGGATCGCGAGTCCTGGGGGAATATACTGTAAGGAAAGGGGGGACGATGAAAACCCTTCTACTCTCATTTGTGTTAGCAGCGGGAACGTGCTTCGCTCAGAATGCCGCCACCCCGGCCAAAGCCGCACCATCCTCGCCGGGCACGAATCCCGAGCTTTCCGCGCCAGCGACGAATCAGGGAGTGTGTTACACCCTGCGCGTGTACCACTTCACGCGGGATGATGGCACGGACCGGCTAGCGGGCGAGCGTTCCTGCACGCCGGCACAGCGTTTCCATGCGACGTACATTCCGGTTCAGCCGAAGATGCAGTTCGTTCCGGCGATTCAGAAGCAGAGGAAGGAAGAGCCGCCTTCGAGATAAAGGCAGGATCAAAGCAAGTCGCGCAACTGGCGGCGCAGGATCTTGCCCGATGGGTTGCGGGGGATTGTGTCTACAAAGCGTACCTCCCGCGGCTGCTTGTAACTGGTGAGCCGCTGGCCGACGTACTCGCACAATTCGCCTTCAACGAGCGTTGATCCGGCGGCGCCTTCACGCAGCACGACAAAGGCACAAGGCGATTCCCCGGCGGCTGCATCGGGGCGGCCGACAACGCCGCAATCGCGGACCGCCGGGTGTTCGAGCAGAACGGCCTCGATTTCGGCAGGGGCGACGGCGAATCCCTTGTACTTGATCATTTCCTTGCGCCGATCGACGATCCGGTAAAACTCGTCGGCATCACGGCAGGCAACGTCTCCTGACCAGTACCAACCGTCGCGCAACGCCTGGGCGGTAGCCTCCGGCGCGTGCCAGTAGCCCAGCATGAACTGTGGACCCCTCATCACCAATTCACCCTGCACGGCATCTTCCGCGCCGTTTTCGCCGATCAGGCGGCATTCCGTGAGAGCGACGGGGCGGCCAATGGAGTCAGGGCGGTAGAGGTTTGGCTCGATAAATCCAAGGTGGGTGACAGGCGCAGCCTCCGTCATTCCGTAGCCCTGACGCAGCGGAATGCCGGTCAGTTCTGTGAAGCGCCGGGCAAGATCGGGAGCCAGGGGGGCCGCGCCCGATTTTACATAGCGCACGCGGTGCCGCGCAGGAAACACTCCGTGCTCTGCCGATTGGCATAAAGCATTGATGGCGGGCGGCACCAGCGGAAGGAACGTGGCGCCTTCGCTGACCATCAGCTCACAACACCGCGCCACATCAAAGCGCGGCATCAGGACCAGCGTGGCCCCAATCATTAACGTTGGATTGAGTATGACGTTGAGGCCGTAGATGTGGTAAAGCGGGAGAAAACAGAGCACTACCTCGTTGGCGGTGAATGTGGCCAGTTCGCCCGGCGCCAGGAATTGGTATGCATTTGTCACCAGATTCGAGTGCGAGAGCATGACGCCCTTTGGCAGGCCGGTGGTGCCGCTCGAGTAGGGCAGGGCCGCCAGCGCTGTTTCGGGAGGTGCGGCGAGGGAAGGCAGAGGGAGGGTGGCGGGGCGCAGCAAGTCGTCGAAATCGGCATGCCCTCCAATCCCCGAAACCACATATACGCGGCGAAGGCAGGGAAGGCTGCTCAGGTCCATGCCCTGCAACCTGCTGTCGCTCACCAGGAATGCGGCACCCGAGTTCTCCAACTGGTAGCGGACTTCGCGCTCGCGGTAGCTGGGGTTCAGCACGGTGGGAATTGCCCCGGCAAGGGTGGCTGCATGATAGGCGAGGCAAAACTGCCAGGAGTTCTGCAGATAAATGGCGATGACTTCCGACGGCCGTAACCCGGCGGCTACCAGGCCGCGCGCGAGCCGTTCGAGCAATTCGCCATACTCGGCGAACGTAAAGCGGCGTGCGGGGGCCGACGAAGTATCGACAATCGCTGTTTTTGCGCCATGCCTGCGGCAGGCGTTGAGAACAGCGTCATGGACGTAAACGCCGGCAGGGTCGGCATGTAGAAGTTGGCGAGTCACGAAGATATCCGGCGCAGGAAATCGCGCTCATCCATGCGGTACTTAAACGCTTTTCTGCCATCGATAAACACTACGGGAACCTCGTCGTTGAACTGGTGGCGGAGTTGCTCGTCGCTATCCACGTCGACCTCAAGCCAGTTGAAACCGCCTCGCCGCGACAATTTGTTCAACGACTCTTTGACGATTTCGCAGAGGTGGCAGCCTTTCCGCGAGTAGAGCACGACATTTCGGCGCTCCGGCACCCACGCAGTTTATCGTAAGCGCCGCAAAATTCAGGACGCAGGGGGGGACGCTGAAGGCGGAACAAAAGCGTTCTGTGCAATTCCGCTCTAGAATCGCATGCATGGCACAAGAGCTGAGCGGGAAAGCGGCGCTGGTTACGGGCGGCGCGCAGAGAATTGGCCGAGCTATCGCGCTGGCCCTGGCGCGAGGCGGAGCTGATATTGCGATTACTTACCTCGAATCGGAGCGTGCAGCCCAGAGGCTTGCCGCCGAGATCGAGCAACTGGGCCGGGCGTGCGCAGTTTTCAAGTGCGACGTGAGGGAGCAGCGTTCCGTGGAGGCGATGGTGCGCCGCGTGGAGGCGCGTTTCGGCGGAGTCGACCTACTGGTAAACAATGCCGGCTGGTATGAAACGGTCGCGCTGGCCGACATCACCCCGCAGCAGTGGGACAGGGCGCTGCATATCAATACGCGCGGGCCGTTTCTGGTGGCGCGGGCGCTCGTCCCCGCGCTGACTCGCCGGCGCGGGCGCATCATCAACCTGGGTTCACTCGGAGGCGCACGCCCCTGGGTTATGCACGCGCAATATTGCGCCTCGAAAGCCGCACTGAACATGCTGACGCTGATCATGGCCAAGGCGCTGGCTCCGCGGGTGAGCGTCAATTGCGTGGCTCCCGGCATGATCGAGACCAGGGGAAAAGCCGGATCCGCACTCCTGGGAAAGATCGCAGCCAAGACGCCGATGAAGCGCAATGGAACGCCGGAAGAGGTGGCAGAGGCAGTACTGTTTTTCGCGACGGCTACCCCCTTTATCACGGGGCAGGTGCTTTATGTGGATGGCGGACTGGCTCTGGCCACGTAGATCGTGGTCCCCCGGAGTTTGGAGACACAAATGGATCGAGGACGTGATTCTCAATGCTTCTGGAAGAATGCGCTAGACGATTTCGGCGCTCGAGGCGATGACGCGGGCGACTTCACGGCGGCTCTTGAAGTAGTTGCCCATCGGAACCATGGTCCCAAAGCACACCATGCTGGCGGTTATGCCACCGGTCCAGGAGCCCCTCACAGCGACGACCAGCCCGGCAGCCAGGCCAAGCAATCCACCCATCCAAAACAACCACTGGAAGAACAGGTTAAGGGTTTTCATGCGCTCTCTGATTGTTTGGCTGGAATTATAAAGGAATGTTGCGCAATCGCAAGCAGGATGTTGCCTGATTGAAAATTAACTCTCGCGGAACGCCAATAGCCCGGGATGTGATTGAATAGTTGGCTTCTACTGCGCGTCATGGTGAGACCGAAACCGCTGATTCTTGTGATCCTCGATGGCTGGGGATACGCTCCGCCCTCGAAGGCAAACGCCATCTGGCTGGCGGCCAAACCAAACTACGACCGCCTGCTATCCGAGTTTCCCAACACGCTGATTCACACGTCCGGGCAGTATGTCGGACTGCCTGACGGACAAATGGGAAACAGCGAGGTTGGCCACCTGAACATAGGAGCAGGCCGAATCGTGCATATGGACATCACGAAGATCGACCTGATGATTCAGAACGGCGAGTTCTTCCGGAATACCACGCTGATCAGGGCGATGAAAGACGCCAGCGAGGGCGGCCGGCGGCTGCACATATTCGGCCTGCTCTCGGATGGCGGTGTGCACTCCCACCAGAACCATCTATACGCGCTGCTGCGGATGGCGAAGCAGCAAGGCGTGAACGATGTTTTTGTGCACGCGTTTATGGATGGGCGCGACACTTTGCCGACCAGCGGCGCAGGGTTCATGGAGCAATTGCAGCAGCAGATGCGCACCATCGGCGCGGGCCGTGTGGCCAGCGTCAGCGGCCGCTATTACGCAATGGATCGCGATCGCCGCTGGGAGCGGATTGCACGTGCGTTTGCCGCAATGGCGGCCGGAAGAGCGGATGGCGGCAGCTTTGGGGACCCGGTGCAGGGCATTAAGCAGTCTTACAACAATGGCGTGACGGATGAATTTATCGTTCCTTTTATCGCAGGCGACGCGGCGGGAGCTCCTGTGGCTGTGATCCGCGATGACGACTCCTGCATCTGCTTCAATTTTCGGGCTGACCGGGCCAGGCAGATCACGCGGGCGCTGGCCCGGGAAAGCGGCGTTTCACCGCAGGGCGGGCGCGAACTGCCGGACGCCGAGCCGCTCGATGCCGCCATTCCGCGCAGCACAGTGCCGCAGAACCTCAGCTACGTTTGCATGAAGCCATACGACAAGGCCTTCACGTTGCCGGTGGTGGTGCCGGATGAGATTCCGCAACAGATGCTGGCAAATGTGATGGCCGAACTGAACATGCGCAACCTGCGGGTAGCCGAGACGGAGAAGTACGCGCACGTAACCTATTTTTTCAATGGCGGAGTGGAAAAGGCGTACCCCGGAGAGGAGCGCATACTCGTGCCTTCCCCAAAAGTCGCAACCTACGATCTAAAGCCCGAGATGAGCGCCGCAGGAATTTCGGCTGCCGTGGAAAAAGCGGCGAAGGATGACGCTTTCGACGTAATGATCGTGAATTTCGCCAACGCCGATATGGTGGGGCACTCGGGCAAGATCCCGCCTACCATAAAGGCTGTAGAGACCGTGGATGCCTGCCTCGGCGAGATTTACAAAGCGGTTCGCGGACGCGGCGGCGCGCTGGTAGTGACGGCGGATCACGGGAACGCCGAGATGATGATTGATGCCGCGACCGGCGGGCCGCACACCGCGCATACCACGAACCCCGTGCCGCTCATCGTCTGCACGGGCGAAGGCCGGCGATTCACCGTGAGGAACGACGGAGCGCTCCAGGATATCGCGCCCACCATGCTCGGGCTGCTGGGTGAACCGCAGCCGCGCGAAATGACTGGGCAAGATCTCAGGATCATGAAATAAGCCGAGCAACCTACGAGCCTGCCGTGCCTATCAAGCTCCTCAGCATCATTTATCACCCGTTTTCGCTCTGGCATGCGCCGGAATGGCTGAGGCCGCGGCTGCAGCGTGATTTTCCGCAGCTTGAAGTAACGGTTCGCGATGATTTCAAAACCATTGAAGACGACATACGCGAGGCCGAGATCTTTCTGGGCTGGTCATTGCGCGGCGAGCAACTCAAAGCGGCACGCCAGCTCCGCTGGATTCATTCCACCGCCGCCGCAGTGCATACCCTGATGTCGCCGGAACTGGCGGCCAGCGACATCCTGGTGACCAATGCTCGCACGGTGCATGGGCCGGTGGTGGCGGAGCACGCAATCGCGCTGATTCTGGCGATGGCGAAACGGCTTCCATCGAGTATCCGGTACCAGCAGCAGCGGCAATGGGCACAGGACGAGATCTGGGCCGAGCGGCCGGAAGAGGTCAGCGGGGCCACGTTGCTGGTGATCGGACTGGGAAGCATAGGCGGCGGGGTTGCCGAGAAGGCACGCAAGCTGGGAATGCACGTGCTGGCAGTCCGCGAGCATCCGGAACGCGGGCCTGGGGCAGCCCACGAGGTTTTTGGCAGCGCGGGGCTGCGAACGGCTCTTCCGCGGGCGGATTTTGTAGTGCTTGCAGCGCCGGTTACGCCACGAACCAACAGGTTTTTCACGGCGGCTGAACTGGGCTGGATGAAGCCCAGGGCTTTTTTCATCAACATCTCTCGCGGGTCTCTGGTTGATGAACCGGCGCTGATTGCCGCGCTCCGCAACCGGAGGATCGCAGGCGCGGCGCTCGACGTTTTCGACGAGGAGCCGCTTCCGGAGCAATCGGAGTTGTGGGAGCTGCCGAACGTTCTAATTACGCCGCATACAGCCGGCGTGACGGAGAGAATGTGGGACCGGCAGTACGAATTGCTGGCGGAGAACCTGCAGCGATATATCGCCAGGCAGCCTCTGCTGAACCCGGTGGATACGAAGGCGGGGTATTAACCCCACGGGGCCACCAGGATGAGCGATGAGCTATGAGCTGAAAGCGAATTGACCAGATGCGGCGCCACGAGGCTGCCCCGCGGGGCCGGCGAGCGGCGGTGCGGTCCCGATTTCGATTACACTGCTAAAGCTGGACGGCGATTTGATTCAGCGTTACGCAGTCGCAAATGGACCTGCTTTGCCGATGTTCAAGCCCAAACCGCTGCGTCTTCTGGTTGTGGAGGATTCGGAAGACGACGCTCTGCTGATGCAGCGGCAGCTTCGCCAGGCAGGATACGACCCCATGATGCGCCGGGTGAGCGACCTTGCCTCGCTACGCGCCCAGCTTCGCGAAGGAGCATGGGATGCGGTGTTGAGCGACTATTTTCTCCCCGGCCTGGACATCGAAGACGTTCTGAGCGCCACGCGCGAGCTTACCCCCGGCCTGCCCTTCATCATCGTCTCCGGTTCCGTAGGCGAAGAGCGCGCGGTAGCGGTGATGAGGATGGGGGCGCAGGATTACATCATGAAAGACCGCCTGGCGCGGCTTGCGCCGGCGATCGAACGCGAAATGCAGGAGGCCGAGCACCGGCAACGCAACCGCCTTGCCGAAACCGAAATCGCAGGGTTGAACCGCGCGCTGGCCCTGCGTATCCAGGAACTGCAAAAGCTACTGGAAGTTGTTCCCGTGGGCATTTGCATGGCGGAAGACCCGGAATGCCGCAATGTACGGATTAACCCGGCGATGGCGAGGATCATGGGTACACCGCACCCGACCGGCGCGCTGCAGCCCGCGCCGGAGCTGTTTCGGGCGGAGCGACAGTTTTATCGCCGAGGCCTGCCGCTCAGCCTGGAAGAGAGTCCCATGGGAGTGGCAATCCGGACGCGAGCGCGGCAAGAGAATGTAGAACTGGAGTACCACCGCGACGATGGTTCCATCGTCCACCTGTTCGGGTCGGCGGCGCCGCTTGTGAGCGAGGGGGGCAGGGTTCGTGGCTGCGTGGCGGCGTATGTTGACGTCACGGAGCGGCGGGCCGCTGAAGCCGCATTGCGGGGCGCGGAGAAGCTTGCCACGGTGGGGCGCCTGGCCGCCACGATTGCGCACGAAATCAACAATCCTCTGGAGGCGGTGACCAACGTCCTTTACCTGATCAGCCGCAGCCCGAAGCTGGACCCCGGACTGGTGCACCTGGTGCAGATTGCGCAAACCGAACTGGACCGTGTAGGCGGAATCGTGCGGCACACGCTGGGATTCCATCGCGAAGCCGCGGCTCCGGTCACGGTGCGAATAGCCGAGTTGATTGAAGACACGCTTCGTCTTTACCAGCGCCGGATTTCTGCCGCCGGCATTCACATCAAGAAACGCTACGATTCCGAAGGGCTGGTGCAGGCCTTTCCCGGCGAAATGCGGCAGGTGTTCTCGAACCTGTTGGTAAATGCGATTGAGGCGGTGGGGCGCGAGGGGCGTATCCGCATTCATGTTACCGAGACGCGAGGCAGGACTGACGGGCAGCAGCCCGGCGTGCGTGTAGTGGTTGCGGATAACGGGCCGGGAATTCCTTCCGCGATTCGCGACCGGATTTTTGACCCATTCTTCACCACCAAAGGCGAAAAGGGAAGCGGCCTCGGTTTGTGGGTGTCAGAAGGAATCGTGCGCAAGCACGGGGGCGACATTCACCTGCGCACCCGCAATGGATCGCGGCACAGCGGCACTGCAATTTCCGTCTTTATTCCCAAACGAGCTGCAGTTTCCGTGGAGGAACGCGCTACCGCGTAAGTTCTTCAGCGGAGACACGGAGAAAGCAACTTCCTTCCAAAGCTGAGGTTGCGGCGATTTACTTTGAGAGCAGAGCGACTCCGGCGGCCACGAACATCGCCGCGATCCAACGACGCCGGTCCACATGCTCGTAGAGGAAAATGCGGGCGGAAAAGGCGTTGGTGAGAAACGTAAGGGCGGAGGTCGCCGGCACAACCAGGCTCACATCAGCCCAGGAAAGCGCCATCATCAGCGTAAAGAAGCTCACAGCCATGAAGGCGACGGCAAGGAGAAACCTTGGGCTGCGAAACACCGCAACCACCACTCCGCGGATTCCAATGCGGCGCCTGAGTTCGCCGAAATCACCGATTTTCTGCATAGCCTGGGCGCTCAGCGTATCGCCTGCAGTGGAGGCCAGAACCACCAGAGCAATGAGCGTCCACGTATAAATGGTCTGAATGCTCATTGGCTGCGGCGCTCGGCCTCCTCCATCCGTTCCTTTTGCGGAGTATGCGAGCGGCCCCGCGTAACGAAGCCCACCCCGACAGTGATGAGCGCGATGCCGGCCCAGCGGAGGGGGGTAATGTGTTCTTTCAGGACAAACCTGCCAATCAGGGCGACCGCCACATAGCCCAGCGATGTGGCCGGCAGCACGTAGGTCAAATCGGCCCACGACAACGCGGTCATGTACATGGTGAGGAAGCCGATCAGCAGGAGGGTTCCACAAATAACCCAGGGGTTTGCAAAGGAGAGGATGAGCTGGCCAAGGTGGTGAACACTGACTCCCTGTTTCTGGTCAGGTCCGTGGCGCATGCCAACAGAGAGCAACGTGTTGCCGGAGGAGGCGAACACGACGATGAGGGCCAGGACGAGGTACTTTCGGCTCGTCACACAGTGTCTCGGAGCAGGAAGGCCTCAGGCGTTGGCAAGCTCGGCGCTCGCAGGCTCATTCGTTTTGGAATCGGGGGCGACGCCGGGCTGGCGCGGAGGCACATTGTTGCCAAGGCGGCGGCGATCCTCGACCCAGCGTTTGCGCTGCGCCCGAAGCCGCAGGAAAGATTTTGCTTCACGGTAGAGGCGCCTGCGCTCGGCGGAATCGAATACCGCCTTTTTCACGATGCGGAAAACAGCCTTCGGCCGGAAGTAGTATTCATCGTAGAAGCGATGGACGGCTTCCATAACCTCTTCGCGCGGCAGCCCCGGATATTCGATCTGCGCCAGTTGATGACCGCCTTCATCCACCATCTGCTGTTCATTGGTGATGAAGCCGTTCTGGCGGGCAAAATCGTAGAGTTCGGTTCCCGGGTAGGCGTGGGCGAGCGAAACCTGAATGGTTTCGACGTCGAGTTCCTTGGCGAAGGCTATAGTGCGCTGAATGGTCTGGCGGCTCTCGCCGGGAAGGCCGAGGATAAAGTCGCCATGGACCACGAGCCCGAGTTTCTTGCAATCGCGGGTAAAATCGCGGGCGCGCTCAACCGTGGCGCCCTTCTTGATATTTTTCAGGATCTGCTGATCACCGGACTCGTAGCCCACAATCAGCAGCCGGCATCCTGCGTCGCGCATGGCCTTCAACGTTTCATAATCGGTGGTGACGCGAGAGGTGCATGACCAGGTGAGTTTGAGAGGCTTCAGCTTCTCGCAAAGTTCGACGGTACGGGCCTTCTGAATGTTAAACGTATCGTCATCGAAGAAAAATTCCTTGACGTAAGGCCAATACTCGCGGGCCCTGGCCATTTCGGCCGCTACCCTGGCGGCCGAGCGCTTGCGCCAGGGATGGCCACTCAGGGTTTGCGGCCAGAGGCAGAACGTGCACTGAGCCGGGCAGCCGCGCGTAGTGTACAGAGAAACAAAGGGGTTCAGAAGAAACGGCACGTTGTAGCGGCGCACATCGAGGTCGCGCTTGTATACATCCGTAACGTCGGGCAGGGCGTCAAGATCTTCAATGGCGGGCCGGTCAGGGTTGTGCACGACCCTGCCGTTACGACGGTACGAGATGCCCATGATCTCATCCAGCGGCTTTCCATTGGCGAATTCAACGGTGGAATAGTCGAATTCGCGGCGGCAAATGAAATCGATGGGCGCGCAATCCTGGAGCACCTTTTCGGGCAGAACCGTAACGTGCGGGCCAACGAAGGCGATCTTGAGCCGCGGGTTTGCTTCTTTCATCCGCTCGGCGAGCTTGCAATCGCCTTTAAAGCCCGGGGTGCTCGTAAAGAGCACCACAAACTCGTAATTCTTTGCGATTTCGATAGTCTGCGCTGCATTGATGTGGTGCGGCGCCGCGTCCAGAAGGCGCGACTCTGCCAGCATTCCGGCGGGATAAGCGAGCCAGACGGGGTACCAATAAGACTCAATTTCACGGGTAGCAGGCCAGCGCGAACTGGCTCCGCCGTCAAAATTCTCAAACGAGGGAGGGTTGAGAAACAACGTTCGAAGAGCCATGATTAAAACGCCTATCCTAACATCGCGATTGCGCTACAGGAAACCTAAAGGCACCCGGCCGAACCAGCAATGTGAACCCATTGGCCGGCGCAAATCCTGCATTCTGAGGTGGATTCACCCAGAGAGCGGGCAGCTTCAATTTTTTGCCAAAGCCCATGTTTCCAGTTCCCCGGTAGCGCGCAGGAGTTGCATTTGCGCCTTCTGCAACTGAAATGCGGCATCCAGCAGCACATCAAATTTCTGCTGCTCGTTCAGGCGGGCCGTCATTTCATCGCCGAGGGTCGCCTTTCCCGCGGTGATGCTGGCTGCGGCAGCCGATGTTCCGGCGCGCGCCAGTTCATAATCATACTGGGCGACATCGCGGGCGGCGGCGAGTTGCTTAATGGCGGTCTGCAACCGGAGCGCCTCGCCTGAAGCCTGTGATTTGGCAGCCTCAACCTGATGTTGAGCTTTTACGGTATCGGCATCGGCCTCGCGAGCCCGCGCATTCTGGGAAAAATTCAAGAACGGGAAGCGTATGGCCAGTCCCACAGTCGCATTGTTGCGCTGGAAGCTCTTGTAAAACGTGGAGTAATTGTTGAAACGAGCCAGCAGCGCATACTGGCTGACGAGGTCGAACGCCGGCCAGTTTTGCCGGTGTTCCCCCTGGGCCCGGAAATCCATGGCCCGAAGCTGGGCTTCCGCTACTTTCACTTTGTCGCTGTTCCGCGCGGCTGCCCCCGCAACATCGGACTCGGGGCCGAGGGCGGCGCCGCCTGAACTGCCGGGCAAGGCCGGAATGGACTCGATGACAGGCTGCATCTCCTGAGCCGGAAGGCCGGTCAGCAGGGCAAGCTGCTGGCGCAGTTGCTGGGCCGTTCCTTCCAGTTCGGCTGAGCGCATTCGAGTTCGAGCTTCCTCGAGGCGTGCGCGCGTAAGCGACAATGGATTATCAACCGAGGCCTGGACACGTTCCGTTTCTATGTTCACCAGCTTTTCCGCCGATTGCTCCTGCTGCTCGATTGCCTGAAGCTGCGAATTCACTTTTGCGAGTTCCGCATAGGCCACAGCGGCTTCCAGCATGGCCTGCTTGCGCTGGTCATCGCGCGAGAGGCCGGCCGCCTGCCACTGGGCCTGGGCGGAGCGCACCAGCCACTTTTGCGCGGGATTGTAGAGAAACTGCTGAGAAGTGACATTGAAAATGGACGGCGCCGCGCCTTCCATGCTCAAAGGGAAACCGGCTGTGTATCCCAGTCCGGATCCGACGGTCAATTGCGGCAGGTACATATTGCGAAGTTCGAGGTACCCCGCACGGGCCTTCTCCTGCTCAGATGCAGCTAACGCGACAGACGCACTGTGCTGGGCGGCTAATTCTACGGCCCGACGAAAATCCAAGGGGGCCGCAGCCAAGGCGATCGAAAACAAACAGATAACCGGCAAAGGCAGGGTAAATTTCATTTCGGCTCCAACGGACTACACGCCGGCAGGGAAAAAGCCGGCCTGCCGGGCGCCTCAGAGGTGACTATAACGGCCAGGCTACTGGCCCAGCCGTTTCAGAGCTTCCTGGGCGGGATTGAAGGCGCTGGCGAGTTGAAGCGCGCTTCGATACTCGGCTGCGGCCGAGTTTCGGTTCCCCTGCTTTTCCAGGATGGTTCCAAGCATGTAATGGGCCTGGAATCGCGGCTCGCTCTCGATAGGGGCCGGAGCATTGAGGTATTCGCGCAGCCATTTCAGCGCGGTCTCAAGCTTTCGGTTTGCCTGCAGCAGCAGCGCCGCCGCCTCCATGAGCACCCCGTCGCTGCGATTGCCGGTGGCGACTGCCTGCTGAAGTGCGGATTCCATATCGTCGTACCGGTGGTGCCGGTGAAAGAACTCCGCCAGGGCCATCCAGTACTGAGCCTTGTGAGCCTCCAGATCAATGGCGGCATGGAATTCGCGTTCAGCCTGGTCAAGCCGGTCCTTCTTTTCCAGGATCCGGGCCTGCCAGTAGTGGCCGCTGGGCGGGTCAAGCCCTGCGATCGTCACCTGAAGGCGCTCGGCCTTGTCAAGGCCGCCGCCCAGAAAACCGGGAGCTTGCAGCACAAATTCAGCGAGATCCGATTGCGATTCGACGTTGTTTGGTTGCAGGGAAGTGGCGCGTTCCAACTCCGATCGCGCCCTCTTTGCCGCCCGAATGGCAGCAATGAAGTTCGAGTGGTCAGCCCTCTCGCCGTAAGCGCGGCCAAGCCAAAGGTGATACTCGGCGGCATCGGGCGCAAACTCGACCGCTTTTTCGCCGGCGCCAACCGCTTTGTCCCACTGCTCCTCAGTGAGGAATGCACGCGAGAGGAGGTTCCATGCCTGCGCGTCCCTGGAATTCATGCTAATGCGCTGCTGCAGAAGCCCAATGGCATCATCGGCGCGGCCGAACGCAAGCAGCCGATGCGGATCGCGTGTAAGAGGAATGGAAGACGGAACATCATCCGCGCGAACGAACGCGGGAAGAAGGACGAGCGCAACGAGAAAAACGGTGATACGAAATTTCATCATGGTCCTGCAACCCGGGCTGGCTGACCGGGCCGCAACGGCTGGCCGTTCGTGCTGCCCAATGCAATTGTGTCGCCGGCACTCAGGCCGCGAACGACTTCAATTTCGGTTAAGTTGGAGATGGAAGTCTGCACGTTGGTTTTCTTGATTTCCCCGTTTACCACCTGGTAAACAAACGTCTCGCCATTGTCCTGATGTACGGCCTCGCGGGGAAGAATGAGCGCGTTATTGTGTTCGGCGGTAATGACGGTGACGCTGACGTTAACGTTGGGGAGCAGCTTAAGGTCCTGATTGTTAACGGACGCGGTAATCTCGCCAACGGTCCTCGTCTGGCGCAGGGTCACAGTGGTGGGGACGCTGGCTACAATGCCCTGCCAGGTGCGTCCCGGCATGGCATCCCATGTGACTTCCACTTT
>JAFAIN010000021.1 GCA_019236695.1 Acidobacteriota bacterium | reverse complement strand
GCCGAGGAAAACCTCGAAGTCCGGCGCTGGGGCAGCCCGCCCGAGTTCGATTTTGAGCCCCGGCCGCACTGGGAATTGGGCGAGCAACTCGGAATTCTCGATCTGCCGCGCGCCACCAAACTGAGCGGGGCGCGCTTCGCGCTCTACTGGGACGCCGGCGCGAAGCTGGAGCGCGCGCTGGCGAATTTCATGCTCGACCTGCACACCCGCGAGCACGGCTACACCGAGGTGCTGCCGCCCTACATGGTGAACTCGGCCTCCCTGGTCGGCACCGGCCAACTGCCGAAATTCGCCGACGACCTGTTTAAGTGCGAAAACCGCGACTTGTGGCTCATTCCAACCGCTGAAGTGCCGGTCACCAATATCTTTCGCGATGAAGTGATTGACGCGGCCCGCCTGCCCATTTCACTTACCGCCTACACGCCGTGTTTCCGCAGCGAGGCTGGATCCTACGGCAAGGATGTTCGCGGGATTATCCGGCAGCATCAGTTCCAGAAAGTCGAGCTGGTGAAATTCACCTGTCCGGAACAGTCAGGCGCCGAACACGAAAAGCTTACGGCCAATGCGGAAGCCGTGCTGCAGCGCCTGGGACTGCACTATCGCGTCGTAACGCTCTGCACCGGAGACATGGGCGCCGCTTCCGCCAGGACCTACGACCTGGAAGTGTGGCTGCCCGGCCAGCAACTGTTCCGCGAGATCTCGTCCTGCTCGAACTTTGAGAGTTACCAGGCGCGCCGCGCCAACATCCGTTACCGGCCGGAGGGTAAAAAGAGCTCGGAGTTCGTGCACACCTTGAACGGCAGCGCCCTGGCGGTGGGCCGCACCTGGGTGGCGATTCTCGAAAACTACCAGCAGAAGGACGGCAGCGTAACGGTTCCCGAAGCTCTGCGCCCGTATCTGGGCCTCGACAGGATCACTGCGAAACAAAGTTAAATGTGCAATGTTCAACGTGAAAAGTTCGAAATTTGCCGCCACTTTTTTCAGATTTCAGATTCCACATTTCACATTTCACATTTCAGATTCAGCTCCGCGCCTCCGCGCCTCCGCGGTGAATCAATCGCGGACCGCGATTGCGCTGCTTAGAGCGTAGAGCTTAAAGCTTAGGGCTTAAAGCTTAGAGCTTCCCCTCAGAACCAACGTAACCTCGTGCGTGCGAAAGCCGATGCTATGCTCGGCTGGTGGGGCCGGCTTCGGTTGCGCAACGTCCTGCTCGCGAAGAATCCGCTGGCCGCAGCGGCCGGTTTGCTTTTCCCGCCTTGCTGGCGCTCACATTTCTGACCTACGCTTCCACCCTCCCATTCGCCTGGGTGTACGACGATCCCGCACAGATTCCCAACAATCCTGACCTCGCATGGGGGCGGCTGGGCTTTCTCTTTTCGCACCAGCTCTGGGCATCGCTGCCGGGCACGGACCCGCGGTTCTACCGGCCGGTGCTTTCGTTGTGGTTCCTGCTCAACAAAATGATTTTCGGGCTGAGAGCCGGGGGATTCCACTTCACCACCGTGCTCGCGCATGTGGCTGCAACCGCGCTGGTGTTCCTCCTGGCCCGCCGGCTCGTGGGCAGCAGCAGCGCCGGGTTGTTCGTGGCCGCCGTATTCGGGCTGCATCCGCTGCACGCCGAAACTGCTTCGTGGATTTCAGACGTCGACGATTCGCTGGCAGCGATATTTTGCCTGGGTGCGTTTCTTTCATATCTCAACGCGCGTGAAAACCCTCGGCGCGCCCGGCTATGGTGGACAACTTCGTTCGCCTGCTACGCGCTGGGGCTGCTGACCAAGGAAATTGCGGTTGTGCTGCCCGCTATCATCCTGCTCGATGCATGGCTGCGCCGGCTGCCCGGCCGCGGGCGCGCGCTGGCCGTGGCGGGCATCAGCTATGGCGCGCTCACGCTTGCTTACGTGGCGATTCGCTCGGCCGTGCTGGGAGCGTGGGTCAGGCCGCAGCAGCAGGTTTCCGCGCTTGCGGCCGTGCTGAGCGCTCCCCGGCTGGCGGTGTTTTACGGCGCCCGGTTCGTGCTCCCTGTGGGCCTGAGCGCGCATTACGATCCAGTGGAGGTTACGAGCCCGGGCTCGTGGCAATTCTGTGCTCCCCTGGCAGCCGTGCTGATTGTGATTGCGCTGATTGTGCTGGCATGGCGCCATCTGCGGAATGCGGCGCAGGTCCCCGCGCCGCTCTCGCTGCATGGCCGGTTGCTCATTGCGCTTGCCTGGGTTTTCATCCCGCTGCTTCCGGCACTCAACCTGGCGCTGCTGGTGCAGCAGGATCCGCTGCACGATCGCTACGCCTATCTAAGCATCTTTGGGGCTGCACTGCTGGTTGCCCAGCTTTGGGCGGCATGGGATGGCCGGTTGCGATGGTTGCCGCTGGCGCGTCCCGCGATTGCCGCATGTGTGGCAGCCATGGCTTTCGCCGCGGCCCTGCAATCGCAGTATTGGGCCAATGACTCGGTCCTGTTCCATCGCGCGGTGGCCGTCGCTCCGCGGAATCCGTGGGCGCACTGGAACTACGGAGCGGCCCTCAATGCCCGCGGCAGGTATGAGGAAGCGCTGCCTGAATTCGCCCGTTCTTACGAACTGGCGCCTGATTTCCGTACAGCCGCCTATGCCGGATTCGCGGCCGGGCAACTCGAGCGCTGGCCCGAGGCCGCGGGCTGGTATGCAAAATCCATCCAGTTGAACCCGGGCAACGCCGAGGCCTGGTTTGAATTGGGGCACATCGGCATTGCGCAGCATCGGCCAGGCGATGCCATCCTTTATCTCCGTCGCAGCATTGAACTTGCGCCTGCGGCCGCCGGTTACCATTACGACCTGGCGAGGGCGCTGGAACTGAGTGGAGACGCCGCCGGTGCAGCCGGGCAATACCGCGCTGAAGTGGCGCTGCATCCGGAGCAGGAGGCGGCTCAGCAGGCTCTGCGCCGGCTGGCCGGCTCGCCGCCAGGCCAATAACGACCGCGTTACGCCGGGGCCCCTCCACTCTCCCGCAACATCAAAATTTCATGAATCCGGAAGCACAGGATTGGCTGGTGGCGTAGAATGCTCAGGTTGCGAAATGTTCCGCAACCCGGGCCCGCAGTTCCCAAGAGGAAGGCATGACGAAGATCTTTGTAGGTAATTTGAGTTTTCACACCAGCGACGACCAGCTCCGGCAGTTGTTCGAGCAGTATGGAACAGTGCATTCAGCGGCTGTCGTCATGGACAAGTTCACCGGGAATCCGCGTGGCTTCGGGTTCGTGGAGATGGACGACGACGCAGCACAGCGCGCCATATCGGGAGTGAATGGTCAAAGCGTTGACGGCCGCAACCTGACGGTGAATGTCGCGCGCCCGCGCGAGGAACGCCCGCAGCGTTTCGGGGGCGGCGGCGGCGGCCGCGGCGGCCATGAGGGCGGCGGACGCGGACGAGGCAGCTACGGCCGGTAGCCAGTACCTGGAGCTTGTTTTCATAACGCCACGAAAGCCCCGGCAATTTCTGTAGCCGCGGGTCGCGGCTTTTGGGCCAAAGGCGTTCGCCTGGTCAAAACGGCGGCGGGGGTGCTCTCCTGCGCGCCCTTCAGGCAGTTTACTGCGCCGATTTGAAAACCAGAACCTTAGGACGCACCGGTCTCAGCGTAAGCGAGATCGGCTTCGGCGCGTGGGGAATCGGCGCCGCCCAATGGATCGGCGCGGAGGACCAGCGCTCGCTCCGGGCGCTGAAGGCGGCGCGACAGGCGGGGATCAATTTTTTCGATACCGCGCTGGCGTACGGTGACGGCCACAGCGAACAACTGATCAGGCAGGCTTTCGGCAGCGACCGCGAAATCGTTGTCGCCAGCAAAATTCCGCCGCGCGATCTCGTTTGGCCCGCCCGCCGGGGCGCTCCGCTCGCCGGCGTCTTTCCCAAACGCCACGTTCTTTCATCGCTTGATCGCAGCCTGCGCAACCTGGGCCGCGAGCAGATCGATCTCGAGCAGTTCCACGTATGGAATGATGACTGGGCCGCCGAAGCGGAATGGATCGAGACGGTCGAGGAGATGAAGCGTTCGGGCAAGGCGCGGTTCGTCGGCATCTCCATCAACGACCACCAGCCCACTAATTGCCTGAAGGCGCTCGCAACCGGACTGATTGACGCCGTTCAGGTGATATTCAACCTTTTCGACCAGTCACCGCAGGATGAGCTGTTCCCGTACTGCCGCGAACACAACATCGGCGTGATTGCGCGCGTGCCGTTCGATGAGGGTAGCCTCACGGGGAACGTGAGGCCGGGCACGGAATTCGCGGCCGGCGACTTCCGCAACCAGTACTTCCAGGGAGAACGCCGGGCGGAAGTATGGCGGCGCGTGCAGGCAATTGCGCGCGAGGCCAGCATCGCGGTCGAAGAAATGCCGTCACTGGCCCTCCGCTTTGTCCTGAGCGCGCTCGAGGTTGCCACCGTCATTCCCGGGATGCGCGACGAGCGCCACGTGGCCGGCAATGTGGCCGCCTCGGATGCTGGGCCGCTGCCGCCCGGCATGCTGCGGCAGTTGGCTCAGCATCGTTGGGTTCGCAATTTCTACTCACCATAGCCGGGGGTATGCTTCGCCGGCCTGCCCCGCTAAGTGACACAAAGTGTGCGGTGAACGGCCGCCACGCACTGCCGCTCCGGTCGGCTATAATTCAGGATTCTGGGAGGCTCTTGCCGGATGGGCGGTACCAGTGGTCTCAAGCCAAAACCCAAAGTTCTGGTCATTGACGACGAGCGCGTGATTGCCGATACCCTGGCTATCATCCTGAACCAGCATGGTTATGATGCTGCGCCGGTTTATACCGGTACGGACGCCGTGGAACGTGCTCGCGCCGTGCGGCCTGACCTGATCATCAGCGACGTCATCATGCCTGACATGAACGGCATTGAGGCGGCCATTCACATTCGTGAATTCCTGCCGGAATGCAAAATCCTGCTCTTTTCCGGCCAGGCCGCCACCGCCAACCTGCTGGAATCGGCCCGCGCCCAGGGACACGAATTCGAAATTGTGGCCAAGCCGATCCACCCGCAGGACCTGCTTGCCAAGCTGAAGACTTGAAGCACCTGCCGCAGAGCTGAGGCGCTGCGCCCTCATGACTTACTTTCATCGCCAGGCCGCGGCCTACGCTGAATTCCGGCCCGATTATCCGGATGAATTATTCCGCTACGCTGCTACCCTCACGGCTCGGCACCACTGCGCGTGGGATTGCGCTACCGGGAATGGCCAGGCTGCAGTGTGCCTCGCCAGAACCTTTGATCGGGTGATCGCGACGGATGCCAGTGCCGAGCAACTGGCGCATGCACGGCCCCACCCCAGGGTGGAGTACCGCCTGGCGAGCGCCGAGGCCAGCGGGCTGCCTGGCGGGACAGCCGAACTGGTTACGGTGTGCCAGGCGCTGCACTGGTTTGACCGGCCACGCTTTTTCGCCGAGGCTCGGCGTGTGCTGCGGCCGGAAGGCGCGCTGATTGCCACGGTTTACGGCGATGCACACATCGTTGGCCACGCGGCTCTCGATGACCTGATGCAGACTTTCAATAAGCTGACGATGCGCGACTACTGGCCCCCGGATCGCGCGCTGGTCAATGAACTCTATGCCGGTATCACATTTCCGTTTGAGCTGCTCGCGGCCCCGGAGCTGGAAATGAGCAGGCAATGGACTCTGCTCCAGCTCGCCGGCTATTTGCGGAGCTGGTCGGCAGTGAGCAGGTTCTCCGCCCGGCACGGGTTCGATCCGGTGATCGAGATTGAAAAACAGATGGAGAACTTCTGGGGCGACCCGCTGACTGAGCGCAAGATCGAATGGCCATTCCGAATTTTTGCCGGGCGGGTGAAATAAAACATTGTTTCACCACAGAGACACGGAGAAGCCGGATGTTTCATGTGAAATGTGTAATGTGAAATGTGTAATGTGAAGCCGAAAGCCTGCTTTTTACATTCCACTTTGCATTTCACATGTCCCAATCCTCCGCGGCTCCGCGCCTCCGCGGTGAAAATGTATTGAAGGTTTATTGCATGACCACTCTTGATAGCTATCTTGCGGAAGCCGAAAAGGCCCATGGCCACCTCTGTGCCGGGCAGGTGCTGGGCGTCCGCATGGCCATGCTGGGCCTCGAGCGGTTGGCGATTCTGGATCCGCGCGGCCGCGATCGCAAGCGCCTGGTCGTCTTCGTGGAAATCGACCGCTGCATGACCGACGCGATCTCCATCGTGACCGGCTGCCGCCTGGGCAAGCGAGCACTGAAATTCCGCGACTGGGGCAAGGTCGCTGCCACCTTTTGCGATCTGGAAAGCGGCCGGGCAGTGCGCATCACCGCACGCGAGAGTTCGAAAGCCCTGGCCGGCAGGTTACACGCCGAACTGCACGACAAAAACCAGCAGCAGATGCTGGCCTACCGTGAAATGGCTGAGGCCGACCTGTTCGAAGTCAAACCGGTTAGCGTGAGCCTGGGACCGGAGGAAATGCCCGGCTTCAAAGGCCCGCGCGTGGTCTGCTCGATGTGCGGCGAAGGCATCAACTTCCGCCGCGAAGTGAACCGCGACGGCAAAGCTCTTTGCCGGGCATGCGCGGGCGAACGCTACTGGGAATAAAGGCTCGGCAGGGTTAATGCGGGCGCCTTTTTATTCAAGACAACCGTAGTGGTACTACTTGCATCTACCCACCTTCGGCCAGCTTCTCTGACTTTTCCCCGGCTCAATTAAATCCACTGCTTCGGAGAAAGTAATGAAAAAGTTTGTGGTTCTGTTTCTATTTTCCGTGGTTGCCCTCCGGGTGCCCGCGGCCCTGGCGCAGAGCTGGGTGCCGGTAGCGGCCAACACTCCCTCGGTGAACAGCAAGGTTTCGACTACGCCGGCGCCTGCCGGCCAGACTCTCAACATTGTGGTGGGCCTGAGGCTGCAGAATGTTTCCTCGCTCGGATCTTTTTTGCAGGGTCTGCGAAACGGCAGCAGCACGCCAATGACGCACGCGGCGTTTGTGGCGGACTATTCTCCCACCGCAAGCCAGGTGCAGCCTGTGGTGGATTACCTGGCGAGCAAGGGGTTCACCAACATTCAGGTCACGGAAGATAACCTGCTGGTGTCTGCGCAGGGCACGGTGGGCCAGGCCGAGCAGGCCTTCAATACGCCCATTGTTTCTTTCACGCTGAGCGGCAAGGCCGCCTACGCTCCCGCGGCGCCAGTCATGGTGCCGAGCGCCCTCGGGAACATTGTGCTGCAGGTGCTGGGTCTATCCAATGCCACCCAGATCAGTAATCAATTGTCGATGCAGCAGAACCTGAACGTCATGGGCCGCAATTCAACTTTCGTGATGAACCCGTCGGCTGGCGGCGCGGACCTCAGCATCGCCGGCCTTACCCCTGGCGCTCTGCGCACCGCCTACGACGCGGGGACCACCTCCACGGGCGGGAACACGGTGGTGGCAGTAGTGAGCGCGGGATCCGATTTGCACCAAGTGATTGCAGACTTGCGCCAGTTCGAGCTGGAGAACCATCTTCCGCTGATTCCGGTTCAAGTGCGGCAGGTCGCGCCGGTCCCCACTACCCAGGACACGAGCGGCGATGGCGAGTGGGACCTCGACAGCCAGTCCATCACGGGCCTCGCCTACAGCGTCAAGACTCTGATCTTCTACAACACGGCTAGCCTGAACGATTCAGATCTCGTCCTGGCCAACGATGCTTTTGCTACGGACAACATCGCGAAGGTCGGCAACATGTCATATGGCGAGTGCGAAGACGTTCAGGATTCCACTCTGAAAGACAATCTCGGGACTGTGGGAGCGAACGTTTTCGACGAGATTTTCGCGGAAGCGATTGCCCAGGGGCAGACCTGGTCTGCCTCCTCCGGTGATGCCGGGGCGGCTTGTGGAGTCGTCACCAACCTTGCCACCCCGGATTCGGGTGTGCCGAGCAGCGTGGAATATCCGGCTTCGTCGCCCAACGTAGTGGCAGTGGGCGGGACATCGCTTTTTGTCAACTCCAACTACAACTACGTTATGGAGCTGGCGTGGGATGCCGGGGGCGGCGGCACGAGCAACCTCGAACCCGCACCCATCTGGCAGTTCAATGATCTCGCGGTGCCCACGGCTGCAACTACGGGTTTGCGCGCAGTGCCGGATATTTCAATGGCCGCCGGGCCTGAAGGCGGCGCGGGTGCGGGCGTCGGCACGTATGCCGCGGTGGTTGTCAATGGAGCCGATGCGGGAGTGTTGGGCACTAGCTGGTCGTCGCCGCTCAACGTAGGCGCGTGGGCGCGGCTCGAGAGCGCGCGTTGCAATACCCTCGGCTTTGAGGCGCCGATCATCTACAGCCTCGACACCACGCAGCAGCCGGGCTCAACCGCGGCCGGCTTTCACGACGTTCTCCTGGGCAGCAACGGGCAGTATTCGGCCGGGCCCGGGTGGGACTTCACAACCGGGTACGGGAGCTTTGATATTGCGTTTGTCGATGCGGCGCTGAATTCGGCGGGGTACACGGCTCCGGCGGGTTGCGTGCCGCCCAACCAGGTGCCGGCGCCGGCCGCCGCCCTGGCCGCAACAAACAACGTGGGGGTCGCGCCTCTTACGGTCGCCTTCAACGGGAGCGGCTCCAGTGATCCTGCCGGGCGCGCGCTCACAAACTACGGGCTTGACTACGGCGATGGCTCAGTTGCCGTGCAGGGCACTCCCAATCTTCCGTCCCACACCTACGTCGCGACGGGCACCCACACTGCTTCGCTGCAGGTGACCAACTCAGGTGGTGCCATCAGTGCTCCGGCAACGCAGGCGATAACGGTGCTGGGCACTCCGCCGGGCTGCGCCGCCGGCGGCGATCAGTTGATCCAGGCGACCCCCGGCGAGTTTAACGGGACCGAGGGGCAGGACATCGGGAACGGCACGGACGTGATCCAGTGGGGCTCCGTCGGCGAACCTGCTAGCCTGCCGGGCGAACTTGTCTTCACCATGAAAGTCAACAATCTCACTACGGTTCAACCGGGGTTCCGCTGGGCCTTTTACTTCAATATCGCGGCGCGGCCCGCGCCCGGCAACGGGTACTACTACGTGGCCATGGTGAGTTCAGACGGCCCCTCGCCGGTGTTTAACTATGGCTACAAAACAGTCAATGCCGCAGGGTTCGGCCAATATCAGGTTCTCGGCTCCCTGAACGCTGCAAGCAACTTCACGCCCGATGGCACGATCACTCTCGTGCTGGACAAATCTGCTTTCGCCCTCGCCACCGGAGACGTGCTTACCCACCTGGAGGCGGTGACGCGGACATCGGCGCCCGACGATCTTACGGGCACCACTTCGGCAGGTGAGGGCCTCACACAGGAGTCGGCCGGTGCGGTGGTCCCTTATACGCTGGTGGGCAACTCCACCTGTGCCTCGAACGCGGCGCCGGTGGCGCAGCTCACCGCGAGCGCCACACAGGGGACAGCGCCATTTGCCGTGACCCTGAACGGTTCTTCTTCCACGGCCGCCACGGGAGCCAGCGTTGCGTATTACCAGTTCAACTTTGGCGACGGCACATCATCGGCGTGGCAGACTTTGCCCACGGTTCAGCACACCTACTCGGCGCCCGGCACCTACACGGCAAGCCTGCAGGTTGCGGATAACCGCGGCCTGGTCAGCGGCTCTTCGAGCACTCTGGCCATAACCGCCAAGGCCCCTCCGGTGAAGGCCGCCATCAGCACGCCCAAGCCGGGCTCAACGCTGGGGGGCAGTTCCCAGACTTTCACCTGGAACACGGGCACAGGCGTTTCGGGTTACGCGTTGTGGCTGGGCACGACACAAGGCGGACATGACATCTATAACTCCAGCTCAACCACCAGCGCCACTTCCTTGACCGTGACCCGGATTCCGACTCGCGGCAGGACGGTGTACGTACGCTTGCTGTCGTACATCAACGGGGCATGGCAGTACAACGATTACACCTACAAGGAAGCGAGCCACTGAGGCGGGCAGAAAGAGTTTCTGGCTGCCTGGCTTTCTGGCTGACTGGGAATACCCGGCCAGCCAGTCAGCCAGCCTTCGCCTCAGAACTCCAGAAGCAGGTAGCGGCGTTCGCGGTCCGATTGATTTTCCAGGTGGTCGCTTTCGCCCTGGGCCGCCCAGAGCAGGCGACCATCATCGGGCTCAAGATCAATGAGCAGGTGCGGGCGCCGCAAATGAGGGCCGCTGACGGTTGCACCGGGTTTGAGCACAATTTCGCTGGCGCGAACGCCATCCTTCACCAGCAGTGACTCCACGCTGCCGCTCTCCAGCAGCGTGAGGCCGCGCTCCGCCTCGCCCGGAGCAAGCTGCACGCTGCCATGGCGGAGCAGCGCAATCGTGTAGTTGCGGAACGGCCGATCCGCGTTATTGGTTACAACATGCGCGAAGTTTCCGGCGGCGAAGTGCACGCTGCCATCCTCCACCTGCTCGCGCAGCGGAGGCTTGCCCTCGGGGGCATTGGTGATATCGGCGGCGCCAACTGCCACCCAGACATAGTCATGATCGTGAACGTGCAGGCGCGTGCTCTTGTGGGCGCCTGCTTCCACCCGGTACACGCGAAGGTAGTCGTTGGCCAGCGCCAGGTGGTGCGAGGGTTCGTGGTCGAGCGTCACAGGGCCGCGGGCGCAGCCCACCAGGAGGATAAGAACGGCCGCGATTGCCTGCTTAAAAATTGTGGTCTCAGTCACCAAGCCGTGGCGCCAACGCTGTTCAGGATTGTAATAGAGGGCCGAGCGATTTCAGGTTTTGAGCCGGCCTGGAGCTCCTGCAGTGGGTGCAAAACGTCAGATCTTCCACACCACGTACGCAACTCCGGCCGCCACTACAGCGCCGCTCGCGGCGCCGATCCAGAAGTTCTGCCAGCGCGTGTTGACGGTGCGCATGATGCGCCGGTCATTGGAGATGAACAGGATGAACAACAGAGTGGGCAAGGTCATGATGCCGGCCAGCACCATGGACCAGTAGAGCGCCTTCACCGGGTTAATCGGAAGGTAGTTGGCGATGCCGGCAATCAATATGCTGACCGAGATCAGCAGATAGAAGCTGCGCGCCTCCCAGGGATTCTCGCTGAGGCCGTAATGCCATCCTACGGCCTGGGCGAGGTCGTAGCACATGGAAGCCACCAGAACCGGCAGGGCCACCGATCCCGCGCCGACAATGCCGATGGCGAAGATCAGCACACCCCAGTCGCCGGCAACGGGGCGAAGCGCCTCGGCAGCCTGGCGTGTCGTCATATCCACAGGGTTCGCCAGATGCAGCACGGCGGCGGCCGCCAGAACGACCGAAACACACAACAGAATGCTGACCAGCGTGGCGGCATGCGCGTCGCCGCGGTTCGGCTCGTGCCCGGGATCGCTGCGGGAGCTTACCTGCCAGAGCAGGATGTAGGGCGTAAGCAGCGAGCCGAACAGCGCAACCAATCCTTCTACATAATCGGCATTCATGCGGGCGCGGGGCAGCACCACGCTGCCCAGCAGGCCTCCCATATCGTGCCGCGACACAATGACGGCAACCGCCAGGTAGGTAAACAGCGGAAGCGAGAGCAGAACCAGGAACCGGGTGATCTTGCGGTAGTCATGAAAAATCAGGATGTACCAGACGGAGAAGGCCATCACCGCAACGAAGAATTCGCGCTCCTGCCGCAGGATGATGGAGAGCGCGTCGGAAACGGCCATCAGATCGGCAATCACCACCGCCATGTTGACGGCAATGGTTCCGATGGCGCCGGCCAGGGCCCACCCCCGCCCGTAGTTGCTGCGCACAATATCCAGCAGCCCCTGCCGGGTTTCGACGCCGATTCTCGCCGTAACCGAAAAAATGGTCAGAAGGAACGGCACGCAGAGAAGAACTACCCACAACAACGAGTGACCAAACGCCGCGCCCACCACTGTGGCCGTGACAATGGCTGAGGGGTCAAGATTGGCCGCCCCGGTGACGACACCCGGACCGAGGGCGATGAGGCGCCGCCACAGCGATGCGCCCTCCAGCGGCGGAGGCGCGGGAGCGGGAAAGCGAAGCACGGTACCGCGATCAGCCGCTGTGCCTTTACGGGATTTTGGGGAGTTCACGGCTGAGGTCTCTTTCGATCTTCCGCTCGTGCCACAGCCGGAATGGCCGGGCGTAGGCAATGATGCCGTAGGCCAGAATCGCGGCCAGCAACAAGCCGCTGGAGATTCCAAGCAGCACGTCAGAGGCGCTGGTGCGCGCGATGGCGGCGATGACTGACGCATTGGCAGGCGTCAGCACCAGGGCAAATGCCAGAACCAGCATGCCCAGCCCGGCCAGCAGGGCGGTTACATTCTTTGACCAGCGGCCCCGTGCGTGATACTCGGCAAAAAGCCCGAACCCGTAGATTGCCAGGCACGTGATGATAATGAAATTGGCTGCCGTGGGGACACTTGTACTCTGCATCTCGTCACTAAGATTCAAAGCTCCTCCGGAAAGTTGGAAGCCGGCTCTCCTTAACACGGTTCCATCGCGGAGGCGGAGCCGCGGAGGGTATTTAGGTAGAGCAGTTCTCCTCTGCCCGCCGCGGGCGAAATCCGCTCCTTTCACCGCCCTGCTGCGCAAACCTTTCCCCATGGCGGGCATCCGAAACCGTTTGGCGGAGGCGCGAGCATGTCCCAAAATCTCGATTACCGGCGATCAAAACAATCGGGAAACTGGCTCCGGCTCGGCGGAGCCGGCGCGCTGGTGATTGGCGGCGCAGCGTGGGCGTTGGCGCGGCGCTCAAGGAGCAGCTCGCTGGCCGGAGCGGCTCTGGCCGGCGCCGGCGGCTTGCTGCTCTCGACTGCGGTGAACCGCAGTCGGCAGGGGCCATGGCTGGAATCGAATGTCGCTAAAGCCGTAACCATCGCCCGCCCACCCCAGGAACTCTATGGCTTCTGGAAAAAGCTCGAGGAGCTTCCTCGATTTATGCGCTACCTCAAGAGCGTGCGCCGGCTGGATTCTCGCCGCTCTCACTGGGTGGCGGCTGCGCCTTTTGGCCGCAGCCTGGAGTGGGATGCCGAAGTGGTGGAAGACGTGGAGAACCGGCGGCTGGCCTGGCGTTCGCTTCCCGGCTCCGCTTTGGATCATCGCGGAAGCGTGGAGTTCATTCCGGCGCCGGGTAATCGCGGAACCGAGGTTCACGTGCGCCTCGAATACCACTGCCCTGCCGGAAGGGCAGGCGAGGCCGTAGCCCTCATGCTGTTCAGGCATCCGGAACAGCAGATTCGCGAGGATCTGCGGCGCTTCAAGGCACTGATGGAAACCGGCGAACTGCCCACCACCGAGGGCCAGCCCAGCGGCCGCCGGTCCGTGAAGATCAGGACCATGGAGCCGTTCGACCGCGAGATGTTCGGCAACCGCCGCCTGAATCGGCAGCGTACGGTGGCATGAGCATTTCGATTCAGAATTGAGCTCATCAGATTCTGCAATGGCAATTCGGGAGGAGTTATGAAAGCGCTGTGCTGGTGGGGAAAGGAAGACGTTCGGGTTGAAAGCGTGCCCGATCCTTCCATTATCAATCCTCATGACGCCGTCATTCGCGTCACGCGTACCGCCATTTGCGGCTCTGACCTTCACCTTTACGACGCCTATATGCCGGCCATGGAGCAGGGCGACATTCTTGGGCATGAATTCATGGGCGAAGTGGTGGACCTCGGCCCCGAAGTCAGGAACCTGAAAGTGGGCGATCGCGTGGTGGTTCCGTTCACCATCGCTTGCGGGCGATGCTGGTTCTGCTCGCAGAAGCTGTGGTCGTTGTGTGACAACACCAACCCGAACGCCTGGATGATGGAGAAGATGTATGGCTACGCATGCTCCGGCCTCTTCGGCTACACCCATTTGCTGGGCGGCTATGCCGGCGGCCAGGCGCAGTTCGTCCGCGTGCCCTTCGCCGATGT
>JAFAIN010000270.1 GCA_019236695.1 Acidobacteriota bacterium | reverse complement strand
GCTCAGCTCCATCAGCGTGCCCGGCTCGACCGTGCCTTCCAGATGCAGGTGCAGCTCGGCCTTGGGCAACGACAGGATGAAATTCGAGATGTTCACGGCCGTGGTTTGGCGAACTCGCTGTGCCGCCGGCTGTAGAGGAAATAGATCACCAGCCCGATCGCCAGCCAGATCACAAACCGCAGCCAGGTGATCACCGTCAGGCCGGTCATCAGCCCTCCGCACAGCACCACAGAAATGATGGGGAACAGCGGCACCAGCGGAACCCGGAAAGCCCGCGGGCGATCGGGCTGGGTGCGGCGCAGGAAGATCACGCCCAGCGAAACCAGCACGAAGGCGAACAGCGTGCCGATATTCGAAAGGTCGGCCGCATCGCCGATATCCACAATCCCCGCGGGAATTCCCACCAGCAGCCCGGCAATCCAGGTTGACCAGTGCGGGGTCTTGAACCGCGGATGGACCGCGGAAAAAATCCGGGGAAACAGCCGGTCACGCGACATGGCAAACCAGATGCGCGTTTGCCCATATTGGAACACCAGCAGGGAAGAGAGCATTCCCATCAGCGCGCCGATGATGATGATGCTTTGCCACGCGCGGCTTGCGCCCAGCGTTTTCAGCGCATAAGCCACCGGCGCATCCGCGGCAGCGTTGCCGGGCGCCGACACAAAAGTGGTGTAGCGCATCATGCCCAGCAGCACCAGCGCCACCCCCACATACAGAACTGTGCAGACGATCAGCGAGGCGATAATGCCGAATGGAATGTCGCGCTGCGGCGTCTGCGCTTCCTCGGCCGCAGTCGAAACCGAATCGAACCCGATATAGGTAAAAAAAATGATGGCTCCGCCCGTCACCACTCCGGCAAAGCCGGCCGGCGCAAACGGATGCCAGTTCGCCGGCCGCACCATCATTCCGCCCACCACCAGGAAAGTGAAGATCGCCCCAATCTTGATAACCACCATGACGTTGTTGGCTTCGGCCGATTCCCTGACCCCGCGCACCAGCAGTACCGTAAGCACCATTACGACCAGGAATGCGGGCACGTTGAAATAAGCTCCGGTGAGCTGGCCGCCGGCAAAAATCGAAGTCGACCAGCGGTCCGGAATATTCAGCCCGAAGGCCGCGAGCTGCGCCTTCAGATAGCCGCCAAAGCCCACCGCCACCGCAACGTTTGAGACGGCGTATTCCAGGATCAGGTCCCAGCCGATGATCCAGGCGAAGATCTCGCCCAGCGTGGCATACGAATAGGTGTAGGCGCTGCCCGCAATCGGGATCATTGACGCCAGCTCGGCGTAGCACAGCCCCGCAAAGCTGCACGCAATTGCAACCAGGATGAACGAGAGCGCGATGGCCGGGCCGGCAGCCGGCCGCCCGTGCATCAACGCCCCCGATGTGGTGCCATGCTGGAGGAAGTTTGTGATCAGGTCCAGCACCTGGGCGTGAAGCAGCGAAGGGATTTCGAAGTGCTCGCCCGCCGCCGCGGTTCCGGTGAGAACAAAAATTCCGGAGCCGATGATGGCGCCGATGCCCAGCGCCGTCAGCGACCACGGGCCCAGCGTCTTCTTGAGCCGGTGCTCGGGCTGCTCCGACTCCGCTATCAGCTTGTCAATCGATTTTCGGGCTAGGAGTTGGCTCACGGTATTTGAGGTGGCTACCGCTTGGCCTGGCCGCGGGCCAGCTTCTTGACCTTCGGCTTCTTTGACCCGCGCGCATAATCGCGCGGCTTTTTGGGCGCCTGCTTCTTGCGGGCCGCGCGCTTTTCGGCTTTCCGTTCTTCTCTGCTCAGTGATTTTGTATTTGCCATCTCTCCTCTTCTATATCAAACCGCCCGGAAAGCCTACATGCGCTCCAGGCCCGCATACTTCTCCACCAGTTTTTTCATGCCGAATCGGGGAAATTGTATCGTAAGCTTCGCCTGTTCCCCCTCGCCTTCCCGCCGCAGTACCCGCCCTTCGCCATACTTGGGGTGCCGCACCTGCTGGCCCGGGCGGAAGCCCGTAACTCCGGCCGGTTCGGCCACCGGTGTTACGGGCCGAACAAATTTCTTGCCGCGCGAAGCGAAGAACTGCGCAATGTTGTCAATGCTGTTGTATTTCGGCGCTGCGGGTCCGTTCTTCTGCCCCGGGCGGGGCCGCGGCCGCTCGGCCACGCTCTGGTCTTCGTCTTCGTAGCTGTAAGCTCGCTCCGCCCGGCTCGCGCCTGATCGCGCACCGTCGCGGCCGTATCCGTACTCCTCAAACACCGACGGCTGCCGCGAAGCCCCCCCCACATTCTCCAGCAGTTCACCCGGAATCTCCTCCAGGAACCGCGACGCCACCGTTGTCTGCGGCATATCTGACCCGTAGCGGCGCCGCGAGCGCGCCCGAGAAACCACCAGCGCATCCATGGCGCGCGTCATGCCCACATAACAGAGCCGCCGCTCCTCCTCAATGTCGTCTGGCGCCAGCAGCGTGCGCGAATGCGGGAACAGTCCTTCTTCCATGCCCACCAGGAACACCAGCGGAAACTCCAGGCCCTTGGCCGAGTGCAGCGTCATCAGCGTAATCTGCGCGCCCGCGTCGTACTGGTCGGTATCCGATACCAGGGCGGCATGATCCAGAAATTCGCTCAACGATTCGCCCCGGTCGCGCGAATCCATGGCCGCATTCACCAGCTCTTTCAGGTTCTCAATGCGGGCATAACCATCCGGCGTGTCCTCCTCTTCCAGCCCTTTGATGTAGCCGATGCGGTCCAGCAGGAACTTCAGCAGCTCGGCGGTGGTCGCCGGCCGCTGCGTTGCCTGCTCTGCTGCGGGTGCAGTGCTCGCGGAAGTTTCCTGGCCCGGGGGCGCGGCGGCAGTTTCGTCATCGGCAAAACCAAACGCGAAGTTGATCGAGTCATCCGGCGCGGCCTCTGCCGCCGGCAGCGCGGCCTCCCCAGGCGTCTCTGCCGGCCCTGGCGCCGGCTCGCCCAGCAGCGCGCGGGCCTCCCGGATTATCGCCCGGAAGGCGTCCAGCATGCCGAGCGCCCGCGCCGGCAGCAACTGTCCCTCCAGCGCGCGCTCCATCGCCGTCCACATGGATGCCCCGGTTTCCAGCGCAATCCGCTCCAGAATCTCGAGCGTGGTCTTGCCGATGCCGCGCGCCGGCGTGTTGATTACCCGCAGCAGCGCCACCGAATCATGCGGGTTCAGCACCACCTTCAGGTACGAGATCATGTCCTTGATCTCGGCGCGCTGATAAAACGAAAAGCCGCCCACCACGTGGTACTTCAGCCCATAGCGCCGCATGGCTTCTTCAAAAAGCCGCGACTGGAAGTTCGTGCGGTACAGTACGGCCGCGCGCGGGTTGGCTTCTCCTTCCTGGCCCGCTTTGCGCAGATACTTCTGCACGTAGTCGGCGGCAAACAGCGCTTCGTTTTCCCCGTTCGGCGCTTCATAGTAGCCAATGCCCGCGCCGCCCTGCCTCGTGGTCCACAGGTCCTTGCCCTTGCGCTTCACGTTGTGCGCTACCACCGCCGAAGCCGCCCGCAGAATGGTTTGCGTTGAGCGGTAGTTCTGCTCCAGGCGGATGATCGCGGCGTTCGGAAAATCCCGCTCGAATTCCAGGATGTTGCGGATGTCCGCGCCCCGCCACGAGTAGATGCTCTGGTCCTCGTCGCCCACCGCGCACACGTTGTGGTGCTCGCCCGAGAGCAGCCGCAGCAATTCATATTGGGGGCGGTTGGTGTCCTGGTACTCGTCAACCAGTATGTACTCGAAACGCCGCGCCCACTTCTGCCTCACCTCATCTGCCGCCTTCAGCAGGCGCACCGTTTCCAGCAGCAGGTCATCGAAATCCAGCGCATTCGCCTTGCGCAGTTCCTGGCGGTAGATCTCATACACATGCGCAATCTTTTCCGTTTTCGGATCGGTGGAGTTTAGGTAGGCCTCCTGAGGATCCAGCATGTGGTTCTTTGCCCAGGAAATGTGCGCCAGCGCGGTGCGCGGCGTGAGCTGCTTTTCATCGAGCCCCAGCCGCCGGATGGCTGCCTTCACCACCGCCTGCTGGTCGGCTTCATCGTAGATGGCGAAATCCTTGCGGTAGCCGATGCCTTTGGCCGGATTTCCTGCTTCAATGTCGCGGCGCAGCAGGCGCACGCAGAAGGAATGAAACGTAGCAATCAGCGGCTGCGCCAGCGAGCCGTAGCCCACCAGCCGCTGTACGCGTTCCTGCATCTCGGCCGCAGCCTTGTTGGTAAACGTCACTGCCAGGATGGCGTCAGGAGCAACTCCGGTGTGCTCCATCAAGTGAGCAATGCGGAACGTAATGACCCGTGTTTTGCCCGAGCCGGCCCCCGCCAGGATCAGCAGCGGACCTTCCGTGTGCTCCACCGCCTCACGCTGCTGCGGATTCAGTTTTGAAAGGAGATTCGATGCCGGCACTCACTTCTATTGTAACGGGCGCTGGAACTGTGAAAGCGACTCCGCAGTGCGGAAGTGCGAAAGTGCGGAACTGCGAAATTGAACCAACCGGGGCTATCCCGGAGGACCCTCGGTCAATTCCGCACTTTCGCACTTTCGCAGTTTCGCACTCCTCGTTACTTCTTCTGTTCCTCCTGCCCGGTGGCTGCGGCGCTTTTGGTGGCTGCGGGGCCGAGATCAGGCAGCAGGTTGCCGTCCCACACCGCCAGCGCAATCTTGTTCTGCTGCAGCATGCCGTTCAGCTTTGCCACGGTCTCGTTGTTCCACTGCCGCACTTCCGCAATGCGCTGCTGGAACTCGCCCTGAAATTCCTGGAAGAGCTCCATCTGCGCCCTGGTCGGCGCCGAGTTCGTGCGATCAATGGAAGATGACAGCTCCTGCAGAGATTCGCTCAGCCGCGGCCCCAGGCTGTACGGCGGGGCATTCTCGTTGCGCACCAGCTTGAGCTCCAGCACATCGAGCTGCTTCAGATCGGTCGTAATGGTTTCGTGCAATGCCGGCGGCGCGTCGGGCGTCAGGCTGTGAACCGTGGATTGCAGCGTATGGAACTGTTGCCCCAGGCTGTCGAGCGAGCGCATCGCCAGGTTCACCGTGGAAACCATGTCCCGCAGCTTGATCCCCACGTCATACTGCTGCTGCAGTTCGGCCATCGTGACCTTCACGGTCGGGTCGAGCCGCACTGTCACTGGCTCCTCCATCTTCCTGCCCTTCACCGTGAAGCGCACTTTGTATTCGCCCGGCAGCACCTGCGGGCCGGTGGGAGCCCGGAAGAAGAACGATTGCATGCGCTCGCGCTCCTCCGGCGTGGGATCGCGCCGCGTCTTCGGCCCTTCCACGTGCAGGTCCCACGCCACCCGGTTCAACCCGGCGTCGCGCGGGAAATTTTTGATCTCTCGAATTACCGCCCCGCCCGAATCCACGATTTCCATCTTCGCGTCAGCCGAGGGCTCCAGCTTCTGCTTCAGGTAGTACGTAATCAGCGCGCCGTAGGGCGGATTCGGGCCCAGGTAGCTGCCGTCGCCCATGCCGGGATGCGAGCCGCGCGTGGATACGCGCAGCGCCGGCCGCATGCCGAACAAATGCGCATCTTCCGCCAGCGCTTCCGGCGTAATCTCCTGCAGCGCTGTGGCATCGTCAAAAATCTGCAGGCTGCGCCCGTGCGTGGCCACCAGCAGATCGTTGTCCCGCGGATGCACCTTCACATCGCGCACCGCCACCGGCGGCAGGTTTCCCAGCCGCAGCTTCATCCACTCGCCGCCTCCATTGAAGCTGGCAAACAGCCCCAGTTCGGTGCCGGCATACAGCAGGTTGGGGTTGCGCGGATCCTGCCGGATGGCCCATACATAATCCTTTTCCGGCAGGTTGCTGATGATGCTCGTCCACGTCTTCCCGCCATCAGTCGTTTTGTAGATGTAGGGATGGAAGTCGTCGAACATGTGGTTTTCGAACGATACGAACGCTGTGTTCGCATCGGTCCGCGAAAGCTCGATACGCGAAATGCCCGCGGTTTTCGGCACGCCTTTCACATTGCCGATGATGCTGTTCCAGTGCCCGCCTCCGTCGGTCGTCATCCACAGTTGCCCGTCATCCGTGCCCGCCCAGATAACGCCGCGCTGCACCGGCGATTCCGCCAGGCTGATGATGGTTTCGTAATACTCGGCGGT
>JAFAIN010000317.1 GCA_019236695.1 Acidobacteriota bacterium | reverse complement strand
CTGGCGCCGGTGCGGCGCGAGGTGCTGGCGGTGGGCAAGCTGCTTGCCGGGGTAGCGGCGTCATCCACAATTTTCGGCGGCGGCGTGCTGGTGAGTTTTGCCCTGATGTACGGGCACATTGGGGCCGCCGGGCGGGCTTATGTGTTTAACGGCCCGGGGATGGCGGAACTGGGCGGCTACCTGCTGGCCACGGTGATGGCGTGCGTGGGATATGGAGCGGTATTTTTCGCCCTCAGCCTGGTATTTCGCAACCCGATTGTTCCGGCGGCGCTGCTGATGGGGTGGGAGACCATCAGCGGAATGATGCCGTCACTGCTGCAGAAGCTGACCATCGCCTATTACCTGAAGCAGATGACCGATCTTGACCAGGCGCAAAACGGGTTTGTGGCGTTCTTCCTGGTAGTGCCGCAGCCGCTGCCCAAAGCAGTTGCGGTGCTGGGGCTGCTGACGTTGAGCGCCATCATTGCCGGGCTGGCCTGCCAGGGCGCGCGGCGAATGGAAATCAGCTACTCGGCTGACTGAAAGTCATTTCGTAATTTGTAATTTCGTAAATTCGAAATTGGCTTGTCTTCACCGCGGAGGCGCGGAGGCGCGGAGAAGAGCATCCCAAGGCACTCGGTTTACGAAATGCGCTCTAGTTCGCATAAAATCAGCTTCAGCACTGCCTGAGGCTACGTGAAGCGGATTGCCATCTACCCGGGATCCTTTGACCCGCCTACCAACGGCCACCTCGATTTGATCGAGCGCGGCGCCAAGATTTTCGATGAGCTGATTGTGGCCATCCTGCACAACCGGGAGAAGCAGGGGTTGTTTCCGGTGGAGGAGCGGCGCGCCATGCTGGGCGAAATGGCGCGCCAGTGCCGCAATGTACGGGTGGAGACGTTCGACGGTCTGCTGGTGGATTATGCGGTGCGGCAGCATGCAGTTGCGGTGCTGCGCGGCATTCGCGCCATCAGCGACTACGAATACGAGCTGCAGATGGCGCTGATGAACCGGAAGCTGCAGCCGAGGATCGAAACCGTGTTCATGATGCCGGCGGAGGCTTACTCGTACCTGAGCTCGCGGCTGGTGAAGGAAATTGCGCGGCTGCAGGGGGATGTAAGCACGCTGGTGCCGCCGCTGGTGGCGAGGCGGCTGCGGGCCGCGCTGCGCGAGGCGGGGTCGCGAGTACCGGCGCTGGAGCCGCCGACCGAGGCACACGAAATCGACTCGAGCGTGGGCAGCATCACGCCGCAAAGGAAGAGGAGGCGCAAATGAATCCCCTGGCCGTAACCGCCCCGCCGCTGACGGAGCGCATCAACCGCATCGGCTTTTCGGCCACGCTGGCAGCGGCGACGGAAGCTGACCGGATGAAGGCCGCCGGCATTGATTTGGCGGATTTTGGGGCGGGCGAGCCTCACTTTTCCACCCCGGAACACATCAAGCTGGCGGGGATCGCAGCCATTGAGCGCGACTTTACGAAATACACGCCGGTAGGAGGAGTGACGGAACTGCGCCGCGCCATTTGCGCGCGCCACGCCCAGGATTTTGGCTCGGATTACGCGGTCGAAGAAGCCGCAGCATCCAGTGGGGGCAAGCAGGCGCTATTCAACGCGGTGCAGGCGCTGGTGAGCCACGGAGATGAAGTTATCGTTCCGGCGCCCTACTGGGTTTCATTCAAGGACATTGTGCGCTACGCGGGCGGCGACTGCGTGTTCGTGGAGACGGACGAGGCAAACGGATTTGCGCTGAGACCGGAGATGGTGGAGCGCTTGATCACGGCGCGCACTCGAGCCATCATCCTGAACTCGCCTTGCAATCCTTCGGGCGCGGTTGCGGCCCCGGAAGACCTGGAGCGCATTGTCGAACTGGCCCACCGGCGCGGCATCTACGTCATCTCCGATGAATGCTACGTCTACCTGAACTACAGCGGACGCCTGTTCTCGGTGGGTTCGCTCACCGGCTGCCGCGAGCATTTGGTCCTTATCGGCTCCCTCTCGAAAACCTATTCGATGACGGGCTGGCGAATGGGGTATGCGCTGGGGCCGCGCACCATTATTTCGGCGATGCAGAAATTGCAGGGGCAAAGCACCGGGAACCCGAATTCGATTGCGCAGGCTGCGGCCATCGCCGCATTAACCGGCTCCCAGCAGTGCGTGGCGGAGATGCGCGCCGACTACATCCTCCTGCGCGACCGCATGCTGGCCGGGTTGAAGGAAATACCGGGCATGATCTGCCACCGGCCGGAAGGAGCGTTTTATCTGTACCCGAACGTGGCGCCATTTTTCGGGCGCGGAGGCATGAACTCGAGCGAAGACGTTG
>JAFAIN010000299.1 GCA_019236695.1 Acidobacteriota bacterium | reverse complement strand
TCGTGGAAGTCGTAGTTCACCTGCGCGGCCGGGCCCCAGGAGCACGCGCCGATGCATTCAATCTCTTCCAGCGAGAACTGCCCGTCCCGGGTGGTTTGCTTGTGGCCTATGCCCAGCCGTTGCCGGCAATGTTCGAAAAGCTCCTGCGCCCCGCGCAGCATGCAGGAGATATTGGTGCATACCTGCACGTTGTACCGGCCGCGAGGCTTGGTGGTCAGCATGCTGTAATAGCTGATGACGTTGCGAACTTCCAGCTCCGACAATCCGGCTTTGCCGGCGATATAGCCCACCGCGTCGTCGCTGAGATACCCAAGCTCATCCTGGGTGTACAGCAGCATGGGCACCAGGAAAGAGCGCTGGGTGGGGTATTCCTTCATCTTTTCGGTGAAGAAGGAGTCGAGTTTGTCAGAGACAAGCATTTTAATTTGTAATTTCGAAATTTATAATTTCGAAAATTACGAAATCAGAAATTACGAAATTACAAATTCTTCCGCCCAGTATCCACCGCGGCGGTAAAAATCGCAGTCAATTCGCGAGCCTCCTGGAGGAGCCCTTCGAGCTGTTTCTGTTTCACAATTTCCGCCTCAACCAGCAGTTCCATCCAGTAAACGCTCTCATCGGCTTCTTCGGTTACGATCCCCATTTTGGCCAGCCATTCCGGTCGAGACCGCGCCCGGCAGGCGGCGCGGTAATTCGCTCCAACCGAGGTGCCGCTCCTTAGGACCTGTTTTCCCAGGACCTGCGCCTCACCGCCTTTCGGCAGTGAGCGGTACAGCCGGATGACTCGTAAAGCAAAACGCTTGGTTCGCCCGCGAAGCTGCTCCTGCGGCGTCTCTTCTGCCATCCATCGGCACTCTAAATTACGAAATTACAAATTACGAAATTACAAATCCCTTCACCGGTCTATCTCTCCCAGCACAATATCGATGCTGCCGATGGCGGCGACCACGTCCGCTATAAGGCGGCCTTCGCACATTTTTGGCAGGCCCTGCAGGTTGGCCAGCGAGGGGGCGCGCACGTGCACCCGATACGGCTTGGCAGTGCCGTCGCTGACGATATAAAAGCCGAGCTCGCCGCGCGGCGATTCCACTGCCTGGTAAACTTCGCCCGCAGGCACGGCAAAACCTTCCGTAACGATCTTGAAGTGGTAGATGAGCGCTTCCATCTGCGTCTTCATCTTGTCGCGGTCGGGGAGGACAATTTTTGGGGCATCAGCCGTGATGGGCCCTTCGGGCATGCCATCGAGCGCCTGCTGGACCATGGCATTGGATTCACGGAATTCCTGCACGCGAACGATGTAGCGCGCCCACACGTCGCCGCTGGTGGAAACCGGCACGCGGAAGCGGAATTTCTGATAGCTGGAGTAGGGCGCGTCGCGGCGCAGGTCCCAATCGATTCCGCTGGCGCGCAGCGATGGCCCGCTGAGGCCGAGCGCCAGCGCATCCTCGGCCGAAATGCGGGCTACCCCTTTTGTGCGCTCCTGGAAAATGGGATTGCCGGTGAGCAGGTCTTCGTACTCATCCACGCGGCTGGGGAACGTGGACGCAAACTTCTTCACGCGGGCCAGCCATCCTTGCGGCGGTTCCAGCGCCAGCCCGCCGACGCGGAAGTAATCCGTAAACATGCGCTGGCCGGCAAGGGCTTCGAACAGGCGCAGGATCTCCTCACGCTCGCGGAAGCAATAGAGGAACACCGACATGGCGCCGATATCGAGCGCATGCGTGCCCAGCCAGACCAGGTGCGAGCTGATGCGCTGCAATTCATTGAGCAGCACGCGCATCCATTGCGCGCGCGGCGGCGCCTCAATGCCCAGCAGCCGCTCGACCGCCAGCACAAAGCCCATTTCGTTATGGAAGGGCGCCAGGTAATCCATGCGGTCGGCGAGCGGAATGCCCTGCTGGTAAAACTTTGCCTCGTATGTCTTCTCGATTCCGGTATGCAGGTAGCCGATGTCGGGCATCATGCGCAGCACCGATTCGCCATCCACCTCAAGGATGAGGCGAAGCACGCCGTGAGTGGACGGATGCTGCGGCCCCATGTTGAGGATCATGGTGCGGTCCTGAACGGCTTCCGGGTTGGCGGCGAGCTGAGCCATGAATCAGCGGTATCCCTCGACCGGATAGTCCTTGCGGAGCGGGTGGCCTTGCCAGTCATCGGGCATCTGGATGCGCCGCAGGTACGGATGTCCTTCGAAGCGCACACCGAAGAGATCAAAAACCTCGCGCTCGAAATAGTCGGCCGCCGGCCACATGGGGGTCAGGGCGGGAACGCGAGCGTCTGCGCCTGCGACTTTTACTTTCAGTCGCACGCGGAGCTTGCGGGCGTGGGAAAGCAGGGAATACACCACGTGAAAGCGCGGCTCTTCCGGATACCAGTCAGTGCAGGTGACGTCGGCAAGGAAGCCAAACTGCTCGTGATGGCGCAGGAATTCGCAAACTTCGGCAATGGCTTCGCGCCGAATCTCAAGGGTGAGCTCATCGCGATCGAACCTGGCGCCCTCAATGGCGCCTTCGCGCGAGGCGAGCAACGCGTTCAGCGGCTCGCGTTCCCTGAGCTGCTCGATACCGGTAATCGGGGCGGCCGGCGGCATCACGCCTCGCCTCCGTAGCTCCGCGACCAGTCAAGCACGCCCTTCTTCCACACGTACCAGAACCCCACCAGCACGATGCCGATGTAAACCAGCATCTCCCAGAAGCCGAACATTTTCAGCTCGCGGTACACCACTGCCCAGGGATAGAGGAACACGGCTTCCACGTCGAACAGGATGAAGAGCATTCCCACCAGGTAGAACTTCACCGAAAAACGCTCGCGCGCGTCTCCGGTGGGCGTCATGCCGCACTCATACGCCTGCAGCTTCACCCGGCCTGGCCGGTGCTTGCCCAGCAGCGCGGAAAGCAGAACGATGGCCGCTGCAACCAGAAACGCAATCACCAAATGAATGAGCAGCGGGATGTAATTCGCAAAGTAGTTATCGGGCATTGCTGGTGCGAACCAGGTGCGTGATGAAACTCTCAAGATTAGAAGTTGGCGCGCGGGAGTGTCAAACCGCGCAACGGCGCGTGCTCGATGCCCGAGGCGGGCCGCGCGCCCCGCACCCGGATCGCGCAATGCTATACGGCTTTCGCCTTATGGCGGCTGCTGTGCGTGCACTGCTTCCGGTGCAAATAACGCTCCTCACCCGAAGATTTCCACCACATTCTTGATCCGTTACCAACGTTCCCTTGACTGCATTCAGCAACTCTGGTGATGTGATTAGGAATTCAAAAAAGCTGCATGTGGGCCGCACGTGCCGGAAGTGTCACGCGATGTCGTGATGCCAGTCACGGCAAAACAGTGCGGGGCCACCGAGGATTAGTCGCGCATCCAGGTCGCGCGCGCAGGCACGTGTCTATCGCGCAGCAGTTCCGCCGCGAGGGGGTTTTTGTGTCGCATTCGAAGTCATGTGGTTCCCGCATTCCTGCTTTGGTTCTGACGTTAACGGCGATTGCCGCCACGTTGTTGAACAGCGGGTGCTTCATCTTTGGCGGGTCAAGCAATGTAATTGCGGCCATCACCAGCGCGGCGAATGCTGCATTCACGGTTGGGGTTGCCGGCACGTTCCAGGTCACGACGACCGGGAAGCCGGCTCCAACCTTGACCGAATCAGGGAACCTGCCGAGCGGAGTCACGTTTAATGCCACGACGGGAGCTTTGTCGGGCACGCCCGCAGCCGGCACAACCGGAACCTACAACATTACGTTTACGGCGACCAACGGCGTAGGCACGCCCGCCACGCAGAATTTCACCCTCTCAGTGGTGGCGGCGCCCGCCATCAGCAGTTTCGTTTCCGGCGTGCCCGCCATCACGGCAGGAGGAGCGACCACCCTCACTGCCACCTTCAGCGGCGGCACCGGGTCCACCAACAACGGTGCTGGCACGGTGACGAGCGGCACGCCGGTGAGCGTTTCGCCCACCACCACCACCAC